>NZ_QUAC01000074.1 GCF_003389455.1 Streptomyces inhibens | reverse complement strand
CGGCCGGCCCGAGCATCCCTCGGCCGGCCGCGCGCCGTCGCGCTGTGCCGTCAACCGGTTGTTCCGGACCGCTGCCCGAGCCACCCGCCGTACGCCCGGCGGCAGTTGGCCTCTGCCGCGGGGGCGAATCCCTCATCCGGATGAGCCAACAGGGGAACCAACCGCCCGACCTGCCGCCTCCTGGGCGCCACCCCCGGACACCGATACCCGGCAGGCCCCGGGAGGAACGGTTCCGCACCCGCACTCGCCACCCCGGCCCGCGTCAACACCGCGCCCCGTGGCCCCGCTCCGAGCCGTCCCGCATATCCACATACCTGATCCGGGTGGGACCTCCGCCACGGCCTTGGCAACCGCGCCGCGCCCTCGCAAAGCTCGGAAGCGAAGAACCCGCCGCGGGCATCCGGCCCACCGCGGGACGCCATCGTCGTACTCCACGGGGGAGCGATTCCTATGCGTCTGCGTATGTCCCACACCACCGCGCTCATCACCGGCCTCGCCGCACTCACCGCGGCGCTCGCCGTCCCGCCCGCCCTCGGCACCCCGGCCGCGCACGCGGCCACCGGCGGCCGTACCGGTGCCGCCTCGGGCGACTGTGCGGCGGGCCAGCTGTGCGTCTGGCCGAAGGCCGACTTCGGCGGCGAGCGGCGGACCTACGAGCTCTCCGACACCGACATCGAGAGCTGCGTCCCGCTGCCCGAGGGAAGCAGCGCGGCCTCACTCGCCAACCGCACCGGCCGGCCGGTCACCACGTATCAGAGCGTGGAATGCGCCGAGACCGCCGAGTTCGACACCTACCCGGGCGGCGGCAGCTGGGTGCCCCGATCGCCGTACCAGGTAAGGGCGTTCAAGGTCTGGGAGCGTTGAGCCGGGCGCCCGCGGACACCCCCTCACGCACCATCGCGCCCCACCACACACCACCGCGCCCCCCGACCGGCGAAGGACGCTGGTCGAGGGGCGCGGCGGAGGCGATGCGGCGGCAGGCCGCGGAGAGGTCAGGCGTCGCCGCCGGCCTCACCCGCGTCGGCGGCCGTGACGTCCAGGAGCTGGTAACGGTCGATCGCCTGCTTCAGCAGCGACCGGTCGATCTTGCCCTCCTTGGCGAGCTCGGTGAGCACGCTCAGGACGATGGACTGCGCGTCGATGTGGAAGAAGCGCCGGGCCGCACCACGGGTGTCCGCGAAACCGAAGCCATCGGCGCCCAGGGACTGGTACGTGCCGGGAACCCAGCGCGAGATCTGGTCGGGAACCGAACGCATCCAGTCCGAGACCGCGACCTTCGGGCCCTCGGCGCCCTGGAGCTTGTGCGTCACATACGGGACGCGCTGCTCCTCCTCCGGGTGCAGAAGGTTGTGCTCCTCGACCTCCACCGCGTCGCGGCGCAGCTCGTTCCAGGACGTCGCCGACCAGACATCGGCCTTGACGTTCCACTCGTCCGCGAGGATCTGCTGGGCCTCGATCGCCCACGGCACCGCGACACCCGAGGCGAGGATCTGGGCGGTGTGCTCGCCCTTCTCACCGGGCTTGACGCGGTGCAGACCCTTGAGGATGCCCTCGACGTCGACGTCGGCCGGCTCCGCCGGGTGCAGGATCGGCTCGTTGTAGACGGTCAGGTAGTAGAAGATGTCCTCGGCGTGCTCGCCGTACATCCGCCGCAGACCGTCCTTGACGATGTGCGCGATCTCGTAACCGTAGGCCGGGTCGTAGGCGACACAGGCCGGGTTCGTCGAGGCCAGCAGCTGGGAGTGGCCGTCGGCGTGCTGCAGACCCTCACCGGTCAGCGTCGTACGGCCGGCGGTCGCGCCGAGCACGAAGCCGCGCGAGAGCTGGTCGGCCATCTGCCAGAACTGGTCACCGGTGCGCTGGAACCCGAACATCGAGTAGAAGACATAGACCGGGATCAGCGGCTCGCCGTGCGTGGCGTAGGCGGAGCCCGCCGCGATCA
This sequence comes from Streptomyces inhibens, assembly GCF_003389455.1. Classification (GTDB taxonomy): domain Bacteria; phylum Actinomycetota; class Actinomycetes; order Streptomycetales; family Streptomycetaceae; genus Streptomyces; species Streptomyces inhibens. The sequence continues at coordinate 78,058 of NZ_QUAC01000074.1, read as the reverse complement.
GCGAGGCCGTGCAGCCCGCCTCGGTGATGCCGTCGTGCAGCATCTGACCGGTCGGCGACTCCTTGTACGCCAGGAGCAGTTCACGGTCGACCGACTCGTACTGCTGGCCCAGCGGGTTGTAGATCTTGGCCGACGGGAAGAACGCGTCCATGCCGAAGGTGCGGTACTCATCGGGCGCGATCGGCACGAAGCGCTTGCCGATCTCCTTGTCCCGCATGAGGTCCTTCAGGACACGGACGAACGCCATGGTCGTGGCGATCTTCTGCTGTCCCGAGCCCTTCTTGGCACCCGCGTACGCCTTGTCGTCCGGCAGCGGCAGCGGCTTGGCGCGCACGACACGGGTGGGCACATAGCCGCCCAGCGACTTGCGGCGGTCGTGCATGTACTGGATCTCTTCGGAGTTGCGGCCCGGGTGGTAGTACGGCGGCAGGCCGTCCTCCAGGTCCTTGTCCGGGATCGGCAGGTGCAGCCGGTCACGGAAGCCCTTGAGGTCCTCGACCGTCAGCTTCTTCATCTGGTGGGTCGCGTTGCGGCCCTCGAAGTTCGGGCCGAGCGTCCAGCCCTTGACGGTCTGCGCGAGGATCACCGTCGGCTGGCCCTTGTGCGCCTTGGCCGCCGCATACGCCGCGTAGATCTTCTTGTGGTCGTGACCGCCGCGGCCCAGGTGCAGGATCTGGTCGTCGGTCATGTTCTCGACCATCGCGCGCAGGCGGTGGTCGTCACCGAAGAAGTGCTGACGGATGTACGCGCCGGTCTCGGTCGCGTAGGTCTGGAACTGACCGTCGGGCGTGCTGTTGAGCTTGTTGACCAGGATGCCGTCGCGGTCCTGCGCGAGCAGCGGGTCCCAGCTGCGGTCCCAGACCAGCTTGATGACGTTCCAGCCGGCACCGCGGAACTGCGACTCCAGCTCCTGCATGATCTTGCCGTTGCCGCGGACCGGGCCGTCCAGGCGCTGCAGGTTGCAGTTGACGACGAAGGTCAGGTTGTCCAGGCCCTCACGGGCGGCGATGGACAGCTGGCCGAGCGACTCGGGCTCGTCCATCTCGCCGTCGCCGAGGTAGGCCCATACGTGCGACTTGGAGGTGTCGGCGATGCCGCGCGCCTCCATGTAGCGGTTCATCCGCGCCTGGTAGATCGCGCCGAGCGGGCCGAGGCCCATCGAGACGGTCGGGAACTCCCAGAAGTCCGGCATCAGCCGCGGGTGCGGGTAGCTGGACAGGCCGTTGGGGGCCTTGGACTTCTCCTGGCGGAAGGCGTCGAGCTGGCCCTCGGACAGTCGGTCCAGGAGGAACGCGCGGGCGTAGACACCGGGCGAGGCGTGGCCCTGGAAGAAGATCTGGTCACCGCCGTCGCCCTCGTCCTTGCCCCGGAAGAAGTGGTTGAAGCCCACGTCGTAGAGGGAGGCGGAGGAGGCGAAGGTGGCGATGTGACCGCCGACGCCGATCCCCGGACGCTGGGCGCGCGAGACCATGACGGCGGCGTTCCACCGGGTCGCGTTCAGGACCTTGCGCTCGATCTCCTCGTTGCCCGGGAAGAACGGCTCGTCCTTGGTCGCGATGGTGTTGACGTAGTCCGTGCTGCGCATCTCGGGCACGGCCACGCGCTTCTCGCGGGCACGCTCGATCAGACGAAGCATGAGGTAGCGGGCACGTTCCCGGCCTCGCTCATCGACGGCAGCGTCGAGCGAGTCGAGCCATTCCTGGGTCTCTTCGGGATCGAAGTCCGGGACCTGGCTGGGAAGGCCGCCAATGATGATCGGGTTTCGATCGGATCCGGAAGCCACGCTGTTCCTTCGTGTTCGGTTCGTGTCGTGCTCTGCAAGTCTTTGATGCTGCGCACGGGACGAAAGCTGTCTCTGCCTTGGTGTCGCGCCGTCTTCCATCGTGTACCGAGCCACAGGGATACGTCACCTCTACCGATGGGTAACCACCCGCTGAGAGATGGCGCTCAAAAGGCCGATTTCTCAGGTCGGCCAAATCGCAACCATACGCCCATGTCGAAAGTGCTTCGCGTACGGACGTGCGGCCCCCGAAAATGGATCCGGAACGACCCCGTCCGCCCCCCGAAGGGACCAGTCCTGCGTGAGTAGCCGATAAACCCCGCAGAACGCTGTGGTGTGAATCACTTCAGCTTGTCCTGTGGGCGTCGTGGTTGCGGCGAGACGCCTCCAAACGTCACCGTTTCGGCGGTCTGGACCGCCGGGTACTTGCGCGATCCGCCCGGCCCGTGTGGACTACGCCTCAATAGCTCCGCGCACGCGCGGGGTCCCCGAGCATTTCCCGAAACATGACAGGAGGCAATCCGTGAGCGCGACCGCGGACCACGCGGAGGAGCGGACCAACCCTGCCGCCAGGCTGGGGTTCGAGCCCGGACAGGTGGTCCAGGAGATCGGTTACGACGATGACGTCGATCAGGATCTCCGCGAAGGCATTGAGACCGTGATCGGCCAGGAACTCGTCGACGAGGACTACGACGACGTCTGCGACGTCGTTCTGTTGTGGTTCCGCGACGAGGACGGCGACCTCACGGACGCGCTGGTGGACGCCATCGGGCTGGTCGACGAGGGCGGGCAGATCTGGCTGCTGACCCCCAAGACCGGCCGCGACGGGTACGTCGAGCCGAGCGACATCAATGAGGCCGCGCAGACCGCGGGTCTGTCCCAGACCAAGAGCATCAACGCGGGCAAGGACTGGGCCGGCAGCCGCCTGGTCACGCCCAAGCGCTGAGCCGCACCGTCCCGACACTCGTCACCGAGCCCCCTCCGGCCTGTTCGGAGGGGGCTCGGTCCTGTTCAGGACGGGTTCCCCGGCCGTGCATCCCGGCGCGTAGGGTTGGTCGCGTCTTGTTGAGCGTGAGCGGAAGGGAACCCACCCCATGGCGATCGAGGTCGGCACGAAGGCTCCGGATTTCGAGCTGAAGAACCAGCACGGCGAGCTGGTCAAGCTCTCCGACTTCCGCGGCGAGAAGGCCGTCGTCCTCCTCTTCTACCCCTTCGCCTTCACCGGCGTGTGCACCGGTGAGCTGTGCGCGCTCCGCGACGAGCTGCCGAAGTTCGTCAACGACGACGTCCAGCTGCTGGCCGTCTCCAACGACTCCCCGTTCTCGCTGCGGATCTTCGCCGAGCAGGAGGGCCTGGAGTACCCGCTGCTGTCGGACTTCTGGCCGCACGGCGAGGCCTCGCGGGCGTACGGCGTCTTCGACGAGGAGAAGGGCTGCGCGGTGCGCGGCACGTTCGTCATCGACAAGGACGGCGTGGTGCGCTGGACGGTCGTCAACGGTCTGCCCGACGCCCGCGACCTGAACGACTACGTCAAGGTCCTCGAGACCCTCTGAGCCGGCCGCACTCTCCCGGGCGCCGCTGGTCCCGCCGGCCGAATCCGCCAGTGATCCAGGTGCGATATCTGCAATCGGTGGGAACCGGTCACTAGGATCAATTCGTTGATCCGATGCCATGCACGATGGGGGCGCAAATCTTTACGTACCCCTCGAATCTATGGGAGGACTCGTGGGAGTCAGCCTCAGCAAGGGCGGCAACGTCTCGCTGACGAAGGAAGCCCCCAATCTGACCGCCGTCATCGTCGGTCTGGGCTGGGATGCGCGTACCACCACCGGTACGGACTTCGACCTGGACGCCAGCGCCCTGCTGACGAACGACCAGGGCAAGGTGGCCAACGACCAGAATTTCGTGTTCTTCAACAACCTGAAGAGCCCGGACGGTTCGGTCGAGCACACCGGCGACAACATCACCGGCGAGGGTGAAGGCGACGACGAGCAGATCAAGGTGAATCTGGCCGGTGTCCCGGCCGATGTCGCCAAGATCGTCTTCCCGGTGTCGATCTACGACGCCGAGACCCGCCAGCAGAGCTTCGGCCAGGTCCGTAACGCGTTCATCCGCGTGGTCAACCAGGCCGACAACAATGAGCTGGCGCGCTACGACCTGAGCGAGGACGCCTCGACCGAGACCGCCATGGTCTTCGGCGAGCTGTACCGCAACGGTGCGGAGTGGAAGTTCCGGGCCATCGGCCAGGGCTACGCCTCGGGTCTGCGCGGTATCGCGCAGGACTTCGGCGTCAACGTCTGATCGGCAGGACCGACACAGGACCGAGACAGGACCGAGATCTGATCGTCGACGTCCGACCGGGCGGCGCTGCGACAGTGGCTGCCCGGGCAGAAGAACGACCGCGTCCGGCGTCGTACGCCCCCGTCCGGGGAGTGCGGCGCCGGGCGCGCTTGCAGGGATACGGGCCGCGCCCGGGTGCGGCCCGCACCGACACCGGGGAGGAAGTGAACGATGAGCGTCACGCTCGCCAAGGGGGGCAATGTCTCCCTGTCCAAGGCCGCTCCGAATCTCACGCAGATCATGGTCGGCCTCGGCTGGGACGCACGGTCCACGACCGGAGCGCCGTTCGACCTCGACNCACGGTCCACGACCGGAGCGCCGTTCGACCTCGACGCCAGCGCGCTGCTGTGCGAGTCGGGTCGGGTGCTGGGGGACGAGTACTTCGTCTTCTACAACAACCTCAAGAGCCCTGAGGGCTCCGTCGAGCACACCGGAGACAACCTCACCGGCGAGGGAGAGGGCGACGACGAGTCGATCCTGGTCGACCTCTCCCAGGTGCCCGAGCAGGTCGACAAGATCGTCTTTCCGGTCTCGATCCATGACGCCGAGCTGCGCGGTCAGAGCTTCGGCCAGGTCAGCAATGCCTTCATCCGTATCGTCAATCAGGCCGACGGCACCGAACTCGCCCGTTACGACCTCAGCGAGGACGCCTCCAGCGAGACCGCGATGATCTTCGGCGAGGTGTATCGCTACAACGGCGAATGGAAGTTCAGGGCGGTAGGCCAGGGGTACGCGTCGGGCCTGAGGGGCATCGCTCTAGACTTCGGGGTCAACGTTTCGTAAAGCGCCGCGCGCTGCGCGCGGGGGACCCACACAGCGAGGGATTGGGTAGGCAGTGCTCCTGAAAACCTTTGGCTGGTCGTTCGCCATCACGGTGCTCGGCCTCGCCTTGGCGGGCGTGCTCTGGGGGTGGCAGGGGCTCGCGATTGTCGGGATCCTGTCCATCCTGGAGATCTCGCTCTCTTTCGACAACGCCGTCATCAACGCAGGCATCCTGCGCAAGATGAATGCCTTCTGGCAGAAGATCTTCCTGACCGTCGGCATCCTCGTCGCGGTATTCGGCATGCGTCTGGTGTTCCCGGTCGTCATTGTCGCGATCACCGCGAAGATCGGGCCGATCGAAGCGGTCGATCTCGCCATCAACAACAAGGCGCACTACGAGGAGCTGGTCACCAGCGCCCACCCGGCCATCGCGGCCTTCGGTGGAATGTTCCTGCTGATGATCTTCCTCGACTTCATCTTCGAGGAGCGCGACTACAAGTGGCTGGCGTGGATCGAGCGGCCCATGGCCAAACTGGGCAAGCTCGACACGCTGTCGATCATCATCGCGCTGGTCGTGCTGCTGGTGAGCGCCATGACGGTGGCCACCGACGTCGCGCACGGCGGCGGTGACAAGAGCGCCACCGTCCTGCTGTCCGGCGTCGCCGGCCTCATCACGTATCTCGTCGTCGGCGGAATCTCCGGCTACTTCGAGGACAAGCTGGAGGACGCGGAGGAGGGCGAGGAAGCCGCCGCGGCGACTCCCGAGAAGAAGGGCGGCGGGACCGGCGCGGCCGTGGGTCTGGCCGGCAAGGCCGCGTTCTTCATGTTCCTCTACCTGGAGGTCATCGACGCGTCCTTCTCCTTCGACGGTGTCATCAGCGCCTTCGCCATCACCAACGACATCTTCATGATGGCGCTGGGTCTGGGCATCGGCGCGATGTACATCCGTTCGCTGACGGTCTTCCTCGTTCGCAAGGGGACCCTGGACGAATACGTCTACCTGGAGCACGGCGCTCACTACGCGATCGGTGCGCTCGCGGTCATCCTGCTCGTCACAATCAAGTACGAGATCCACGAGGTCATCACCGGCCTGATCGGCGTCGTGCTGATCGCCCTCTCCTACTGGTCCTCCGTGGTGAAGAACAAGCGCGATGGCAAACCAGGGGCCGAAGGCGGGACGAAGTCGGAAGTCGCGTCCGGAGTGTGACGCGGGGCTGATTGAGGAACGCTCTCTGCGGGGCGGCCATGGGGTACAGACCTCGGGCCGCCCCGCGGTAGTTGGGGCCGAGCAATGGGGTGGGAAAGTGTCGTTCCTGGGGAATCTGTGGCGCGGTGGCGCGTCGTCGAAATTTGATTTCGACAGTGGTGGAGCGTCGTACGTCGTCGAGCTGACGAAGCGGAATCCGGTCGTCTCCCTGACCAAGCAGGGGGCGGCCACCGGGCATCTGCGGGTCAACCTGCACTGGCAGATGCGGACCTCGGACCTCCACGAGCGGGGCGGGCAGGGCAAGGGCAGCCTGCTGCGGCACCCGGGCAAGCTGTTCAAGCCCGAGGTCGTACAGGCGCAGGGACCGGCCGTGGTCAAGATCGACCTGGACCTGGCCTGTCTGTACGAGCTCAAGGACGGCACCAAGGGCGTGGTGCAGCCGCTGGGCAACTTCCTCGGCGATCTCAACGCCGCGCCCTACGTGAAGCTCAGCGGCGATGACCGCTTCGGCTCCCCGTCCGGCGAGACGCTGTACATCAACATGGACCACCGCGACGAGATCAAGCGGCTGCTGATCTTCGTCTACATCTACGACGGGACGCCCGCGTTCGACCGTACGCACGCGATCGTGACGCTCTACCCGAGCAACGGGCCGCGGATGGAGATCAAGCTCGACGAGCGGGCGCCACAGGCCCGGTCCTGCGCCATCTTCATGCTCGAGAACGTCAAGGGCGAGCTGACGGTGCGCCGCGAGGTGAAGTACGTCTACGGCTTCCAGGCGGAGCTCGACCGGCTGTACGGCTGGGGGCTGCAGTGGGGCCGGGGGTACAAGACGAAGGTGTGAGCCGCCGGCGCCGCCCGCGCCGAGGGGACCGCCTTCGCCGACGGCCGCCGTCGGCGGGCGGCCGCCGGGGCTTCCCTAACGGCGCTGGAACTGCGGGCCCTGGGGCGGCAGGACGAAGGACGGGTCCGGCACGAAGGGCTGCTGCTGCATCGGATAGCCGTATGTCGCGCCCGGATACGGCTGCTGTTGCTGCGGCGGCTGCGGATAGCCGTACGCGGACGGCTGGGGCTGGTACTGGGGCGGCGGGCCCGGGTAGCCGTATGCGGGCTGGGCGGGGGGCTGCGCCGGCGGTGGCGGAACGTTGTGCGGGTAGCCATAGCCGCCACTCGTGGGCGGGGGCCCCGCAGACGTCGCGGCGGCCGACGGCAGCGGAGCGGCCGAGAACGGCTCCGGCATCGCATCCGGCACATGCTGGGTGACGGCATCGGGGTCCGACGTCGGATAGGTCTGCGGGTCCGCCGCGGACGGCGGGCCCGAGGCCTCTTCGGGCCAGGTACTCGGCGGCGGGGTCGTGGGGGTGGACGGTCCGGTGGCGGGCGGCACGGAGGCGGCGGGGCTGCCGGCCGCGGGGGAGGACGGGCTGCCGGCCGGGCCGGGGGAGGGCGGCTCGCTTTGGGCGGGCGGGTCGATGGCCGTCGTGGGTTCCGTGCCGGGCGATGCCGACACGGGTGCCTCCGAGGCCGGCGGGGTCTTTCCGGCGGCCTCGGCGTTCTCGTCCACCGAGATCCCGAACTCGGTCGCCAGGCCGACCAGACCGCTCTCGTACCCCTGCCCCAGGGCGCGGAACTTCCAGCCCTCGGCGCGCCGGTACAACTCCCCGCAGATCAGGGCCGTCTCATCGCCGGTCTCCGGCACTACGTCGAAGATCGCGATCGGCTCGCCCTCAGCCTCCGCGGCGTCGTACAGCAGAACCCGCAGATCCGCTACGCCCGCGAACGCACCGCCGTCCGACGATGCGGCCAGTACGACCCGGTCCACCGACGTATCCAGGGTGGCCAGGTCCGCCTCGATGGTGTCGGTCACGCTCTCGGCGACCCGGGTCTTGGGCAGATGCCGTACCAGGCCGCTGGGGTGCCGCGGTTGGTTGTAGAAGACGAAGTCCTCGTCGGAGCGCACGCATCCGTCGGGCCCCACCAACAGGGCCGAGGCGTCGACATCAGGGACACCGGCGCCGGGCGTCCAGCGCAGGACCGCCCGAACAGCCGTGGCATCGAGGGGTACGTTCGACCCTTTCAGCATCGCGTGCGTCATGCCGCAATCCTGCCTTCCCTGTGGTCGCAGGGACAACGCGGGGGCCTGTGAGCCGTGCGCGGGCCGCGATCCCGGACATCTGGGCGCCTCATGCGGGTTACGTGATTTTCACGCACGCGGGAACTAACCACACCCCCACGCACGTACGATTACCGGCTGGATCCAGACAGCGAGACGCAGCGGGGGTGCCCGGGTCCCGCATGTATACGGGGAGTTATATGCGTCATTTTGGGCATCTTGCGCCCGACATCCGGAAGACACTGTTCCACCAGGAGCCTGCGGAGTTCACCGCCGACTCTCCGGCCCGTACGCTCGCGGTCGCCCTCGGCGCCACCCTCTACAGCCCCGCGACCCGTCCGCGCCTCGCCGCCGATGTCCTCAAGCAGGCCGGGCGTGGCGTGAAGTCGATGGTGCTGTGCCTCGAAGATTCCATAGGGGACGGGGATGTCGAGGCCGGCGAGGAGAATCTCGTACGGCAGCTCGGTCTGCTCGACGAGGCGGCCGCCGCGGGCACGGACCTTCCGCTGCTGTTCATCCGCGTCCGCACACCCGGTCAAATACCGGACCTGGTGCGCAGACTCGGCCCAACCGTGCGCAGGCTGTCCGGATTCGTACTTCCGAAGTTCACCGAAGAGCGCGGAGTCCCGTTCCTTGAGGCGCTGACCACGGCAGAGTCCGACTGCGATCGACGGCTGTTCGCGATGCCGGTGCTGGAATCCCCACAGCTGCTGCATCTGGAGAGCCGGTTCGAAACCCTTCAGGGCATCGCCAGGACCGTCGACAAATACCGGGACCGGGTCCTCGCCCTGCGGCTCGGTGTCACGGACTTCTGCTCCGCCTATGGGCTGCGCAGACCACCCGACATGACGGCGTACGACGTCCATATCGTCGCCTCCGTGATCTCCGACGTGGTGAATGTGCTGGGACGGGCGGACGGCACCGGCTTCACGGTCACCGGCCCGGTGTGGGAGTACTTCCGACTGCACGAGCGCATGTTCAAGCCACAGCTGCGACGCAGCCCGTTCCTCGGACGCGCCGAGGAATTGCGTACGGCCCTGATCGAGCACGACATGGACGGCCTGCTGCGCGAGATCGAACTGGACCGCGCGAACGGGCTGCAGGGAAAGACCTGCATCCACCCCTCGCATGTCGCACCGGTGCATGCCCTCTCGGTCGTCAGCCATGAAGAGTTCAGCGACGCCGCTGACATCCTGCGCCCCGAACGGTGCGACGGCGGCGTCCTGCGCTCCGCCTATACGAACAAGATGAACGAGGTGAAGCCGCACCGCGCCTGGGCCGAGCGGACCCTGCTGCGCGCCGAGGCTTTCGGGGTCGCCCGGGAGGGCATCGGGTTCGTGGAGCTGCTGACGGCGAGCCTGCCGCAGACGTGACATGCGGCGAACGACATGAACGGTACGACGGAGGAGACGAATCGCGTGGTGTGGACGGGAGAATGGGTCGCCGGTCGGCTCGGGGTCTCGCTGAGCGGCGGGGACGAGCTGCCGGAACTGCTGGGCCTTGCGTTGCGACGCAACCCCAAGCGGGCCCATCTGCTCGTGTCGAACGTGCTGGGCAAGCACGTGCCACAGCGGCCGGGCGTGGTCCATGGCGCCGGCTTCGGGCTGGGGCGCAGGGTGCGCGAGCTGCTGGGTGACGAGGCAGCCGCCCGCTCCGTCGTCCTGGGCTACGCCGAGACCGCCACCGGTCTGGGACACTCGGTGGCCGACGGGCTGGCACTCGCGCCCTATCTGCACTCCACCCGCCGGCCCGTGGCGGGCGTGGCACAAGTGGGCGGATTCGAAGAGGAGCACAGCCACGCCACCTCGCATCTGCTGCTCCCGGAGGACCGCGAACTCCTGGCCGGCGACGGGCCGCTGGTGCTCGTCGACGACGAGTTCTCCACCGGCCGGACCGTCCTGAACACCATCAAGGCGCTGCACGCACACTTCCCGCGCGAGCGGTACGTGGTCGTCGCCCTGGTCGACATGCGCTCCGACGCGGACCGCAGCCGTCTGGAGAAGTTCGCGGCGGAGCTGGGCACCCGCGTCGATCTCGTGGCGCTGGCCGCGGGCGGCGTAGGCCTGCCCGAGGACGTTCTGACCCGCGGCCAGGAACTCGTCGCCGAGCACGAGGCCCGTGCGGCACAGGGACCGGCGGCTGCCCCGGGGAGTGCGTCCGAGCCCGCCGGCAGCGGTGGCGCGGAGGTGACGCGTATCGACCTCGACTGGCCGGCCGGGATCCCGGACGGCGGGCGGCACGGCTTCACACCGGGACATCGCGAGCGGCTGGAGGCCGGGCTGCCCGGCATGGCGGCCCGCATCGCCCAGCACCTGGACGGCGCCCGCCGCATCCTCGTTCTCGGCAACGAGGAGCTGATGTACGCGCCGCTGCGGATAGCCGAGGCCCTGGACGCTCTGGTCGCCGAGAAGGAGGGCGCCACCCGCGCGCCGCGAATCGATCAGCCGGCCGCGTCGACCACGGGCGCCGGCGTCTATTTCTCGACCACCACCCGCTCGCCCGTGCTCGCCGTGGACGACCCCGGTTACGCGATACGGACCCGGCTGTCCTTCCCCGCCCACGACCGTCCGGCCGACGGGCCGGGGGAGCGCTACGCCTACAACGTCGCTGCCGGCACCGACCCGGAACGCCGGTTCGACGCCATCGTCGCCGTCGTGGACTCGCACGGCGACCTCCCCGAGCTGCACGCCGCCGGCGGTCTGCTGGACCGTCTCGCCGCCCACACCGACCGGCTGCTGCTCGCCGTCATCCCCTCGTACGCCCCGCAACCACAGGCCCACTCCATGCCCCTGCCCGAGCCGCTGCGCGGACCCGCCTTCTCCTCCTACGCCGCCGATGAGGTCGGCTGGCTGCTGCAGGACCTGTCCGACGTCACGCTGGAAGCGCCCACCGAGGAGCGCGAGGAGGCGATTCAGCGCGGCGGCGCCCACTACGCCGAGTCGCTGCCCGTCGAATACCAGCCGAGCGAGCAGTACCAGGTGCTGTTTCACAGCGCGCTGCAGACCTCCGCGAGCCGGATCGCGCGAGCTGTCGGGACCGTCACCGAGACCGTGCTCGCCGAACGCAGCCAACGGCCCGTGCTGGTGTCGCTGGCGCGGGCCGGCACCCCTGTCGGGGTGCTGATGCGCCGCTGGGCGCTGCACGCACACGGCCTCGACCTGCCGCACTACGCGGTCTCGATCGTCCGCGGCCGGGGCATCGACACCACCGCGCTGCGCTGGCTGGCCGCCCATCACGATCCGGCGGACGTCGTCTTCGTGGACGGCTGGACCGGCAAGGGCGCCATCACCCGCGAACTCGCCCAGGCCCTGGAGGACTTCCCGGGCTTCGACCCGCGGATCGCCGTGCTCGCCGACCCCGGCGGCTGCGTCGAGACCTATGGCACCCGCGACGACTTCCTCATCCCGTCCGCCTGCCTCAACTCCACCGTCTCCGGCCTCATATCGCGCACGGTCCTGCGCGACGACCTCGTGGGCCCGGACGACTTCCACGGCGCCAAGTTCTACCGCGAGCTGGCCGCAGCCGATGCGTCGCGCGCGTTCCTGGACGCGGTCAGCGCCCGCTTCGACGAGGTCGCCGACGAAGTTGCCGCGGAGGTGAAGGAACTGGCCGCCGCCGACCGGGCCCCCACCTGGCAGGGCTGGGCGGCCGTCGAACGGATCAGTGAGGAGTACGGCATCCACGACGTCAATCTCGTGAAGCCCGGTGTCGGTGAGACCACGCGCGTACTGCTGCGCAGGGTCCCCTGGAAGATCCTGTCCCGGCGGGGTGCCGGGGCCGATCTCGATCATGTGCGCCTCCTGGCTGAACAACGGGGTGTGCCCGTCGAAGAGGTCGACGAACTGCCCTATACCTGTGTCGGGTTGATCCACCCCCGCTTCACTCGCGGGGCCACGGGTGCTGACGGAAAGGCTGTGACCTCCTGATGAGCGCGATCGTCGCCAGCGACCTCGACCGCACCCTGATCTATTCGGCGGCCGCGCTGGGCCTTGCCATGCCCGACGCCGAGGCCCCACGGCTCCTGTGCGTCGAGACCTACGAGCGCAAGCCGCTGTCCTATATGACGGAGACGGCCGCCGGGCTGCTCGCCGAACTGGCCGGCAGCACCACCTTTGTGCCGACCACCACCCGCACCCGTGAGCAGTACGGGCGTATCCATCTCCCCGGCCCGGCACCGGAGTTCGCCATCTGCGCCAACGGCGGCCACCTGCTCGTACGGGGCGAGTCGGACCCGGACTGGCAGCGCACGGTCGCCGAGCGGCTCGCCTCGCGCTGCGCGCCCCTGGACGAGATCCGTACGCACCTCGTGCGCACCGCCGACCCGGGCTGGCTGCTCAAGGAGCGCGTCGCCGAGGACCTCTTCGCCTATCTCGTCGTGGAGCGGCCGCTGCTGCCCGAAACCTGGGTCAAGGACCTCACGGGATGGGCGGAAGAACGTGGCTGGACGGTGTCCCTGCAGGGCCGCAAGATCTATGCCGTGCCGCAGCCGCTGACCAAGAGCGCAGCCGTGGCGGAGGTGGCGCGCCGCACCGGGGCGTCCGAGATCCTCGCGGCCGGTGACTCCCTTCTCGACGCCGATCTGCTGCTGGCCGCAGACCGCGGCTGGCGGCCGGGCCACGGCGAGCTGGCCGACTCCGGCTGGCAGGCCCCGCACGTCACGGCGCTCGACGAGCGGGGTGTCGCCGCGGGCGAGGAGATCGTGCGGGCCTTCATCCGCGGCGCCGCATCCCCGGGCCGCGCCGGCTGACGCGCACCGAGACAAAGGCCGCCACCGCCAGCGCGGCTGCCGCAAGGACCACCTTCGAATAGACGTCCACAAAGCCCGTCACCTCCTCCCACTTCTCGCCGAGCAGATAGCCGGCGAGGACGAAGATCGCGTTCCAGATCAGGCTGCCGAGAGTGGTCAGGGCGAGAAAGACCGGTATCGGCATGCGCTCGATGCCGGCGGGTATCGAGATGAGGCTGCGGAAGAGGGGAATCATCCGGCCGAAGAACACCGCCTTCGTCCCGTGCCGCTGGAACCAGCGCTCCGTCTTCTCGATGTCGGAGACCCTGACCAGCGGCAGCCGCGCCGCGATCGCGACCGTACGCTCGCGGCCGAGCAACGCGCCCACGCCGTACAGCGCCAGGGCGCCGATCACCGAGCCGAGGGTCGTCCACGCGAGCGCGGACGCCAGATGCATACTGCCGCCGCTGGCCGCAAAGCCCGCCAGCGGCAGGATCACCTCGCTCGGCAGCGGCGGGAAGAGATTTTCTGCTGCGATCGCCAGACCCGCGCCGGGCGCGCCGAGCGCGTCCATGAGGTCGGTGATCCAGCCGGGTGCGGTGCTTCCGATGCTCTCGATCATGTTTTAAAGCTATGAATTCTCGCTCGCCGGCACATTGCGGTACACCGCACAAAAGACTGCGGTTTTCCGCAGTGTGCGAGGGCGCGCGGTGCGGCTAGCGTTTTGATCATGTTAGGAATTGCACGGCGCGGATTGCGCCTGGCGACAGGGCTGGTGCTCGGTGCCGTGTTCACGGTGGCCGAGCTCCCCTTCGTCGCGCTCTCCGCCCTGTCGCTGCTGCTCGTCCTGGCCTGGCCGCGCGGCCGCCGCGCGGTGCTCAAGCCCGTGACGGCCGGCGGGCGTGCCCTGACCGAGGCCAACCGACGCCGCCTCCGCAGCTACATCACGACCGACACCTCGCACGCCTACGCCGACCACCGCGCCCTGCAATATCTGTCGCTGCGCTGGGCGTTGGGGCTGCTGGGCGCGCTCGTCCTGAGCGTGACGCTGATCGGAGCGGCGTACGGCATCTCCTGGATCTTCATCCTGCTGCTGTCCGAAGTCCGCAATCCCGGCACCCTCGCGATCGCGAGCATCGGCGGCCTCTTCCTTCTCTTCCTCAGCCTGCAGGGCACATTCGGCGTCGCCAACCTCGAAACCAAGCTGGCGCGGCGTTACCTCGGCCCGAGCCACCAGGAGGAATTGGAGCGCCGCATCGAGCAGTTGGCGACCAGCCGCGCCGGCGTCGTCGCCGCGGTCAATGACGAGCGCCGCCGCATCGAGCGCGATCTGCACGATGGCGTGCAGCAGCGGCTGGTGGCCCTCGGAATGCTGCTCGGCCGCGCCCTGCGCAGCCAGGACGAGCAGCGCGCCGAGCAACTCCTGCGCCAGGCCCACGAAGAGAGCGGCCAGGCCCTGACCGAGCTGCGCGAAGTGGCCTGGCGGGTCTATCCGACGGTGCTGGACGAGGCGGGGCTGCGGGCCGCCTTGGAGATGGTCGCCGAGCGCTCGGCCATCCCCGTACGCCTCGACTACGAACTCACCGCCGAGCCCGAGACAGCCGTGGCGACGGTCGCCTACTTCGTGGTCTCCGAAGCAGTCACCAACGCCGTCAAGCACTCGAGTGCCGGGCTGATAACCGTCCGCGTCGCCCAAGGCGAGGACGCCGTGCTCGTGCGGATCGAGGACGACGGACTGGGCGGCGCGGATTCCGCCGGCAGCGGCCTGTTCGGGCTGGCCCGCCGGGTCGCCGCCCTCGACGGCCGGTTCCGGGTGGACAGCCCGGCCGGCGGACCGACCACCATCACCGCGGAGCTGCCGTGCGCGTAGTGCTTGCCGACGATTCGACCCTGCTACGGGAGGGCCTGGTGCGCCTCCTCGCCGAGGAGGGGCACGAGGTGGCCGCCGCGGTCGGTGACGCCGATCAGCTGATCGCCGTGCTGGAGCGCGCGGCGGAGACAGGGGAGAAGCCGGACGCGGTGGTCGTGGACGTCCGTATGCCGCCCACCCACACCGATGAGGGGCTGCGGGCAGCCGTGCAGATCCGCGAGCGCTGGCCCGAGGTCGGCGTGCTGGTGCTCTCGCAGTATGTCGAGCGCCGCTATGCCACGGAGCTGCTGACCGACGACAGCGAGGGGGTGGGCTATCTCCTCAAGGACCGGGTGGTCCAGGTGGACGAGTTCCTGGACGCGTTGGAGCGGGTGGGTGCCGGTCAGGCGGCCTTCGACCCCGAAGTCGTACGGCAGTTGCTGACGCGCAGCCGTCGCTCCGATCCGCTGGGCACGCTCACCGCACGCGAACGCGAGGTGCTCGCAGAGATGGCACAGGGACATACCAACGCGGCGATCGCCGTCCGGCTGCACATCTCGCAGAGCGCCGTGGAGAAACACGCCAACGCGATCTTCGACAAGCTCGATCTGATCGGCACATCCGGGTATTCACGCCGAGTCCTGGCGGTGTTGCGGTACCTGGGCACATGACGAAAGGGGCAGATGAGGGGTGCTGTGGAGCGCCTGACGGCCTGTGCGTGACGGCTCGTGGAGGGGGTGAAAAGCAGCTGGTGGCGTCGGAGCTCGGTTAGTCTCGCCGAGGCGGTCGGCTGCACCGTCCGGTGATCGGCCGAGACCGCGGTCCTTGATCAAGAGGAGAGGCAGTGGTTGAGTCCAAGAGCACGCCGATCACCGCGGAGATGTATGAATACGTCCTCGCCCACAATCCGCCGTTGAACCCCGCGCAGCGCGACATTGTGGAGCTCACACATCAGAAGTTCCCCGAGGCGGCCGGGATGCAGTCCGCCGAGGAGCAGGGACCGCTGCTCGCGTTCCTGGTGCGGTTGACCGGGGCTCGGCACGTCGTCGAGGTGGGGACGTTCACCGGGTTCTCGGCGCTGTCCATGGCCCAGGCGTTGCCCGCGGACGGCACACTGATCACCTGTGATGTGTCCGAGGAGTGGACGGCGTACGGCCGGGAGACATGGGCGAAGGCCGGAGTCGCGGACCGAATCGAGCTGCGGATCGCGCCCGCACTGGAAACGCTGCGGGCGATGCCGACCGAGCCGCATATCGACCTCGCCTATGTCGACGCGGACAAGCCCGGCTATATCGCCTACTGGGAAGAGCTGGTACCCCGGATGCGGCCCGGGGGACTGATCGTCGCGGACAATGTGCTCTTCCGCGGCGAGGTCGTCGACCCGGCGGCGACCGGGTCGGCCCTGGCGATCAGGGCGTTCAACGACCATGCCGTGGCGGACCACCGGATGGAGGCGGTGATGCTCACCGTCGCGGACGGCGTGACGCTGGCGCGCAAGCGGTAGCGGCCCCGAGGGCGCGGCCCGTGGCCCGGCCGCAGACGTGCCTAGCCGCAGCAGCCGCCTCCGCAGCAGCCACCCCCGCCGCCCCCACCGCTCGGGGCGGATGCGGAGCCGCCGACGGCGACCGTGGAGAGGAGCTTCACGGTGTCCTCATGGCCTTCGGGGCAGACGGCCGGGGCGGAGGACTCGGCCATCGGCCGGTTCAGCTCGAAGATGGAGCCACACGGGCGGCACCGGTATTCGTAACGAGGCATGCGCACAGGTTAGCCGTGGCGCAGGTCAGCGCACGACGGTGCCGGGCGGCGCGCCCAGCATGCCCAGCTCCGGACGGGTCGGCGCGCCCTCCCAGTCGCCGTGGGACGCGACCGCGAAGGCGCCAGTGGTGACGGCGCGCTCAAGGCGCCCGGCCGGCCCTTCGCCGTCCAGCAGGGCGGAGAGATAGCCCGCCACAAAGGCATCGCCGGCCCCCACGGCGTCCACGGCCCGTACCGCCTTGGCGGGCTGGTGGTACAGACAGCCGTCGTCGGTGAAGGCCGTCGCCCCGTCCGCGCCGAGTTTGACCACCACCTCGCCGACGCCGAGGTCCAGGAGGAGCTTGGCCTGGGCTGCGAGGGGGGTGGTGGCGGCACGGGGGGCGGCGGCTGCTTGGCTTCCGCTTGTGCCGTGTCCGGCTGCGCTGTCCCCGCCTGGGCCGTCCCCACCTCTGCCGTCTTCGCCTGGGCTGTCCCCGCCTGCGCCGTCTTTGCCTGTGCCCTCTCCACCGGTGCGGTCCCCTCCCGTGCCCTCCCGGCCCGTGCCCTTCTGGTCTTTCCCCTCCCAGCCCGTGCCTTCGGGCAGGCACAGCGGTAGCTCGTCATCGGAGGCGATCAAGACGTCCACGGAGGGAATCCACTCACGCAGGACCGTGGCGGCCTCCTCGGTGGTCCACAGTCGAGCGCGGAAGTTGACGTCGAGGCAGGTCAATGAGTCGTGCTGACGGGCGAGTTGGAGGGCCCGACGAGCCGCCGAGCGAGCCGTCGGGCTCAAGGACGGGGTGATGCCCGTCAGGTGCAGCACGCGGGGTGGGGCGGCTGAGAAGGCGCGTTCGATCGTGTCTGCCGTGAGCCGCGAGCCGGCCGATCCGGCGCGGTAGTAGTGCACCCGGGTGACCTCGGGTAGCCGCGGCTCGAAGAGGAGCAGCCCGGTGGGGGCACCGGCGTCGGTCGAGGCGCCGGACACCTCGACGCCCTCGGCACGCAGCGTACGGAGCACCAGCTGTCCGGCCTCGTCCTCGCCGACCGCGCCCGCCCAGCGCACCTCGTGCCCGAGGCGGGCCAGGCCGATCGCGACATTGCTCTCCGCGCCGGCGATGGAGACGTTCATGGTGCCGCCGAGCTTCAGCGGTCCGCTGCCGCGCAGGGCGACCATGGTCTCGCCGAAGGTGAAGACGTCCGGGCGGCCCGGTTGCCCGGGGAGGCGGGGATGGCGAGGGCCGGCCCCGGGACGAGAGGCCGGGCCGCCTTGCTGTGCCTCGCCGCCTCGTTGCGCTGCCTCGCTTCGTTGCGCTGTCTCGCCCGGTCGCGTCTCCGCGCCCCGTTGCGTGCCCCCGTCCCCGGCAGCCGCCCGTCCCGTCACCGTGCGCACACCGCCTTGAACTCCGCGGCCCGCTTCCTCAGCTCGTCCAGATCGCCGCCGTCCGCCGCGTCACCGACCAGGGGCGAGCCGACGCCCACCGCCACCGCTCCGGCGTCGAAGTACGCCTGGGCAACGGTCGCGTCCACCCCGCCCACCGGCACGAACGGCAGCTCGGGGAAGGGGCCACGGAGCGCCCGCAGATACGCGGGCCCGCCGGCCGACGCCGGGAACAGCTTCAGCGCCGACACCCCCAACGCCTCGGCCGCGATCACCTCGGACGGCGTCAACACCCCCGCGAGCGTCGGCAGCCCCTGGCGTACGGACTCCTCAAGACCTGCCCCCAGGCCGGGCGTGACGATGAGATTCGCCCCGGCCTCGGCGGCGCGCCGGGCGTCGTCACCGGTCAGGACGGTGCCCGCGCCGAGCCAGGCCGCATCGCCGAGCTCGGCACGCGCCCGGCGGATGACGGTGAGCGCGTCGGCTCCGCTGAGCGAGATCTCGATCAGCGGAATGTCTGCCTCCGCGAGTGCCATGACCGTGCGGAAGGACGCCTCCGGGTCCCGGCCGCGGATGATGGCGACCAGCCGCTCGGTCCGGAGCGCTGTGCTGAAGTCCATGGCGTTTCCTGCTTTCTCCTGCTCCCCGCCGCGTGTGTACAGCGCGGGCGGGGCGTTCGGGCACGCGGGTGGTGCCTTCGATTATTCCGGCCGGGCCGGCAGGCGTGCTGGGTGCACTGCGTGATTCGACCGCCCCGTTGTGTCTATGACCTGCCTGTTCGTCGTAGATCCCCCGGTTAGCGTCCGGAATCCAGGGAGCAGCGGCCACTAACCACCGGCCAGCGGCGACTAACCACCAGCCACCAGCCACCGGGGACGGCCACCGGGCTCCGTCCGCCGTCCCGCCCGTCACCATTCGGCGAACCCCCCGTCCTCATAGCGCCACACCGGGTTCCGCCACGCATGCCCCCGCTCGTCCGCCGCCCGTACGGCTGCCTCGTCCACCTCCACACCGAGCCCCGGGCGGTCGGTCCGCAGCAGCGAACCGCCATGAAAACGGAACGGCTCCGGATCCGCGACATAGTCCAGCAGCTCGGCACCCTGGTTGTAGTGGATGCCGATGGACTGCTCCTGGATGAGGAAGTTCGGGGTGGTGAACGCGACTTGGAGGCTGGCGGCCAGTGCGACCGGGCCGAGCGGGCAGTGCGGGGCGAGCTGCGCCCCGTACGCCTCCGCGAGTGCGGCGATCCGGCGCAGCTCGGAGATGCCGCCCGCATGCGAGATATCCGGCTGGAGGATCGCGACTCCGGCTTGCAGCGGAGCCAGGAACTCTCGCCGGGTGAAGAGACGTTCACCGAGTGCGAGGGGGATGTTGGAGGCGTTGACGAGGTCGGGGAGGGCTTGCATGTAGTCGGACAGCACGGGCTCCTCGACGAACATCGGCGCGTGCTCGGCCAGCAGGGGGAGGAGTCTGCGGGCGTTGGCGGGGGAGACCCGGCCGTGGAAGTCGAGGCCGAAGTCCCGGTCCTCGCCGAGGACTTCGCGTGCGGTCTCGGCGCGGCGCAGACATTCCCGTACCTCGGCGCGGGTCGCCACCGGGCTCATCCGGCCGCAGCCGTTCATCTTGACGGCGGTGAAGCCCGCCTCGATCTGCGCGGTGACCGCATCGCGGATCGCCTGCGGCTCATCGCCGCCGACCCATGCGTAGGCGCGGATCTTCTCGCGGACCGGCCCGCCCAGCAGCTGGTGGACGGGCACGCCGTGCCGCTTCCCCTTGATGTCCCACAGCGCCTGGTCCAGGCCGGCGACGGCGGACGACAGGACGGGGCCGCCCCGGTAGAAGCCGCCCTTGGTCATGACCTGCCAGTGGTCCTCGATGCGCGCCGGATCCTGGCCGAGGAGGTACTCGGCCAGCACCTCCACGGCCGCCCGGACCGGCTCGGCCCGCCCTTCGACCACCGGCTCACCCCAGCCGACGACGCCCTCATCGGTCTCCACCCGTACGAACATCCAGCGCGGCGGCGCGAGGAACGTCTCGATGCGGCTGATCTTCATGGCCGGTCCGTCCTTTCGACGTGCGACGTGCGACGTGCGGCATGCGGCGTGCCTCGGGTTCGTGGGCGTCCGTCGAGGGGCTTGTGCGTGGCGGGCTCGTGCGCGGTGTTCTGCCCGCCGAAGCCGTAACGAATGCCGATCTGATCGCGAACGCCGACGCCATCGCCCGCACGCCGCTACGACCTTCCCCCCCCCCCACACACACACCTCTACGCGGCTGCGCCCTACGCCCCTCCTCTACAACCCCGCCCAGTACTTGCCACCCGCCCCATGCCCCCGCCCTACGGATGCGCCCGAGCCGACACATCCAGCAGTTCGAGCATCGACATATACGCGCCGTCGACATCCCGGTTCCGTACGGCTTCGACGACCGCGGCGTGCACCGCATGCGGGTCCACGAACTCGCCGCCGGTGGACAGCACCTCTTGGTCCCGTTGGACGAGTACGGGAACGATCACCCGGTGCATCTGCGCGTAGAAGCGATTGTTCGACGCGATCAGCATCGCCGTGTGGAAGGACGCGTCGGCGCGTACGAGACGTGCCGGATCGTTGTCGCTCGCGGCCATCGTGCGCAGTGCGGCGTCCAGCTCCGCCAGGTCGTGATCGGTACGGCGCTCCGCGGCGAGTGCGGCCGCGGCGGGCTCGATGGATCGGCGCAGTTCGAGGACGTCGGCGAAGAAATCGGACGAGACGCCGGCCGCCAGCTTCCAGTGCAGCACGTCGCTGTCGAGGAGATTCCACTCCTCGCGCGGACGGACGAACGTGCCGCGCTGCTGGCTGGTGTCGAGGAGGCCCTTGGTGGTCAGCACCCTGACCACCTCACGCAGGACGGTCTGGCTGACGTCCAGCTCCTTCATCAGCTCCGGCATGACCAGGCTGTCGCCCTCACCGTAGGTGCCGTTGAAGATCCGCTTGGCAAGCTCTTCGACCGTCACGCTGTGCACCCCGTGTCCCGGGTGGGGGGTGTGGGTCCCCGACCGGCTCATGGTGCTGTTCTCCCTGCTCCCCCTCCGTGTCCCCGTCCGCCCGCCCGCACTCCAGTCGTCAGGGCGTGCTGGATCATCGTCGTCGGTGTGTACCGGGTCAGTCGTCAGGGCGTACCGAGCACCCCAATCCCACCTCGGTACGCCCTGACATCCACCCGCCCCGGCTCACGACTCCTTGCCACGGGCTCTTCCGCTGCCCGTCCTTCCGCTACCGGTTCCGGTTCCGCTCCTGGATCCCGTTCCGCTGCCGATACGGCCACGGGTCCTGTCCCCGCTGGTGCCGGGGCCGAACGAACCGAGCCCACCGTGGCTCTGACCCTGCAGTCTGGTGCGTGATATCTGCCGGCGGGCCGTCATGCCGGACACGGGATGCAACTGCCCGCGGTCGTATTGCTCAGCTTCCTCCGGGTGTCGGGCGCGCCAGTACGGGTTGTCGTGCGGAAGGCCGCCGCTGACCCTTCCGTACATGCCGAACACCAGGAGCATCAGCCCGACCACGAAGCTGAACAGGACGTTCTGGATCTTGAAGGCGAGGAAGTTCGCGCCGGTGTCCAACAGCGCCAGATTCACGAATCCGCTCAGCAGGAACAAGCCGCCGAACACGATGTTGAGGGTCGAGGCGAAGTTCCCGCCGATCACCATGCCGCCGACGAGAATCGCGCCGACGACGATCGAGAGCACGCTCAGGGCGCCGTTGGTGTTCAGTCCGGCAACGGTGTCGCCGCCGGTGTCGAAGTAGCCGATGTGGTGGGTCAGTCCGAGGATGCCGAATGCGACCAGCACCAGGCCCATCAGCCCGGCGCCGATGCGGTAGACCTTGCTGAGCCGGTGGTCCACAGGCAGATGCTCATCGAGCCGCGTGTGGTGCACCTTCACCCGGTGGAGCGGGTTCGAGGGCCCGTGCAGGATCTGGCCAGTAGCCCCAGTAGCCATGTCCGGCCTCCTTCGCGCAGATATGCCGCCTGGCCGTACTTCTCTCCAGGATCCGCCCACGCGGCACTTCACGCCATTGCGCCCGGTGCTTCATGCCGTCGCGCCCGATACTTCACGGCATCGCGCCCGGTCAGCCCGTCGCGGCCGGTCGGCAGGCCACGGAGGGGGCGCGTCCGGGGCCGACCGTGATCCGGTCCGGCGTCCAGCCACCGCCTGGTCCGGCCTCCAGCCCCCACACGCGCGCCACCAAGGCCCCGAACCTCAGCCGACCGCCGGCGCTCGCCTGCCCGCCCCGAGCTTCCCGCCGCTCAGCCTTCGTCGCCCCTCAGCCCCCGTTACCCGCCCCGCCGCCCCGAGCCTCCCGGATCTCCTGCACCACCCGGGCCACCGTCTCCCGTACCGCCTCGGTCTCCGTCAGGAAGTGCCACCAGTCCGGATGCCGCCCCTCCAGGCCCGCGACCGCACGGTCCAGCCGCGCCACCGCATCATCCAGGGGGCGGGCATGCCGCGGATCGGGCGTGCTGCGCCCGGCCATCGCCAGCCGCTGCGCGTCCCGGACGGCGAAGCGCGTCCGCTCGACCTCCTTCTCCCGGTCGAACGACACCGCATCGAGCCGCTGCAGCCGGTCACCGGCCGCCGACACCGCCTCGTCGGTGGTGTCCAGCAGCGCCCGTACGGTCGCCAGCCGGCTCGTGGCATCCGCCCACCGCTGCTCGTCACGGGCCTGCTGCGCCTCCCGCAACTTGACCTCGGCCTGCTGGACGGCCTGCGCGGCCTGCTCCGGTACCTGCTGGAGGTCCTGCCAGCACGCCGCGCTGTAGCGCCGCCGCAGCTCGCTGAGGACCGGATCGACCTTCCCGGCGCGCGTCGTGATCGCCTGCGCCCGGGTCCGCAACGACACCAGCCGCTTGTCGATCTCCGCCGCCTTCGCCGGCAGCCGCTCGGCCTCGGTCCGTACGCCCTCGGCCCTGCGCAGCACCTCGTCGGCGCGCCGGATCGTCTCCTGTACGCCATGCTGCCCGGCGCCCTGATTGAGCTTGGTCAGCTCCGGTCCGAGCGCGGCCAGCCGGGTCGCAAGATCATCGGCTCGAAGCCCCTGCGCACGGACCGTATCCAGTGCGTTGCTCGCCGCCAGCAGCGCCTGCCGCGCCCGCTCCACGGCCGGCGCCAGTTGCGCCAGCTGCGTGTCGGCCGACTGCAGCAGCGGCCCCAGCCCCTGCGCGAACCGGTCGAGCTCACCCTTGACCCGGTCCAGCTCCTCCTTGGCCCGCGTCAGATCGGCCCGCGCCCGCGCCACCGCTGCGCCGTCGAGATCGTCACGGTCCAGATCGTGGGAGTCGACGGCGGTGATGTATCCCTGGCTCACCTCGTCGATCCGCCGCCCGAAGCCCTCGTAATCCGCCGCGGCCTTGCGCGCCTGCGGCGAATTGTCGACGGCGGTGATCGTCTCTATGGAGATCCGCAGGTCCCGCTGCGCGGTGTCCAGCTCGTAGAACGCCGCCGCCGCGGCATCCTTCGCGGCCTGCGCATCGGCCCGCTGACTCTCCCCGCGCCCGAACCAGCGACGCGTCCCGCCACCCGCGAACGACATCGGTGCCATCGCCACCAACAGCGGCAACGGCAACAACATGAGCCCCACCACATCCCGGACCGGGCCCCTACGGGCGCGACGGCGTTCTCGCTGCTCATGCGGCTGCGTGTATGTCGCCGTCACTTCCCTCTCCCGATCGGATCGCCCCAGGGCCGAATGTCATTCTCCCACTCACCGGAAACGAACACACCGGCCGGTAAGTTCGCACTTCGAGCACTGGTTTGCAGATCAGCCCCGATGGCAAGGTAGTCTGTCGGCTCGGCCAGGGCGCATAGCTCAGCGGTAGAGCGCTGCTCTTACAAAGCAGATGTCGGCGGTTCAAATCCGTCTGTGCCCACCTAGGTAAAACGTGAGGTCAGAGGCCCCCGACGAGTGATCGTCGGGGGCCGCTTTCATTGATCAAAGTCCGCTAAGAGTCCACATCCCCAATGGATCATGTGGCCAAGTCTTTGCCAGTCAGGACATGGCCGAGGGCCGCAACGCATCTCGCCCCGCCTCCCATATCGGGGGCGGGGCGATAGGTGAAGCGGACCGAGCGCGGCGCTCGGGGCCGGCCGTGCTCAGCCTTCCAGCGTCTCCTTGAGGCACACCCGAGCGGCGTCCACGAAGACCTCCCGCGCCTTCTTCAACGACACCCAGTCCTGATCGTCTTTGCTCGCACGTCCCAGTAGCCGGATCTGCTCGACGAGTGCCAGCGCCTCTTTGTGTGGCCCCACTGGCTCTACGAGGATCCTGTTGTAGGCATCGCGAGTCACGGCATAGGCCGCGTCCTGCGCCGCCGTGGCCGCCCCGGGATCGGCGTACTGGCCGTCGGCCTTTCGCCAGCAGACCGATGATTCCTCGTCGGTCGCGCTGAGGAAATCGGCGTATGCGTCGCGGCGGGACAGGTAGAGATCAGGGGCGGCGCTCATGGTCTTCTCCGTAGGCGCGGGGGCAGTGAGCGCTGCCACGCTACTCGTGGACCTCCTGTCTCTCGCCAGATCCATGACGAGTTCGCCCGTCCGGGCCCGGACGGTCAACAGTCGGTGCCGGCGATCCTGGGGTTTCCGTAGCGCACCGACCGATGCGGCGACATGATCGGCTCCCGCAGGCGTTCGTCTCCCCCCTCGGTCGGGTTGCAAGCCGCATCCGGTGCGCACGCCAGTTGCGGCGAGCAGGTGTCGAACGAGGGGTTGCAGTCGGGCAGGCAGCTCGGACTGCTGTTGGCGGCCGGGGCCTTGTCCGGGTGGGCGGCGGCCAGTTCCGCGCGGGCTCCCTGCATGGGCACCCCGTGGTAGATGTCCTGAAGGCTCTGTTCGTGGACATTGCCCACGGTCATCCAGCGTGCGAATACACAGGGCCACACGTCACCGTTGGGCGAGATGGCTATCTTGTCCCGCCTGCACCGGCCGCACAGCTTCTTGATGTCCGGCGCGGCGCCGTTGACCCCCCGGCCGAACGGCCTGATCGTGTCCGTTCGCACATCCCGCAGACCGATATCCAGCAACTCTCGTCGTGATTCGTCCGCACGCTGGCCTTGCAACACCTTGATCACGCTGCCGCGCATGGGGATGCCCAGAGACTTGGCCTTCTCGACGTTGGCCCGGGTGCGGGCGTGGGAGCCGCGTTTCTGGGTCACGTCGTCGTGGTCTTGGGCGTCGTCCGAGTAGTAGCTGAACGCCAACCGCACGTGCGGGAGTCGGAGCGCTTCCCATACGTCGTCGGTGATGTGCGTGAGGTTGCTGAACACCTCGACCCGCATCTGTCGCGTCCGAGCGTGACGGATCAGCCGCGGAAGGCTCGGGTGCAAGGTGGGCTCGCCGCCGATGAACTGAACATCCCGGACGCCGAGGGCGGTCAGCTCATCCATGACGCGGACCCAATCGCCTTCGGTCATGGTGCCGTGGTCGCCCCGGGGGGACGAATCGGCGTAGCACTGGCGACATTCCAGGTTGCAAAAGCTGCTGATCTCCAGCCATGCGAACTGCGGAACCGGACGCCGGGGCGATCGCGGGGCCAGTAAGGACATGGATACTCCTTGGGTGAGTCGAGCGGCCGGGCCGAGGCGCTACTGCTCGTTGGCTTCCTTCGCCAGGGCTTCGCAGACCTGGTCGATGCGGCCGAGGGCGGTCTCGTGAAGGTCGACCGTGCCGTCACGGTTGAGGTAGGCGTCTCCGTCCTGTGGGCCGGGAAACGGGCGGCCTTCGTTGTCCATGAGGACCATGCGCTGTTCCTTGTGGGCGTGCCGCGCGGGATGCGCGGCGGGTGTTTCGTGGGGTGTCGTGCATGTGCCGGCCGCCGCTGTCAGGGGAGCGGCGGCCGGCTTTCCCGCGGCGCCTCTCACGGGGGGCGTCAGCGCCTCGGGGTCTCAGGGGCGGAGCCGTCGCGGCTCGCCAGGGGAACGGACGCCAGCGCGCCGCGCGAGAACGCGTGCGACTCCGTCCGGGATCGGGGGCCCGACCGGACCGGGGGCACAGGCGCCGCAGCACGTGACCGTGATGCACGGCCCGGTCGCGGAGTCGATCTGGACGTCTCGCAGGTCGAGGTTCGAGCCGCAGGCGCAGCGCGTCGATTCGGTCACGAGTCGCTCCCGGTGCAGGCGTGGCGCGTGGTCGCCGCGTAACCGTGGTGTGCGCGCTGTGCGGGCGGGATCACACACGTCATCGCCTCGGGCCGCACAGGTTCAGGGCAGACCACATGCCGGGGCTGACCGCCCCCGAGGATGCCGACAGCGAGGACGCATACGAGCGCGGCGAGGCACGTCCAGTACGTGGCAATTCGCCGCTGGCGGGCGTCACGACTGCCTCCCCACCAGCACGGCACGGGCACTGTCGCGGTCGGACTCGCCGAACGTCGTGCTCGTCCAGCCGCCGGCCTCGATGATGCGCTGCTGGAGCACGAGCCGGTGCGTGTGGTCGGTCGCGAGCCGGCCCCAGCTATGGATCAGGCACAGCACTTCGCGGCGCGCGGCCTCGGCCCGCATCCGGTCGAGCATCGCGGCCAGTTGCGGCCGGTGGTGGGTGAGCGCGTCAGGGCCGCGGTCAAGCCACGGGCCGCCGCCGGCCAGGACCCAGCCCATGCCATCAGCGTAGGAGTGGCAGCCCGTCAGCCGCATGTCCACATCGATGTGTGCGCGGCTGGCGCACCGGTCGTAGACGAACGCCAGCGGCGCATGCTCCGTCATCGGCGGGCCTCCGCCGCGTGCTGAGCCAGCAGCCACTGGCAGTCACGGGCGAGCTGATGAATCTGGACGTGAGCCGACAGTGCGCCAGACCCGAGACCTAGCCGGGTCTGCCGCTCGATGCCGTCGAGTCGCGCTGTGAGCCGGTGCGCCTCGATGCTGCCGTGCCAGAGGCCCCGCGCCGATTGGCGGGCCTCGGGGAGGAGGAGCGCGATATGTCCGCGCAACAGCTCTTCCAGGTCGCCGAGTTCGCTGGTGTCGGGCGCCTGACCGCGCAGCACCTGTGCCCGCGCGATGGTCTCCTCGATGGAGGCAACATCGATCGCGTCCGGCTCATCTGCCGCAGTGACCGTACCGCCAGCCTGCCGCTCGGTGTGATTGGTCGTCATGACTGCATCACCATCCGCGCGCGGGAGTCTTCCAACGCTGCCACCAGCGCCTCAGGCGCCGTAATCCAGTCACTGACTCCCGGGCACACCTGCCAATGCGGGCCGGGGCCACAGATGCGTCGGGGCGCCGGAATCACCACGACATCCCCGCGCGAAAGCGCCCGGGTACCGGCGTGGCTCCATCCGTTCACAGCACCAGCCGGCACGAACCAGTACAGCGCCCGCTCGCGCGGGTCATTGACCACAGCGCCGCACCGCGGCCCAAGGATCCTCGCCGCGGGGTGGCCAACCGAGTGCTCTACTCGGACCGCATCCCAGTTGATGCCGGCCGCATGTGGCACGCAGTCAAGGATCTGAGAGGGACCTCGGACAGTGGGCATAGAGCATCTCCTGTCGCGCCGTCGCTCCGGTCAACGTGCGTCGAGAATCGTCCTGTTGCCCGCCCATGACGAGGACTTCTAGAGGTCTTTCATCCGTAGCAAAGAGGACTTTCATGCCGCCGTATGGGGGACGACTGGCCAGGGTGAGGACTCTGGGTGACACTGTGCCAGAACCCCACAATGGAGGTGTAGCGTGCAGCGGCCTGCAGGAAACACCCGGCTCAAGTCGGCTCGTATGGCAGCTGGTTAGCAGTCCCAAAAGGCCTTCGCCGAGGCGGTCGGTGTAGACGTACGCCAAGTCCGTCGATGGGAATCCAACAACCCGCCATGGCCCCACCCAGATCTCCAGCAGCGACTTACGGACCTCACCGGCCAGGACATGGAAGCCCTCGGCTTCACCCCTCCACCCGGCCGCGACCACCCGACCGCACAGCGACGCCACGGCGCCGTCGCCCACAGGACTACGAGCGGCCACCTGTCCGCCGTCCCCTCGCAGTCCACCGCGCCCATGCAGCCCGCATCGGTTGCGACCGACTACGAATCCGTCACCCGCTCCCACCGACACCTGTATTGGTCCGTGGCCCCCGCCACCCTTCACCCGGCCGTACTCGCCCACGCCGACCTCGGCTGCGCGCTGCTCACCGAGACCGCCGGCCAGACACGCCGCACCGTCGCGGCGGCCCTGGCAGAAACGTGGCTGCTCGCGGGGCGAATCGAGTTCTTCGACCTGCGAGAACCTGAAGGCGCCGCCGGCACCCTGCTTCGCGCTCTGCAGGCCGCAGGCGAGGCGGACGACTCCCTGATCGGGGCCGCGATCCTTGCCCACACGGCCTTCATCCCCGGTTGGGCGGGCGACCGTGACGCCGCGGTGGAGCGCATGGTGGCTGCCCGTACTTACGCCCGCCGCGGCTCCGCCTCAGCCGAGTTCTGGGCGTGGCTC
Organism: Streptomyces inhibens; assembly: GCF_003389455.1. Classification (GTDB taxonomy): domain Bacteria; phylum Actinomycetota; class Actinomycetes; order Streptomycetales; family Streptomycetaceae; genus Streptomyces; species Streptomyces inhibens. The sequence continues at coordinate 49,736 of NZ_QUAC01000074.1, read as the reverse complement.
GACGCCGTCGAGGCCGAGTGTGAGACCAGGTGCGGGAACACGCGCACCGCGCTGCACCTCATCAGGCACGCCGAGGACACCGTCGCGGCTGGGGCCGAACACCCCACGCCGACGTGGATGGACTGGTTCAGCCCCGTTCGTCTGGCCGCGTTCAAGGGCAACACTCAGCTCAAGGCCGGCCACCTGCCGCAGGCGCGCACGACGCTGCTCGGCGTCCTGGACGAGATGCCGGCTACAGAAGACAAACAGCGCACCGTCATCTATGGGGATCTCGCTGCAGTTGAGACCGCTGCCGGTCAGCCGGAGGAGGCATGCCGGTACGCCTGCCTCGCCCTCGACCAGCTGGAGATCACCTGGTACGCGACGGGTATGGACCGGATCCGGGAAGTACGCCGAGCACTCGCCCCGCACCAGCACGAGCAGTGCGTGCGAGACCTCGACGAGCGGCTGTACGGATGGGCAACGACGGTCAGCGCTCTCGCTCGTTGAACTTCGTGATCGCCTCTGGCAGCTCCGCCAGCGACTCGATGCGGAATGTAGGCAGTTCGCGCGCCTCCACCGTGTTCCACTGGATCGTGGCCCACGGGCCCCGGTGGACGAGAGCCGTGTGCATGCCCGCGGACACTGCCGGGCGCAGGTCGTTGTCGACGCGGTCCCCGACGTACAGAATCTGGTCGTTCTCGAAGGGGACGACGTCGGCAACACGTTCGAAGAAGAGCGGGTCTGGCTTGCTGGCGCCCCAGTCGTCCGAGGTGCCGATCAGGTCCACGTCGTCGGTGAACAGCGACCGCAGGATGCCGCCCGCGCGGACGGTCTGGTTCCCGGCGATGCCGAGCCACTGGCCGGCGTCGCGCAGCGTGGCGAGGGCGGGCCGGACGTCCGGGTACAGGTCCGACTCGTCGAAGTGCTCCGGCTGGCCCGCAGCGGCGCGCGCCTCGCGCTGCTCGTACAGGTCGAAGCCGGGCTGGAACTCCTGGAACACTTCGCGGTAGTCCCGCCCCTGCGCGATCACCGCGCCGAACATCGCCGCGAAGGTATGCCTGGGGACGCCGAGCCAGTCAGCCCAGGTTCCGTACTCCCGCGTCTCGTCGACCAGGCACTCACCGACATCGAACACCACAGCGCGAATCATGCGGACACCTTACTGATGGGATCGCATTGTCAGTGCCGCGCCGTAGCATCGTCCAGTGCCTTCGACCTTATCTCCTTGCCCCACTGCGGCTGAGACGAACAGCGCCATACGCGACTTCATGGCCGCGCGTAGGGGGCGGCCACTCTGGCCGGAGGAGCAGGCCGAGTACGAGCAGCTGCTCGCCGCTTGGGCCGCAGCCGTCCGGCGGGAACCGGCCGCCGCCTGCCTCCTGCAGTAGGCCTTAGTGGGCCTTCGCGTACGCCTCGCGAATCTCGGCTGGCGCCTGGCGGTCCGGCGAGGCATCTTCACCTTGCGCAGCACGTCGAAGCCGACCAACCGCAGTTCCACGACGCCCGGTTTGAGGCTCACGACAGGCACGGCATGCTCCGCCTCGGGGGCACCGGACGAGCCTCCCGACGAGTGGTCGCTCGCACGGCCAGGGCCCGCAGCCGGGACGGCTCGACGGTCAGCCCGCAGGTGTCCATGGTGGAGCCGTACGAGGCCATCAATCGGACAACCGACAGCGGAAGCCCCACGGTTGACCAGCAGGCCGCCGGGTGTGCCTTCCGGGCGTAGGCCGCTCCACCTATTACAGCGAGCGGCCCGCCCAGCTCCATCAGCGTCATGACGTCGGGCACGGAGATCAGCTCTCCTGCCCAGCCGAGTACGCGCCGGGCGCGATCGCAGCGGCCCGGTAGGCGATGCCGTGACGGGCCTGGCCGTTGAAGACGCTCTCCCAGGGCCGCGCGATGAGGCCCGGCAGGGAGACAGGTGCACCGACGACCAGGCTGTCGGTAACCCCGCTCTCGGGGACGGTCACCGCGATCAGCGACGACTCTCCCTCATCGATGTAGACGACGCCGATCTTCATCAGCGCTTCGCCACTGACGGCATCCTTCGCGATCTCGCCCGTCTGACGGTCCTTGACCTTGGGCTCCGGGGCCTCGGTCATCAGGATCGTGGCGGACGAGGCCTCGACGCGGATTACACGCACAGATTTCCCCTTCTTTGAGGACCCGCCAGCGGACCCGACAGGTTGACTTAGCAAGTTCACAGGGAAGTCAGGTTGACTTGTCAAGTGACCCGGGCGGGGTGGCGGGCGTCGGTGGGAACGCAGTGGGTGCATCTGCCGGAGAAGTTCGGCAACTGGAGAGGCGTCTACAACCGGTTGCGGATGTGGGCCGTCTCAGGGTCGTCCGAGGCTGGCCAACGGCCGCCAAGGCCGGCCGACAAGGCTACTGCGGAACCGCGCTGCCGCACGTCACCGGAGTCGATCTGCGACACTGGTAGAAACATGCCGCGGCACCGGAAGGCTGACAGCAGCGGTTGACAATCAGCGTCGCCGCTCGACGGTGAACCGGGCCAGCCGGACGAGGACCGGGCGCCGCCTACGAGCACTGTTCGGGCAGGCCACGAGAATAAGCGCGGCTCGCTGGCACCCTTCTCCCCGAAGGGGACGCGAAGCCCACCCCGCATTCGGCCCTGCTATCCAATGCGGCATGACGGCTCGATCTCACCATCACGTGGGAGGCATCCGATGCCATTCATCGACATCAAGGTGATCGCAGGAGTATTCACCCCCGAAGAGAAGCAGAAGATGGTCGAAGATGTCTCCGAGGCGTTGATCGCCATCGAAGGTGAGGCACTGCGACCGGTGACGCATGTCGTGATCACCGAGACACCCAGCGGTGAATGGGCAGTCGGTGGTAAGGCCCTGACAGCCGAAGACGTTAGGGCCAAGAGGGCCGGCTAGCCCAGCCGGTACGTGTCTTCGAGCTCCTGCCCGTCGCCAGGCAGCAGCACATCCGTGACCTGGAGGGCCTGCCCCGAGACGTCGCAGGCGACGACCAGCACGCTCAGTACCGGCTCGCCCTTCGGAAGTGCCAGCAGTTCAGCCTCTTCCTTGCTTGGCAGACGAGCCGAGACGCGCTCGGCGACATGGTCGAAGCGCACGCGCTTACGAGACTCGACATGTGCCCGCAGCCCCTCGGTCAACGGAGCCGCGTCGGCAAGGTCCGTACCGTCGACCAGGCCGGCCGGGAAGTACGAGGAAGCCAGCTCCACCGGCTCACCCTCATCCTCGACCAGCAGCCGCCGGACGAGCACCTTGGCTCGCTTGGGCACACCGAGAATCGAGGCCACCCGCGGAGGGATGCGCACCTGCTCGACCTGGACGAGGCGACGGGATGAAGCCGACTCGTCCCGCTCCAGCGCGTCACGCCCCCGCTGATCCTTCTGCTCGACCGCTTCAGGGCGACCGCGAACGATCGTGCCGTAGCCCTGCCGGGACTCCAGCCAGCCGTCCCGTTTGAGGAGTTCGAGCGCGCGAACGACGGTCGGGCGAGACATGCCGAAGGCTTGGACCAACTGATTTTCGCTCGGCACGAGAGTCCCGGGCGGGTACGCACCGTCTTCGATACGACCCTGGAGCGTCTGCGCAAGCCGCACGTACTTCGGTGCAGCCACTTCGTACGCCATAGCCCGCCGCCTACTCGCATCAGCCAAGTCAACCTGTCAACCAGACTACCCAAAGGAGTAGACAAGGCATACCCACGCCCCCGTGAGCAACACAGAGCCCATGCCCATCAAGGCTCCCAAGCCTCATCGACCCAGAACGACACCACTGTTCCACCGAAGTAACTGGGGTCGGCACTCCACGAGTCCGCCAGCGCATCGACAAGACGCAGGCCCCGTCCGTGCGCTTCATCAGCGGCACCCTGCCGCATGCGAACTTGCGCGGGAAAGCCGGGGTTGTGCACGTCCACCCGCAGCGCTTCGCCTACACGCCACCATTCGACGCGCACCCGCCAGGATTCCTCTGCCTCCCCATAGAGAACAGCGTTGGTGACCAGCTCGGAGATCATCAATACGCAATCATCCACCGAGCAGACGAGCTCATGCGGATCTGCGAACTTCCTGAACCAGCGCCGAGCCCGTGGCACAGACTCAGGCACCGGGTACAAAGTCATGGCTCCGATGTACACGGGCTCAGCCCCCGACCCTTCGGGGCCTCCAGCGACGTCGCTCATCCCGCCCTACTCCCTACCGGTGCCGTCACAGTCCAGACAGCGCCGCTTGGACGTAGCGCGGGCGCGAGCATCAGCCGCGGAGGCCGCCAAGGCCGAGCGGGAGCCGACCCGCTTCCAACTTCGGCCTCGGCATCCACAACACGCGGCCGTGGCGACGTGTCGTAACTTCGCACGCGTCTGACTCACGCCCGTGCTCCCTTCCCAGTAAATGGCCTTAGCCACTCACTGGATAGCGGCATTAGCCACTTGGAGCCGCAAGCGCTTCGGTCAGAGAATCAAGGCTTTCTACCCGATCGGGTACCCCTGCTCGAACGCCCAACGGCTGGGCGGATGCGTCGCTTCGGCGAACTCCAGAGGGCGATCCTGCAGGTCATAGACGACGTGATGGACGATCAGTACTGCTGACCCTGGCTCCAGTTCCAGGTCGGCAGCCTCATCCTCAGTCGCGATGCGAGCGCACATCCGGTCCTCGGCATAGCTTCCCTGACGTCCGGTCATGTTCTCGACGTACATCAGCGTTCCCTCCTGGATCCGGTCGGGATCCCGGAGCTTCGGCGCGCGCTCGCCCACGTCGGGGCCGAACCAGGAGGTGGCGAGCGTGATGGGACCGGAGTCGTTCTTGGTGACCCGCCGACGGTGCACCGCACGGGCGCCGGCCGCCAGGTTCAGCGACTCCGCCACATGGTCTGGCGCGTCCAACCAGCCCGCCGATGTGATCACCGCGTACTCGCCCGGCGTGTAGATCTTTCCGGTCTGCTTGGCTCGCCCGTACAGCTCACGAGCACGGCGGTTGACCGCCAGGCCCCGCACGTAAGTGCCCGACCCCTGCCGCTTCTCGACCAGCCCCTGATGCCGCAGGGCCTCCAGCGAGTGCGCGGCCGTCGGTCGCGATACGCCCCAATCCGCCGCCAGTTGACGTTCCGACGGGACCTCGTCACCAGGCCGCAAGTCGCCCCGCAGGATCTGATCGCGAATGTGGTGCGCGATCTGAAGGTACTTGGGCTGGGTCTCCTCGATCTTCGGCATCCGTCCCCCTTCCCTAAGTGGCTACTACCTCTAGAGTGAGTGGCTAGTGCGGCAGCCCGTACGCTGACGCACGTGACGCGCTTGATCGTGGCAGCAGGAGGAGGCGGCGACGCTGTCGCCGCGGCGATGCTGGACGCCGCCCTCTACGGCGGCGAGACCCCGGCGGTGGTCCTCACCTACGCGTGGGACTGTCTCCTGATCGACCCAGTTCCGGGCCCAAGAGGGCCAGCCAACTTCACCGGCCTCCGCCCCCTCACCCGAAGCGTCCAGACGGTTCCCGCCGACGCAACACCGATTGCTCCCGCGGGCTCGACGCTTCCCAGGCTGGCCGCAGAGCTCCCGCAGACCTTCGCGCTCATCGATCCGCACCACGGCGCCGAGGGTATGGTTCGCCAACTCGAAGAAATCGTCCATTACTTGGAGCCGGACTCCGTCGACCTCCTGGACGTGGGCGGCGACATCCTCGCCCAGGGCGACGAGCCCACTCTCCGCAGCCCACTCGCCGACGCCCTCACCCTCGCAGCATGCTGCGAACTCAACTTCCCCGTACGGCTCCTGGTCGCGGGCCCCGGCCTCGACGGCGAAATCCCCGCCGACGCCCTACACGACCGCATGGGACCTGTTGCCCTGAGGCTAACCGCCGAGCACGTCACGCCCGTCAGCTCAGTACTGGAGTGGCACCCTTCCGAGGCAACAGCGATGCTGGCGGCCACGGCACGAGGCGCCCGCGGTCTGTGCGAAGTACGGGACGCCGGCCTACCGGTCCCACTCACCGACGAAGGCCCACTCGTGTACGAGGCCGACCTCGACGAAGCCCTCAACCGCAACCAGCTCGCCCGAGCCATCCTCGCAACGGAGAACCTGCACCAGGTTGAGCAGCACAGCCGCGAGATCTGCGGCTTCTCCGAGATCGACTACGAACGCAACAAGGCCAGTTGGCTCGGCAGCCGGCCTGTCCAGAAGCTCGATCCGGAAGCCATACTCCACCAGCTCGACGAGTTCGAGACCCACGCCCGGTCCCGCGGAATCACCCACACAACGTTCCGTCGCCTCACCGAAGCCTTCGGCCTCAGCGGCCAACAGCGCCAGGACCTCAGAGCACTACTGCTCAGCAGCCGCCCAGAGCAGTACCAAGCCCCGCTCTGGCACATCCCATCTGGAGCTTGAGTAACAACTTTCTCTACGAGTTCAAGGCTCGCTCTGCCGGCCCGGCGGAAGGCAGCAGCTTGAGAGCACACCACACGTTGACGCAGGGGCGTTGACGTTCCCGGCCTCCTGGAACTGCAAGCAGTCAGATCACAGATCAGAGGTGCCGCGCAAGCGCGGCGGCGCCGGCCGTCGCCGTCGCGTCGCCCTCCTTGCCTTCGTCACCGGGCCGCGCGCCGTCGCCGCCCGCGCCCACAAGGGGCGAAAGGCCAGGCCGGGGTGGGGACGGTCGGCTCCACGGCTGAAATGCAGGCTCGCGGGTCGGCGGAAACGGTGAGCGGTTTACGTGACGGACGCGCTGCCGACCAGCCCATCAGTATTGGTTCCGTCGACAAGAGTCGGCTACGGGAGGAGTGTGGACGGCGGGACCGAGCGCTCCGGGCATGCAGGACGGCATGGGTAAGCCGCCGTACCGCCACCGTTACGGATGCGAGCGCGTGCGCGGAACGGGCCCTGGTACGCGGCTGAGGGGGAGCTATCTGCTGCCGCGTTGTGGCTCAGCTCGTCATGGGCGCTCCGCTAGGTCACCCTTCGTCGTGGCAAACGAGGCTGTTCGCGCAGTGAGTCCTTCACCTGAACACGGGGCCAGCTCGTTTCACGATATGCGGGACGTCAGTAGAAGAAAATGACGTCAAGGCGATGGCAAACCATTTTCAGCCATCCTTTGTTGCATGCAGACGCAAGTTTCTATGAATTCCTGCTATTAGCTGCAAGGAGCGTCGTAGCAGGCAGGTGGGTTGATAAAGGTGTTCTTCCCGCCTGCACAGAGGGACATGAGTGCAGGTCGAGGCCCTGATGCCATGGCCGGTTAACCTGTTGCCGCAACTCTCGAAAACTGTCACGCAAAGGCGTTGCATGGAGAGGCCCCAACCCTATCCGAATGCCATCCAAGGCAAATTGTGCATGGGCCACCATTGCCTGAACAGCAAGAAGCCCACCATGCGGCACCGGCTTCCAGGCGAGGCGCGGCATGGTGGGCACGAACCTATGGAGGCTCAATCATGAGTGTTCCCTGTGCCTTGGGCGGTGTGTCAAACCTTGGCTCCCGGCCTTGGGTCGTCGCAGTAATTCTGATCTTGGTGATCACCTGGAGCCCGGTCGCCCAGGTGGCCAACGCCTATGCAAACGCTGTAGCCCTGGCGACTCTGGTCGGTGCCGGCTGCGGTACAGCAGCGAAGTACCGCAACCGCAGCAACCAATAGCCACTGCCGTAACCCTCTAGTGACCCACCGAGCAGCTCAGCACACGACTTCAACCCTCCTGCCGGTAGTTCGCAACGAGGAGGTCACCGTGCTGTGACCCGTGGGCTGCTGTCGAAACCTGTCTTCACTTACTCAAGGCGGCTCGCTCCTGTCTCCGCCCCGCTCCGTCCCCGGCTACGCCGGTCGCGCGGCTAAAGCGAGCCATCTTGGCTGAGGAGGAAACGGCCAGCAGGTGACTGGGGCGGTCGGCTCCACGGCTTTAAGCAGCCACCACGGGGCAAGCCTCGAAGATCGAGGGCCCACATCGGGACGTTGCGGGCAGGTCAAGGTACTGCCCGAGTCGCGGGAAGCTTACGGGCCCCCGATCTCTCGCCCCACGGCAGTTCCCGCCCAAAGCCGCTCCGCCGACCTTGGCTCTCTGCCCTGCATGAGTCAACAACACGAACAGTCAGCCACAGGTGCCATGTGCGCGCTGACCTGCCCAGGCTCCGATCTCTCACGCTGACAAGCCCATTGAGACTTCACCTAGCCACATGCGTCGCTACTTCATAGAGTCAGCTCCGCCACCATCGGGAGATGGAGATTCCACCTTGCCAGCCTGCCCAAATTCCTTTTGATCGAAAGGTGATAGAGCTATCGGAAATTGATCCACCAACTTATTCACAATCATCTCTCTGAGCCTCTTCACCTCCTCAGGGCTTGCCTCGTCTTTACCTATATCAGCCAATCTCTCGGCCATGAGTATTTGACCTGTCCGGAATGGCTCTCCATAGTAATGTCGAAGTTCCTTTGTTGTGTCAGCGTAGGACTTAAAGAAGACACCCGATATGAAGCCGCTCAACAGGGAACCAAGCCCCGCCAGGCCGGCCGTCGTGTAACGAGCGGACGGATCTTGGTGCCTAAAGGAAAGGGCTATCCCTATGATCAGCACACAAAATCCAATCGTTGCCGCTATCTGGGCATTGCGAAAGGCCATGCGTTGCTCATGAACGCTGATGGTGTGATACTCATCGAGCTGGCGGCGATTGATTACGAATAGGTCAGAAAGCTTGATTCGGGCATGATCTCGCAAGCGCTCGACCGCACCCTCTGTCGCTTTCGACTTTTCTCCTTTTGTTCTTTCATAGAATGCACGCCTGGCGGCAGTGTGCCCGAATGCGACAATTATCGTAATTATCACAGCTCCGAGGGTGAGTCCGACCTGAGCGGCCCGCAAAATGGACCTTCCCCAGGTGTTCTGCCTTGTCTGAATTGCGAGAGGCACAAGAACAACTGCCAACCAAAAGGCTGCCCCGGCGTAGGCTAGAAGCCACTTGACAGCCACCCCCTTAGAGCCCCACCACTCCTTAAACTCCTTGCTGTTGCGCCAGGTGTCAGAACTGTCGTCTCCTGCTGTCTTCGAACCCGGATGGTTCATTTTGAGATCGGGGTCGCCCAGCATCGACTACACCTCCTCAGAACTTCATCCTTACCAGCTCATTGTTGGGTATTGTTCGACGGATGCACCGTTATGTTGGTTCATTTGGGTGAATGGATTGCGTCTGCAGGACCGGTAGCCGAACGGCGGGTAGGGCTCGTGTAGGTGCGACAAGCTGCTACGTCATGTGTGGACTCTGTGGACAGGTAGTCACCCAAGGGCTGGCTATGCCATGTGACCGCAGAAACATATGTGATCCCCAAGGCCTCCGGAGCAGTATGCGCCTCAGCCGCTCATAGGGCTCTGACATCCATCGCTGACATCAACGACGGTGGACGACAGCGGTCAGCAGCAGGCCTACTCAGCCTCAGTGCGAGCGCCCGGAAGCCGCGCTGAAGGCGTCCAATCGAACTCCTAAGGCGGTGCTCACGGCATGACGACGGCGGCCTGCATGCGCCCGCGGAGGGGAAGAGTGGTTGTGGGGCCGCTATTTCCTTGCTGCTTTCTGCAGCTGGTCGACTGTGCGTTCAGTCGATAGGCTAATCGTGGTCATACCGTACGGTTCCTGCTCCGAATCATTCAGGGTTTCCTCGCCATCCGGGTCTCGGGAAATGGAAACCTCTAGGTATGGGTCGGTATCGCCGCTAGCGAAGTATTTTCCCTCTTGCCATTTCGGAAGCACCCGCCACGCCGCCGCATAGTCCGCAGCATGCGTCAGACGGCACCTGAGCGGGTTGGGCGAGCGCGTGAACGTGGTCCGCGACGGTGACAGCTTCTCCGTCGCGGGCTTCGAGGTGTCGGCGGCGGGCGACAAGCATCACGTCAGTCACCCGGATGTGTCGCCGGTCGACAACGTCGGGTTCCTGATCGACGGAGAGGTCTTCCACCCGGGCGACGCACTGACTGAAGTCGACGTGCCGACGCTCCTGCTGCCCGGCCAGGCGCCGTGGCTGACGGTGCCCGACATGATCGGCTACGTGCGTCGGATGGCGCCGCGCCGTGCTTATGCCATTCATGACGGGCTCATCAACGAGTGGGGCCTGAGTGTCCTGGACGACGTCCTGGCCATGGAGGCCGAGCGAGCAGGAGCCGACATCCGGCGGCTCCGCCCTGGCGAGAGCGTCGAGCTGTAGAGGACGGCATCCGGCTGGCGGGAGCAAGAGCCGCTTGGCCTTCGGGAGGGGGAGGCTCCGCCAGGGCGCTGAGCGGGGTGTATTGAGGTTCTTTGATGCAAGCTTGCGTCTTGGATCGAAGAACTTCAATATGGGGGCATGTCGAAGCGAGAGTTTGTGGTGGTCGGGCAGGACGGGGCTGATGCCTGCTGTCCGGGGCTGCTCGGTGCGCCGCTGGGTGAGGAGCGGGCCGTTGAGCTGGCGAAGGTGTTCAAGGCTCTGGGGGATCCGGTGCGGCTGCGGTTGTTGTCGATGATCGCGTCGCGGGCCGGGGGTGAGGTCTGCGTGTGTGACCTCACCGCTGCCTTCGAGCTGTCGCAGCCGACCATCTCCCATCACCTCAAGCTCCTGCGGCAGGCCGGTCTCATCGACTGCGAACGTCGCGGGACCTGGGTGTATTACTGGTTGCTGCCGGAGATGATGAACAAGCTCGCCGGGATGCTTGCCCGGCCCGCCGATGCGGTCGAGGTCGTTTCGTGAGCGCGGAGATCGGGACGGCGACGGCAGGGATTGTGGCGACCCGGCTGTCGTTTCTCGACCGGTTTCTCGCGGTGTGGATTCTTCTTGCGATGGTTGCCGGGCTCGGCCTCGGCCGGCTCGTCCCCGGTCTGGGTGGCGCGTTGGCCGAGGTCACGGTCGCCGGTGTCTCGCTGCCGATTGCGCTCGGGCTGCTGGTGATGATGTATCCGGTGCTGGCGAAGGTCCGTTACGACCGGCTCGGCACCGTCGGTCGCGACCGACGCCTGCTGGTCCCGTCGCTGGTCCTGAACTGGATCGTCGGCCCGGCGATCATGTTCGCCCTTGCCTGGATCTTCCTGCCGGATCTGCCGGAGTACCGGACCGGCCTGATCATCGTCGGCCTGGCCCGCTGTATCGCCATGGTCATCATCTGGAACGACCTGGCCTGTGGCGACCGTGAAGCCGCCGCCGTCCTCGTCGCCCTCAACTCGGTGTTCCAGGTGATCGCGTTCTCCGCGCTCGGCTGGTTCTACCTCCAGGTGCTGCCCGGGTGGCTCGGGCTGGAGACGGCCGGCCTTGAGGTGTCCGTAGGGGAGATTGCCCGGTCCGTTCTGATCTTCCTCGGGATTCCGCTGCTGGCAGGGTTTCTGACGCGGCGGGTGGGCGAGAAGGTCAAGGGGCGTAGGTGGTACGAGGCGCGACTGATTCCTCGTATCGGGCCGTTCGCGCTGTATGGGCTGCTGTTCACGATCGTGGTGCTCTTCGCCCTCCAGGGCGAGGCGATCACCGCGCAGCCGTGGGACGTGGCGCGGATCGCGCTGCCGCTGCTGGTGTACTTCGCGGTCATGTGGGCCGGGTCCATGGCGCTCGGCAGGGCCGTGGGGCTGGCGTATCCCCGTGCGACGACACTGGCGTTCACGGCCGCGGGCAATAACTTCGAACTCGCCATAGCGGTCGCCATCGCGACGTTCGGGGCGTCCTCCGGGCAGGCGCTGGCCGGGGTCGTCGGTCCCCTTGTCGAGGTCCCGGTGTTGATCGGGCTGGTCCATGTGGCCCTGGCCGCGCGGCGTTTCTTCCCCGTCACGGCCACCGCCTCAGCTGTCGAAGCTGCTGCCTCCCCGGAAGGTTCCGCCCATGTCTGACATCGCCAGGCCGTCGGTGCTGTTTGTCTGTGTCCACAACGCCGGCCGTTCGCAGATGGCCGCCGCCTACCTCACCCACCTTGCGGGCGGCCGGGTCGAGGTGCGTTCTGCCGGATCCGCTCCGGCCGAGACCGTGAACCCGGCCGTGGTCGAGGCGATGGCGGAGGTCGGTATCGATATCTCCGCCGAGTCGCCGAAGGTGCTCACGGTCGACGCCGTACGGGCATCGGATGTGGTGATCACGATGGGCTGCGGCGATACGTGCCCGGTCTTCCCCGGCAAGAAGTACCTCGACTGGAAGCTCGACGATCCGGCCGGGCAAGGGGTGGGCGCGGTCCGCCCCATCCGTGACGAGATCGAGCGGCGTGTACGCGGGCTGATCGCCGAGTTCGACGTCTGAGCCGGCCGTCGCTTCCGGGCGGTGCTGGGCGGGGATTGTGCGGGGCGGGTTCGAGGTGGAGGCCTCGGGCCCGCCCCGCGCGCTGTTGTCCGTCGTGGGGGTGCTGTGTATCGTCGGAGAGTGACTTGAAGTTTCAAGTAATTCGTTCAGTGGTCTGGTGGGCGGTCCTCGAAGGGGGCGCTGCCGGTCCCCGACATGGGAAAGAGCGCTCCGTATGACGTTCCCGCTCAGCACTCTCGAGTCCTCCCGCGTCGGCGCATCGACGCGCCACGCACCCTCTCTGCACGGCTACGACACCGGGCTGCTCCTGCTGCGGCTCGCGCTCGGGCTGACCATGGCGGCGCACGGCGCCCAGAAGCTGTTCGGCTGGTTCGGCGGTCCGGGGCTGGACGCGACCGGGCAGTTCTTCACGATGAGTGGCTATCCGTCGGGCCGGGCCATGGCCGTCGTCGCCGGTCTCAGCGAGACGCTCGGTGGGCTCGGGCTCGTGGTCGGTCTGCTCACGCCGCTTGCCGGCGCGGCGGTGGTCGGCACGATGATCAACGCACTCGCCGTGAAGTGGGGCGGCGGCTTCTTCGCGCCCAAGGGCGTGGAGTACGAGCTGCTGCTGACCGCCGGCGCGGCCGCCCTGGCGCTGACCGGCCCCGGTCGCTACGCCATCGACCGCGCGCTGCCCGGTCTGCGTGCGCACCGACTGGCCTACGGCGTGGCGGCGTTGCTGCTGGGTGTAGTGATCGCCGGAGGGGTGCTGCTCGTCCGGAAGTGAACCCCGGGGAGCGCCCCGGGAGGTGAGCGCCTCGGCCTGAGGGCGAGAAGTGCGCCACTGCCGGGTCTCCGGCCGCTCGAACTCCGGCCGGAGACCTACTGGGCAGGCCGAGGTGGGCGAAGTAGAGCAGAAGTAGAGCGAAGCAGAGCAGAGGCAGGACGACGAGTGCCGTGGCGCCCGGGCGGTGTCGCGGCGGGAGATCGGGGAACAGTCTTATGGCCGTACGTCGGCTCAATCATGCGGTGCTGTATGTCCGGGATGTGGCGCGGTCCGTCGCCTTTTACACCGAGGCCCTGGGGCTCACGGTGGATGTCGAGATACCGGGACGGGCCGCTTTCCTCAGCGCGCCCGGCTCGCTCAACGATCACGATCTGGGGCTGTTCGCGGTGGGCCCCGACGCGCCGGGGCCGGAGGCCGGGCGGGTCGGGCTCTACCACCTGGCCTGGGAGGTCGGCACACTCGGCGAACTCGCCGCGACCGAGGCGGAGCTCACCGGGCGCGGCTCCTTGGCGGGCGCCAGCGACCACCTTGTCGCCAAGTCCCTGTACGGCAAGGACCCGGACGGCAATGAGTTCGAGGTGATGTGGCGGGTCCCGCGGAAGGACTGGCCGGGCCCGGACCAGGTGAACCGGCTGGGCCCGCTCGATCTCGCGGCGGCTCTGAAGCGCTGGGGGCCGGATCTGGTGACGGGGGCGGCGGCCGGTTCGGCCACGTGAGAGGCGTGGTGCCCGGCTTGGGCAGGTGACGGAGGCGGCGGCCGCGTTGGGCAGGTGACGGGAAGTTCCTGGCCAGGCCGGCCGGGATCCCTGGCCCCCTGGCCCCGGGGCCCCGACGGTGTACGTACGGGGCTCCAGGGGCGCGGGGTGCCCCGGACGCCAGAGGGCTCAGATGGTTGAGGAGGCTGACGTCGGCCGGTCTGCCGAGTCCGTCCGCTCGGCCCGCTGTGCCCAGCGCTTTTCGACGCCGGCCAGGCGCCAGTACGCCAGCGCCGCGGCCCACACCACCACGAACAGGCCGACGATGATGAAGCCGACATTGTCCAGGTCGAGGGCGGAAATCCAGCCGGTCAGTGGGTCGTTGAGGGCGAGTTTGTCGTGCAGTACGGTCACCAGCTCGATGGTGCCGATGAAGAAGGCGACGGCGATCGACAGTCCGGTGATGGTGAGGTTGTAGTAGACCTTGCGCACGGGGTTGGAGAACGCCCACTGGTAGGCGAAGTTCATGAAGGTGCCGTCGAGGGTGTCGAACAGGCTCATGCCTGCGGCGAACAGCAGCGGCAGACACAGCACGGCGTACCAGGGAAGGCCGGCCGCGGCGCCGCTGCCGGCCATCACCATCAGGGTTACTTCGGTGGCGGTGTCGAAGCCGAGTCCGAAGAGGAAGCCGAGCGGGAACATCTGGCCGGGGCGGGAGATCGAGCGGGTGAACCGTCCCAGGAAGCGGTTCATGAAGCCGCGTGAATCGAGGCGCTGTTCCAGCTCGGTCTCGTCGTAGCGGCCGTCGCGCATCCCGCGGAAGACCCGCCAGATCCCGGCCAGTGCGATGAGGTTGAGGGCGGCGATGAGGTAGAGGAACGTTCCGGAGACCGTGGTGCCGATGGTGCCCAGGATTTGGTGGGTACGGGACTGGTCGTTGAGCAGGGTGCCGGCGAGCTGGGCGCCGCCCGCTACCAGGGCGGCCATCACGACGACCACGCTGGAGTGGCCGAGGGCGAACCAGAAGCCCACCGAGACCGGCCGTTTGCCGTCGGCCATCAGCTTGCGGGTGGTGTTGTCGATCGCGGCGATGTGATCGGCGTCGAAGGCATGCCGCATACCGAGGGTGTACGCGGTGATGCCGAGGCCCACGCCGAAGACCTGGTTTCCGACGGAGTAGTGGTTCGGGACCACGAGCAGGAAGAGCACGCCGAAGGCGACGACGTGCAGGCCGGCTATGACGGCCATCAGGCCCGCGGTACGGATGGTGTCCTGCCGGCGCCAGCGGAATGCGGCGGGGGCAGGGGTGTTCGGGGTATCGGTGGACAGGGCCATCCGGCGGTCACGCTCCAGCACCTCGTGGATCAGTTCGTGAGATGCCGTGGCCGGTCTCCTGGCTTACGGGTACACGTGTCCGTCCCCGCCTTCCCGGCCGCGGGGTGCGGTCAGTGGCGCCGTACACGCACCGGGCGCATACGGAAAGGGCTGGAAACTCCCCGATCACAGTGGCGAGGGCCGCTCCGGCCTGGGACCACAAGGTCCGTCACCGGTCTTCCCGAACACCACGGCCCGGCCACTCTAGCGGCCGTCGGGGAGAGGTGGCGTTTGTGGGGGCGTTCCCGCAGGTGAGGGTGGTCGGTGGTGCCGCGAAGTCAGTAGTCCAAGGAGGAGAGAAAGGCGTGCAGTTCATGGTCAAAGAGGGTGGTGTTCTCCAGGTTGACCATATGGCCCGCGCCCGGTATTCGGACTCTTCGGGCGCGGGGCACGGTCAGCGCTATCGCATGGGCGTTGGCGGAGATGTCCGTACTGTCGAGGTCGCCGTCGAACACGACCGTCGGCACCCGGATCTCGCCCAGGCGGTCGGCGGCGCCGACTTCCAGAGGCATACCGGCGCCCACTCCATCGGCGTGCACCTCCACATTGGCCTCGGCCGATGCGCGCATCCGCTCGCGGAATCCCGGGTGCACGGCGGACGGTTCGCGATGCGGCCCGTCCACCCACATCCGCAGGAAGTGCTCGACATACCGCTCCGCGCCGTCCGGTGCGCCGATGGCTGCCACCTGCTCCCTGATGTGTGCCAGGACGAAGGGATCGGTGAAGGCGCGGCCGCTGACCCCGGGGGAGGCGAGCGCAAGGGCCGTCACCCGGTCCGGGTGGGCCATGGCGGCGTCCAGCGCGACCCGCGCACCGTGGGAGAGGCCGACGAGGACGGCGCTGGGGACATCGAGCGCGTCGAGCAACGCGCACAGGTCGTCATGGTTGGCGTAGTCCCCGGTCACGGTGGAGGACAGGCCATGGCCGCGGGAGTCGTAGCGGATCGCGCGCAGGCCGGAGTTCACCAGCCAGGCGAACTGCTCGTCCCACATGTGCTGGTCGAGCATGCCGCCGTGCAGCAGCACCACCGCGGGGCCCGCGCCGGCCGTCTCGTAGAACAGCTCGCCGTCGTCGACCGGCACGATCCCGTTGTCGATCTCGGACCAGGCGGTGATTGGTCGGGTCATTCTCCGGGCCGTCCTTTGCGTGCCAGATGCGGTGGGGTGGGTGGGTTGTCATCGGCTGAGTTGCCGTTACTGCTTACTGCTTACTGCCGCTAATGCCGCGACTGTCGTAACTGCCCTGACTGCCCTGACTGCCCTGACTGTCGGCTTCCTCCCGTGGAACGCGTGAGCCGTTCGCCAGGTGCCGGAATTCCTCGCCGATCCGGTCGAGTACATGCAGTGCGGTGCGGATGTCCTCGGCGGGCAGATCGGCCAGCCGCTGCCGCAGCTCCGTCGCCTCGAACTCCTGGATCCCGCGTATCACCTCCGTGCCTTCGGTGGTGAGCTGGATCAGGGACGAGCGGCGGTGTGCGGGATTCGGTGCCGTCACGACCAGGCCCAGCTCCGCGGCGTGGTTCACCCAGCGCTGCACCGGCTGTCGGTCGAGCCCCATCGAGCGCGCCAACTGCGGCACGGTCCGGGGGCCTTCGGTGCGCAGGGCGTCCAGCAGTGCGTGTTCACCGGCGGTCATGCCCGTGCCCGTCAGCTCACGCTCCACCGCGCGCACGACCGTGCGGTGCAGCGGCCACAGGCGTCGGATGACGCCGTACAGCAAGTCTTCGGGCGGCGTCGGTCCCCCGTCACCCTCCACCTCAACGACACTCATAATGTCATGATGACATCGGTGATGTCGTTTGGGAAGGGTGCGATGACGGAAAGGAGTTGATGAGGCGGCGGGCATGCCGAGACCCGCGCGATTGATCGGCGAGAAAGGCGGGACGGCGGATGAAAGTGGGTCTGTTGCGTGCGGTCGGGGTGGCCACTGCTGTGTACGGGGTGGCGGTGACGGCGGTGCCCGATCTGCTGGCGCGGCCCTCGGGGCTGGTCGATGACGAGGGGCGGATCGCGCGGGCGACCCGGACCTCGCTGCGCCCGCTGGCCTGGCGGGACGCGGCGAGCGGGCTGGCGATGGCGCTGGCTCCCCGGGGGCCGGCGCTGCGCACCGCCGCGTATGTACGGATCGCGGCGGACTTCGGGGACGCCGTACTGCTCGGTGCGACGCTGCCGGGCCGGGACCGGAAGCTGAAGGCGGCGGCGGTGTCCGTGGGGTGGGGTGCGCTGTCGGTGGCCGGTCTGCTCGCCGGCAGGTAGGGGCGACGGAGCAGGGGAGGGGGCTATTCGCCCGGTGGAGGCGGGGCTTCTTCGGGCGTAAAGGTGATGACGAGGTCGGCGCGGTCGCGAGTGGCCGCCACGACACGGGCGTTGGCCTCGTCCGAGGCGTGCACGAACCGCTCGGCGTCGGCGCGCGGGCGCCCGAAGCGCTCATGGCGGTCGACCAGCCGCCGGATCCGCTCCGCGGCGTCCAGCTCCACGTACCAGACCTCGTCGAGCAGGGTGCGGATCCGCGACCAGGGAGGGGAGCCGAGGAGGAGGTAATTGCCCTCGGTGACGATGAGCGGGACATGCGGTGCCACGGGGATGCTGCCGGCGACCGGTTCCTCGATACGGCGGTCGAAGGCCGGGGCGTAAACGGCGGTGTCCGGCTCCGGGGAGCGCAGGCGCGCCAGCAACGCCGCGTATCCGGCGGGGTCGAAGGTGTCCGGCGCGCCCTTGCGGTCCGTACGGCCGAGGCGGTGCAACTCCGCCTCGGCGAGATGGAAACCGTCCATCGGGACGAGCGCCGCCTGTCCGGCCAGCTCGGCCACGAGGTGGGCGGCGAGGGTGGACTTGCCGGCGCCGGGCGGTCCGGTGATGCCGAGCAGCCGGCGCCGGGCGGGAGTCGCGGAGGCGGCGAGCCGACGGGCGCGGGAGAGGAGGTGCCGGGGATCCATGGTGCGTCCATCGTGCCCGATCGGCGGGTTGCCCGGTACGGCCCGGGGCCCCCGCGGCTCAGTCGTGGTACTCCATGCCGTATTTCGCGCCGATCTCGTTGAGACGGCCGAGGTCGGGGTGGCCGCCCTTCATGACGACCGGTCCGGCCTCGAACATGTCCTCCACGAACTGCTCCCAGCCGCCCGGCGAGGAGATCTGCAGACAGCGGGCGGGCGGCTGCGAGGCGTTGCGCAGGGCGTGCGGGACGCCGTGCGGCAGCAGGGTGCACATGCCGGGGGTGAGGCGGTAGGTCGCGCCGTCGAAGTCGACCTCCATCTCGCCTTCGAGGACGTAGACGAATTCATCGGCCTCGTGGTGGATGTGCGGCGGGATGTCGACATCGAGCTGGTTCTCCAGGATGGCGAGCCGGCCCTCGGTGTCGGTGGTACGGGCCTTGACGGCGAAGCCGGGCGGCAGGGGGACGCGTCCCGGTCGCCGTTCGCCGGGCTGCAGGACGTGGAAGCGCTCCTTGGACATGGTGATCGCCGGTCCTCTCTCCGGGGTCCTCCGGATCTTGTGCGGATCCGCCGTGGATGCACGCCGGATCCGCTGCACGTCTGTGCGCGCGATATGTGGAATCGGAATCCGATTCCGTTTAATGAGCGTAGCAGTAGCATCGGCGATGTGGCACCCTCTTCGACCTCCCCCACCCCTCACCGCAGGCCGCGCGCCGACGCCGAGCGCAACCGCACCCGTGTGCTGGACGCCGCGCGGGAGGTGTTCCGTGCGCGCGGCGACGAGGCGCAGATGCCCGAGGTCGCCCGCGCGGCGGGGGTGGGCATCGGGACGGTCTACCGGCACTTCCCCAGCCGGGCCGCCCTGATAGCCGCCGTGGGCGAGCAACGCCAGGCGGAGATCGTGGAGTTCGGCCGTACCCGTTGTCTGCCGAGTGCGGCGGCCGCCGACGGGCTGGCCGCCTATATCGAGCACATCGGCGAGGTGCTCAGCGCCGAGCGCGGGCTGTCGGCGTCGATCGAGGCGGCGTTCGGCTCCACCGAGCCGACCGGGGAGGGGCGGGCCCGGGCCGAGACGGTCGCGGGTCAACTGCTCGCCCGCGCCAAGGAGGAGGGCACGGTGCGCCCGGACGTCGAGGTCGGCGATGTGGTGATGATCGTGTGCGGGCTGGCGGCGGTGATCCGTAACAACGCCGGGGACTGGCGGCGTTACGTACGCAATGCGTGTGCGGGGCTGCGGCCTTAGGGCGTGCCGTTCGGATCAGCCCGGGCCGGCGACCCAATGACACGCCGGCGACCCAAAGACGCGCCGGCGCCCCAAAGGCACGCCTTCGGACAAAAGGCACGCCTTGAGGTCGCGGCTTCAGGGCTTTCAGTCGGAGCGGGACGCGTCCTGGTGCGGGTCGGGCTCACCATCGCGTGCGGCGCCCAGGCGCCACAGGGACGTGACCTCGGCCGCGCGGGCCACATGGAGCGGGTCGGAGGTGTCACGGGCGCGCGGATGGCGCGGGGTGATGTCGAGTCGGTCCAGGACCGTGAGGCCGGCCTTGGCGAACGCATCGAGGAGTTCGGCGTGCGGGCGCAGGCCGAGGTGTTCCGCCAGGTCGGAGAGGATCAGCCAGCCCTCGCCGTCCGTGGTCAGATGGTCCGCGAGGCCGTCCAGGAAGCCGTGCAGCATGCGGTTGCCCGGGTCGTAGACCGCGTGTTCCACGGGGGAGGTCGGTTTGGCGGGCACCCACGGGGGGTTGCAGACGACCAGTGGGGCGCGGCCGGCCGGGAACAGATCGGCCTCGACCACCTCCACCTGCCCGGCGACGCCCAGCCGTTCGGTGTTCTCCCGGGCGCAGGCCAGCGCGCGAGGGTCCTGGTCGGTGGCCACGACCCTGCGGACGCCGCGCCGGGCGAGCACCGAGGCCAGTACGCCGGTACCGGTGCCGATGTCGAACGCCAGCTCCTGGGAGGGCAGCGGTGCCTCGGCGACCAGGTCGACATATTCGCCGCGGGCCGGCGAGAAGACGCCGTAGTGCGGATGGATCCGGTCGCCGCCGAGCGCCGGGATCTCCACGCCCTTCCTGCGCCATTCGTTGGCGCCGATGAGGCCGAGGAGCTCACGCAGGGAGACGAGGGAGGCCGTGGGGTCCGAGGGGGCGGTGGGGTCCGAGGGGGCGGTGGGGTCCGGGGACAGCGTCGGGTCCGAGGCGGCGAGGTCCGAGCCCTCGGTGGCGCCGGATGCCGTCCCGGGGGTGGGCTCCCCGGGGCCGTACGCCCTGGTGCAGGCCTCGCGGACGTCAGGGGCGCGGTGCAGCGGGACCGCGTAGGTCGCGTCGAGGGGGATCAACAGCATGCCCAGGATGCGGGCGCGCTGGTTCTGCGCGGCGCGGTGCAGATGGAACGCCTGGGTGACATCGGCGGGCGGCGCCTTGCGGGGGCGGCGGTCGATGCGGCGGGCCAGCGCGGTCAGCAGCTGGCGGGCGTTGTGGAAATCGCCGCGCCACAGCAGCGCGGTGCCCTCGCAGGCGAGTTTGTACGCCTCGTCGGCCTTCGTCCGGTCGTCGGCGATGACGATACGACGGGGCGGCGGGGAGCCGTTTTCGGAGCGCCAACGGGCGGAACGGGGCCGGTCGGCCTCGGTCCATTCGACGACCGGTGGTGCGTTCACCGAAATGTGCCTCGCGTGTGTGGTTCGGACCCCTCCCATGGGGCCGCCCTGATGCGGCGCCGGTCCGGCGCCGGGGGAGCGGCGGGCGCTCGCAGGGGGCGGTGGGACGGGAGTGGTGTGACGGTCGACTTTACTCCGTATCGGGATCGCACCTGGTCCGCACCGGGGCGGGAGCAGGACGGCCCGGCTCGGTGGCGCCGCGGAGGGGCGGCGCCGGGCCGAGGTCAGTCGATGCCGAACGCCCCCGCGTAGCGCACCGTGCCGCGCGGGGGTATGGAGCCGTCCAGGGACAGCGCCATGAAGGCCTCGTCGGGCCAGGGCTGCGGAGGCAGGATGCCGAACCGGCCGGCGGCCGGTGCGAACCCGAAGCGTGGGTAATACAGGGGATGGCCGAGCACGATCGCGGTCCGCTCGCCGGCCGCCCGGGCGGCCTCCAGGAGCGCCCGGATCACCGCACCGCCCGCACCGTGCTTCTGGTACTCGGGCAGCACCGCGCACGGGGCGAGCGCGACGGCCGGGGCATCGTCGATATGACAGCGCGTCAGCAGGGCATGAGCGGCCGGGGTGCCGTCCGGCGCGTCGGCGACGTAGGAGAGTCCGGGCAGCCAGGCGGACGGGTCGCGGCGCAGGGCATCGACGAGATCCGCCTCTTCGGCCGTCCCGAAGGCGCCGAGGTTGACCCGGCGGACGGCCGGTATGTCGTCGGTGGTCTCGGGGCGCGGATGCCAGCTGCGGATGCTGACGGCAGGGGCTGCCGGGGTGTTGCCGCCGGCGTCGTTCGAGGCGTCGTTCGAGGCGTTGTTCGCGGCGTCGTTGTGCGGGTCGTTCGAGGCGTCGGTGTCGTTCGTACCGCTCATGTTCTTCATCGTCGCACCGGGGTCTGACAACCGGCCAGGAGTTTTCCGCCGTGCGGTCAGTGCGCGGTGCCGCGGTCCGGACGGCGCATCAGGAAGGCCGCGGCCGATCCGGCGGCGAAGAGGGCGACGACGGAGAGCGCGGGGCTCACCCAGGACATGCCGAGCCAGTGGCCGCCGAAGTAGCCGAGGCTCACGCTGTAGGCGGCCCAGGCAAGGCCGGCCAGGGCGGACCAGGGGAGGAACTCGCGGACCGTACGGTGTGCGACGCCGGCGCCCAGGCTGACCACGGACCGCCCGGCGGGTGCGAAGCGGGCCAGAACGACGATGCCGCCACCGCCTCGCGTCAGCGCCGTGCCGAGCCTTTTCTGCGCCGCCGTCAGCCGACGGGAGCGGCCGATGGTCCGGTCGAAGCGGTCGCCGCCGCGCCAGGCGAGCCGGTAGGCGACCATGTCGCCGAGCACCGAGGCGGTGGCCGCGCAGAGCACCAGGGAGAACATCTGGGCCAGAGGGGCGCCACCGTGGACGGACGAGGCGACATCGACGCCGCCGACCGCGGTGCTGGTACCGGCGGCCGTGGTGGCCGCGGCGATCACCAGGACCCCGCTGGGCAGGATCGGTACGAACACATCGAGAACGATCGAGAGGCTGACGATCACATAGACCCAAGGGGTGCCGCTGAGGGACCCCAGGCTTTCCAACAACGTCCTACTCCCGGTCCGAACCCCGCCGCGACGTCGCTCGGTGCGGCAGGGGCGGCTCTACAGCCATACAGCGTACGCCTGGCTTCTGTGGCCGGGAGGCGTGGGGTGGACTGTGTTGGAAGTGTCACCGCGCCCGTGGACGCGGCACGGCCCGTACGGCGGAGATGCCGTACGGGCCGTGTGGAAAGCACCGGGACGAGGTCCCGCCGTCCGCGGATCAGGCGGCGGAAGGCTCCTGCTGGGCGGCTGGGGTCGCCGTCCGCTCGCGCTCGCCGAAGAAGACGCGGTCGAGCGCCCAGGCGCCGGGGCCGATGAAGAAGATCAGCAGGAAGGCCCAGCAGAACATCGCGGACGCCTCGCCGCCGTTCTGTATCGGCCACAGCGCCGTGCCCTGGTGGGCGGAGAAGTACGCGTAGGCCATCGAGCCGGAGCTGATGAACGCCGCGGCGCGGGTGCCCAGGCCGAGCATCACGAGGATGCCGCCGGCCAGCTGGATCACGGCGGCGAACCAGCCGGGCCAGGCGCCGGTGGGGACGGTGCCGCCCTGGCCCATCGCGCCACCGAGGACGCCGAAGAGCGAGGACGCCCCGTGGCAGGCGAAGAGCAGCCCGACGACGACGCGGAAGAGCGCGAGCACGTGCGGGGTGGCTCTCTGGGTGAACGAGTTCAACGGTGCGGACATGTGGGGGACTCCTACGGCTTCTGGGGACGAAGAGGTAACCG
This sequence comes from Streptomyces inhibens, assembly GCF_003389455.1. Classification (GTDB taxonomy): domain Bacteria; phylum Actinomycetota; class Actinomycetes; order Streptomycetales; family Streptomycetaceae; genus Streptomyces; species Streptomyces inhibens. The sequence continues at coordinate 26,847 of NZ_QUAC01000074.1, read as the reverse complement.
TGGAGGCACAGGTTAGGGGCGCCTAACCAGTACTTGCAAGTTCAATCGTTGGTCAAATGGGACCTTTGGTCCGAACCAGCCGCGCCCGCGCCCTCGACGGCCTCCTCGACCGCGGCCCGCAGCGCCGCCCGCGCCACCGCATCGGTGTCGGCCAGCGTGACCGACCCCACCCCGGGCCGCGCCCCCGCCGCCGTCACCCAGTGCACGCCCTCCGTAGGAACCCCCACCGCGAAACGCCGCGGATGGTGCCTGCCGTCCGCCTCCACAAGGTGGTACGGACTGGGCGACACATCGAGCCCGCCGGTCTCGTAGCCGTCCGCGAGGTGCGGCCGGCAGCCGCCGTCGGCCAGCAGCCGCGACAGCAGCTCGTCCGCGGTACGCCGTAGATCCGGCTCCGGCAGCCGCGCCTCGATCAGCGCCGTCGCCGTCACCTCGGACCCCGGAACGTCCGGCGAGTACGCCGTGAAACCGGGCCCGCGGCCGTCATCGGCGCCGAGCCGGACCGTCATACGGGGGCCGACCACCTCCAGCACCCCCGCCTCGATCAGCGCCGCCATCTCCGCTATCCGGCGCCGCGGCGGCCCGATGGACAGAAAGGCGTTGAGCGGGGTGTACCAGCGGTCCAGATGGTCGCGGCGGGACGCGCCGGCCAGTCCGCCGTGGTCGACGATCTGCCGCAGCTCGTTGCGCAGATCCCGCAGCACATCGAGGGCCGCCTTGACCGGACCGGACACATTGCCCTGCCGGGCGTGGGCGACGTCCGTGCGCAGATGGTCCAGCAGCCACTCGCGGAACGCGGCCCGGTCGGCGAACGACCGCTCCGCGTGCGGCCGGGAGACCCGGTCCCAGTCCCAGCGCTCGGCGGGCGCGATACCGAAGGCGTCCAGGGCGGCGGCCTCTTCGGGGCTGCGGTGCGCGCTGCCCAGGAAGCGGTCGCGGAACCGGTCGCCGCCCTCCCCCCGCCGCACCAGCAGCGCCTCGTAATAGACCGTCTCCACCTCCTTGGCGACCAGGGGCCAGACCTCCGCCAGGAAGTCGGGGAGTTCGCCGGAGTCGGCGCGCTTGCGGAAGCCGGCGATCACGTCCGGCGTGAGCAGCAGCGGCAGATGACGGCCGTGCGCGCCCTTCGCGTTGTCGCCGCGCGCGTGGTACGGGATGCCGCGCCGGGACCCGGCGAACAGCCGGGGTTCGCGGCCGGACGGCAGATACGTCAGCGCGCCGTCCCCGCCCGGTACGAACCGGCCGCCGCGGGCCGTTGTCAGCAGCGCCATGTGATCGAAGAAGTTGAGGCCGAGACCGCGCAGCAGCACCGGCCGCCCGGGTGCCAGCGCCTCCAAAGAGGCGGAGAGATCGGCGGGGTTGGCGGGCGGCAGATAGCACAGCCCGTGCCCGGCGGCGTAGTCGGCCGAGCGCCGCTGCTCGCGGTTCAAAGCGGTCGGCAGATGGCCCTGCGCGAGGACCACCGCCCCCAGGCCGTGCAACGTCCGGCCGTCGTCCAGGGTGAGCGACTGGGTGCCGCCGGGGGCCTCGGTCAGCCGCACCGCGCGGGCCGTGTGCGCCACGACGGTCACGTCCTCGGGGGCGGTGCGCACCGTGTGGCGGAACACCCACTCCAGATAGCGGCCGTACAGCGCGCGCCCCGGATAGTCGTCCGGTCCGACCTCGCACCCCTGCCAGGCGTACAGGCTCGGCCCGGTGCGTATCGGGCCCGCGCACTCCACGCTGTCGTCGGTGAACAGCGTGACCTGCGACGCCACGGTGTTCATCAGCAGCTCGGGCGGCTGGGCGGTGCGCCACACCTGGCCGGCGCCGGGCGGGGCGGGATCGATGACATGGACGGTCAGCCGGGCGCCCGGGGCCAGTTCGGCGGCCGAGGCGCAGATCCGCTCCAGCACACTCGTCCCGCGCGGCCCCGCGCCGACGATGGCGATGGCGGGCCGGGGGTGGCGGTCGGCGATGTGGTCGGCTGCCAAGAGGGGCTCTCCCTGGGGCGGCGGACGGCCGGCGCGCGGGCGCGGGCCGCCCGAGAGTGCGGGCGACGAGCAAATGTGCGCCCCATCATCACCGCAGGCCCCCGTGGTGCAGCACCCGGGTAGGCAAAGAAATCCGCCGGATCCGCAGGTCGGCCGCCTGTACGCCGGTGGCCGGCCGCGCGGTTACGGATGCGGAATCGCCCGCATCATCCGCTCTTCGGCCGGTCGGTTCCGGGGGCGGAAACGTCCGCATCAGCGGTTTCCCCGGCAACCCGCGCACCGGCCGCCGCATCCCGCCAGACCGTGACGAGCCGGACGTCTCCCTGCTTCTCCCGGCGGGCCTGATCCAGGGCGATCCGCGCCGTACGGCCCACCAGCGTCAGCGTCATCAGCTGATTGCCGAACCAAGGGCCGCCCGTGCGCCGCCACTTCACGGGCGGCCGGGTCAGCCGCCCGTGCCGGGCCAGCAGCTTGCCCAGCCACCGGCCGGACCGGCTCCAGCCGAAGCGGAAACCGGCCTGCAGCGAGCCGGGGATGCTGTTGTGGACGGGGGAGCAGGTCAGCTGCAGCACCCGGCTCGTGGGCTCCTGGCCGGCGCCGCGCCAGTGCGGCTCCGCCACGTAGGCATGGTGCACGTCCCCGGACAGCACACAGACCGTGGCCGGGGCGTTTGCGCCGGAGCCGGCCTCGGCGATCAGCTCGGTGAGCGCGGTGAACGAATCGGGGAAGGCCGCCCAGTGCTCCAAATCGGCGCGCTGGCGCAGGAACTCGCTTCTACGGGCCCAGCGGGGGCCGCGTTCGCCGCCGCACAGCGCGGCGTTCCAGCCCTCCGCCGCATGGATGAGATGCGGCAGCAGCCACGGCAGCGAACTGCCGAGCAGCAGGTGGTCGTAGCTGCCGCGCCCCTCCAGCACCGCCTGCCGCAGCCATTCACCCTCGCTCTTGTCGAGCATCGCGCGGTTGCCCTCGTCCAGGACACGGGTGGCGCGGGTGTCGATCATGACCAGGCGCACCCGGCCGAAGTCGCGGCGGTAGCTCCAGCGCGCACACGCCGGATCGGCGTTCGCGTCGGCCGCGAACTCCCGCACCAGGTCCGTGCCGTCGGGCACCGCCCGCACCTGGGCGTACAGCTCGTCGACGGCCAGCTCGGCGGGCGAGAGATTGCCCAGATGCTGATGCACCCAGTACGACATCAGGCCGCCCAGTATCCGCTCGCGCCACCAGGTGGTGGCCCGCATCCGGGCCAGCCAGGCCGCCGAGGTGTTCCAGTCGTCGATCACATCGTGGTCGTCGAAGATCATGCAGCTGGGGACCGTGGACAGCAGCCACCGGACCTCCGGGTCGGTCCAGGACTCGTAGTAGAGGTGGGTGTATTCCTCGTAGTCGGCGACCTGCTTCCACGGGGGCTCGGTGAGGTCGCGGCGGGCGGCCAGCGCCCGGGCGGTCGCCTCGGAGGTCTGGTCGGCGTAGACCTGGTCGCCCAACAGCAGCAGTACGTCCGGACGTTCGCGGTCCGGATCGGCGGCCAGAGTGGCGGCGAGGGTGTCCAGCGCGTCCGGGCCGACCGGGTCGTGGGCGGCCTTCGAGGGCGTCGCGGACCAGCGGCAGGAGCCGAAGGCGAGGCGCAGCGGCTCCTCCCCGGAGGCCGGGAGGGTGCGGATCGTGCTCTGTGGGAAGTGACTGTCGGGCAGCGGCCAGACCTGCTGCTCGTCCAGCAGCACCTGGTAGGGCGTCGCGCTGCCGGGCGTCAGACCGGTCACCGGGACCAGCGCGTAGTGGTGCCCGGCCACCTGCCAGGTGCGCTCGGCGCCGCCCGCCCCGCCCTCGCAGCGGATCCGTACCTCGCACGGCCGGTCGGTCTCCACCCACACCGTCGCGCTGTCCGCGTCGACATACCGCAGCAGCGGTCCCAAGCGCAGTCCGGCCATCGGTGTCCTCCCCTTGTCGTGGTCAGAGGATAGGAGCAGAGGCGGCGCGGCGGGTGGCCGGGACGGCGGCGCGCCCGCCGGCCGGTGGTTTCCGGTCGACGGGCGCGCAGGATCGGTTCACCTGAGGGGCGCGGGTGCGGTCAGCAGCCGTCCAGGATCTTCTTCAGGGCGGCCTTCTCCGCGGAGTCCGCGGTCATGCCGTACTCGTGCTTCACCCACACCCACATCCGGGCGTACTCGCAGTGGTACGACGCCTTCGACGGCAGCCACTTCGCCGGGTCCTTGTCGCCCTTGGCCTGGTTGACGTTGTCGGTGACAGCTATCAGCTGGGAGTGCGTCAGGTCGTTGGCGAGCTCCTGACGCTTCGCGGTGGTCCACTGCGCGGCGCCCGACTTCCACGCCTCCGACAGCGGTACGACATGGTCGATGTCCAGGTCGGAGGCCTGGGTCCAGGTCGCGCCGTCGTACGCGGAGACCCAGGTGCCGCTGACCGCCGCACAGCTGCCGTCCTGCTGCACGTTGGTGCCGTCACGCTTGAGCACCACCTCGCGGGTGTTGCAGTTGTTCCCCTGGTCGATCCAGTGCGGGAACTTGTCGCGGCTGTAGCCGTCCTGCGGGCCCTCGGGCTGCTCCTTGATCTCGGTGAGGTACGTCCGTGCGGTGGCCGCGCTGGGCGGGCTGGGCGGCGCTGCCTGGGCGGTCTGGCCGCTCAGCATCAGCGTGCAGACCAGGGCCGCGGCCGAACCCGCGGCGATGGAAACTCGACGCGCGTAGACCTTTGCCATCGAAACTCCCTTGGAGTGGGGGGAAGTTGCCGTGCGGTGCGCGCCCATGGTGACGATGTGGGGTTGCCATGGGATGGGCACCAGGTAACAGGGTGGCGACATGCCCACGTCAGTTCAAGGGCTGACGGAGTGCCATAAGTGAATAACGGCACTCCGGTTGAGTCGCTCCCGCGCATGCGCCCCCTGTGGTCCCCCTACAGTGATCGCGTGCTGCTGCCGGTCAACGTCACCCTCGGGGTCGTCCTCGCCGTCCTGCTGGTCGTCGCCGTGACCGTCGCCGCACTGGCGCACCTCGGCCATGCCCGGGCCATCGCCGTCGCCGGACTGCGCGCGGCCGCCCAACTCGCCGCCGTCTCCTACCTCATCGGCTGGGTGGTCCACGAGGTCCCCTGGCTGCTGTGCTTCCTCGCGCTGATGTTCACGGTGGCGGTACGGACCGCGGGCCGCCGGATCACCCAGAACCGCACCTGGTGGTGGGCCGCCGCACCCATCGCCGCCGGGGTCGTCCCGGTCGTCGGCCTGCTGCTCGCGACCGGACTGGTGCCGCCGCGCGGCCTCAGCCTGATTCCCGTCAGCGGCATTCTCATCGGCGGCGCGCTGACCGCCACGGTCCTGGGCGGGCGGCGGGCGCTGGACGAGCTGGAGACCCGGCGCGGGGAGTTCGAGGCGGGGCTCGCGCTCGGGCTGCTGGACCGCGACGCCCGGATGGAGGTCGCCCGCCCGGCCGCGTCGGATGCGCTGCTGCCGGGGCTCGATCAGACCCGGACGGTGGGGTTGGTCACACTCCCCGGGGCGTTCGTCGGCATGCTCCTCGGCGGCGCCTCGCCCGTACAGGCCGGTGCGGTACAGCTGTTCGTCCTGGTGGCCCTGTTGGCGGTGCAGGCGGTGGCGTGCGCGATGGTGCTGGAACTGGTCGCGCGCGGATTGCTGCACCGCGTACCCTTGAAAACAGCAGAAGGGGAGTAGCTCTCTGCCGGACCGTCGACATAATGCCCTCCCGTCGCCCGACCACCGCCCTTGGTGGAGCGCGTTCCACGCGCTGTGACGACGTGGCGAGCCGGCGCCCGGAGCGCGGTACGTATCCATACCGCGCCAGCGAGACCTTCGGCCGCAGTGTTTGACGCTGCCGTGCCGAAGCGACCCCTTTCCCGGGCCCCTTTGGTGCGGCCCGACCGATCGAGGTATTCCACCCCGTGTTCAGCTTGACCGTCGCCGCTGTCGTCTTCGGCGTCATCTTCCTCGCCGAGCTGCCCGACAAGACCGCTCTCGCCGGCCTGATGCTCGGCACCCGCTACCGCGCCTCCTACGTCTTCGCCGGTGTCGCCGCCGCCTTCCTGGTGCACGTCGCGCTCGCCATCGCCGCGGGCAGCGTGCTCACCCTGCTCCCGCACCGCCTCGTCCAAGGGGTGGTCGGTGTGCTCTTCCTGGCGGGCGCCGCCGTGCTGCTGTTCAAGAAGCACGACGACGAGGAAGAGGTGAAGAAGCCCGCCGACCAGAGCTTCTGGAAGGTCTCCGGGGCGGGCTTCATGATGATCCTGGTCGCCGAGTTCGGCGATCTGACCCAGATCATGACCGCCAACCTCGCGGCCCGTTACAACGACCCCCTCTCGGTCGGCGTCGGCGCCGTCCTGGCCCTGTGGGCCGTGGCGGGCCTGGGCATCCTGGGCGGCCGTACGCTCATGAAGCATGTCCCGCTCAAGCTCATCACCAAGATCGCGGCGGGGGTGATGGCGCTGCTGGCGGGGTTCAGCTTGTATGAGGCGGTTGTGGGGTGAGGTGAGGTGAGTCTTGGGGGCAGGTTTTCCCGGCGGTCCGGGGGCGTGGGTTTCTTCCTGCTGGCCCGGGGCGTGGGTTTCTCCCTGCCGGCCCGGGGCTGAGGTTTCTCCCTGCCGCCCCTGGGCCCCCAGGTTTTTCCCTGCCGCCCCTGGGCCCCCAGGTTTTTCCCCGCCGCCCACGCCCCCAGGTTTTTCCCCGCCGCCCACCCCCCTTCGGGGGGTGGGCGGGTGTAGTGAGGCGGTGTCGGCTTTTGGGTGCGGCGTCAGGTCCGCCCTCGGCCCCCCTGTCAGGCCTGCCCCCCCCCGGCTGTCAGGCCCGCCCCTGCCGTCAGGTCCGCCCCTCGCCGTCAGCCCCGCCGGCCGCCGTGCGGCGGATGACGTCCAGGGTGTTGCTCACCGTGCGCCGCATATTGCTTCGCAGCTGCTCCTCCGTCGCCCGACCGCCGCCGCCCGGAGGGGACGGGCTTCGCGCCTCCGCTCCGGATCCGGGTCACCGGCGTCGTCCGCCATCGGCCCCGCCGTCATCTCGCCGATGAAGGTGAGGGTGAGCGCCCCGGCTGCGTCCTCGCCGATCACGTTGTGGATCACCCAGGCGGCCCGGTCGTCGGCGCGGGAGAAGGAGACCCGCTCCTTGGGGGTGAAGGTGACGTCCTCCCGTATGGCCTCGCCCTTGACGACGACCTCCCGGACCAGCCCGTCGGAGGCCCGCTCCAATACGGTGCAGGCCTCCATGCCGGGGACGAACGGCACCGCGTTCTCGGCCTTGCGCAGCAGGCCCGCCCACACCTGGTCGCGGTCCAGCGCCGGCTGATCCGGTGCGGCGGGGTCATTGACGGGCAGGGTGACATCGACGCGGATCACGATGATTCCAAGGGGCGCGGGTGGGGCGGCGGATGTGCTGCCGGGCGGTGGCCCGGCAGCAGCGATCCTGCAACCTCAGGCGCGGTTGAGGTCAAGCGATCTTGGGTGGGCGCCGACGCGCCGTAACGCGTTTCGTGCGCCGTGATCGCGCCTGCCCCGGAGGCTCCTCGGCGTCTTCCGGAGTCTCCTCGGTGTCTTCCGGAGTCTCCCCGGCGGCTGCCTCAGCCCGTGATGTGTACGGCGATCGTGCCGTCCGCCAGCGGCTCGACGCGGATCTGGGTCAGGTCGCGTACCTGCGCCGTGGGCGCGGACGCGGCGGCGCGGTCGCCCACGCCGACCACCCGCATGCCTGCCGCCCGACCTGCCTCGATGCCCGCCTCGGAGTCCTCGAAGACCAGGCAGTCCTCGGGGGCGAAGCCCAGCTCGGCGGCGCCCTTGAGGAAGCCCTCGGGGTCGGGCTTGCTGGCGCTCACGCTCTCCGCGGTGATCCGTACGGCGGGCATCGGCAGCCCGGCCGCGCCCATCCGGGCGTCGGAGAGCGGGATGTCGGCGGAGGTCACCAGGGCGTGCGGCAGATCGGCGAGGGCGGCCATGAAGGCGGGCGCGCCGGGGACCGGCACCACGCCGTCCACGTCGGCGGTCTCCTGCTCCAGCATCCGGCGGTTGTCCGCCAGGTTGAGTTCCATCGGGCGGTCCGGGAGCAGCACGGCCATCGTGGCCCAGCCCTGCCGGCCGTGTACGACCTTGAGGGCCTCGTCCGCATCCAGCCCCTGCTCGGCCGCCCAGCGGCGCCAGCAGCGCTCGACGACGGCCTCGGAGCTGACGATCGTGCTGTCCATGTCCAGCAGCAGGGCGCGGGCGGTGAGCGTGGTGGTGGCCGTCATCGGCGGGCTCCTGAGCGCTACGGGCGAACGGACGGTGCGGACCGTACGAGCGGAAGGACAAGGCGGTTCCGCCCGCCGGTCAGGGAGTGCGGGCGGAACCACTTTGTTTGCTCACGATACAAAACGCTTCCGGGTCTCGACAACCGGGCCTGGTCAACGCGCCGGGTGAAGGCTCCCGTGAAGGGCCCTGTGAAGGGTCCACGGCCCGCTTTCCACAGCCGTCATCCACGGCCCGTCGCCCCCTCTATCCACCTGGTCCACGGCCCGTCGTCCCGTCTACGCCAGTGGTTCACCACCCGTGAACTACGGCTCCCGCGTGCGCGACTCCAGAGAAGCTCGGGTCTGCGCTCCGTAGACACCGTCCGGGTCGCCCTGCACCCCGTAGGCCTGCTGGTAGCGCGACACGGCGCCCCGTACGTCCGCGTCGTAGCGGCCGTCGTCCGTGCCCGGGTACAGCGCCAACTGCCGCAGCCGCCCCTGCAGCTCCACCACCTCCGGGCCGCTCGATCCCTCGCGCAGCACGATCGGGCCGGTGGGTGGCGCGCTGGGGCCGGGGGCGCTGGGGGAGGCCGTGACGCTGCCGGACGCCTGGGTGGGGGCGGGGGGAGGCGGCGCCGCGGTCCGGTAGAGCTTCACGGTGGCCTTGGGGGCGTCGATGCCGGTCGCGCCCGACGACGGTGAGCGGGGTGCGGAGGGCGACGCGGGGGCGCCGGTCCGGGTGGGGGCGGTGTCGCCACTGGTGGGGAAGGCGGCGGTGGGGGAGGCCGTGCCGCGGTCGGGTGGGGCCGCACGGTCCTGCCTGCCGCCGGACAGGGCATCGGTGCTGATCAGGACCGCGGCGGCGGCCACTGCCGCCCCGGCGGCCACCAGGACGGCCGGAAGAGAGCGCTTACGGCGGGGAGCGGGGGCGGAGGCGAGGGCGGCCGGCTCCTCGGCGGCCGAACTGACGGTCCTGGAGGTCGGGCCGGAGCCGCGGCGCACTCGGGGCATCAGGGGCTCATCACCGGAGGCGGCGAGGAACAACGGATCGGTGGCGAACGACGGATCGGCGGCGAACGACGAATCGGCGGCGATCGGCGGATCGGCGGCGCCGGGCGACGTGTCAGCGGCGGAGAACGGACCGTCGGCCGCACCGGCGGCGATGTGCACCGCCGCGTCCACCCCGGGTAAGTCGTCCAGCCGATCGCCTCGTCCGGTGCGGGTATCGCCCGCCCCGCCCGCCGCGCCGGCATCGCCCCCGGCGCCTTCGTCCCCGCCCCCGCCCCCGTCCTCGTCGGGCAGTGACACGTACGGCCGTATGCGCAGCGGATCAAAGTCGTCCGCATCGACCGCCGCACACAGACAGGTCGGCCGGCCGTCGCCGCGTACGGGGGCGAAGCAGTGCGGGCATGTCGGTAATGCCGTCACGAGTGGTCCCCTCCCTGGAGGCCTCGAACAGGCAGCGATTATCCAGACGCCCCGCCCGTCCGCGCAGGCGCTCAAGGACATCCGCCCGGCATACCCCAGGTGTCCCGTGTGTGACCGCGGATGCCGATCGTCGCTCGGCGGGCCATATCCGGTGGAAACGCCCAGGATGGAATAAATCCGAAGGGCCTCCCTATGGGGAAGGCCCGGCACCGCAATGGACACTCCGGAACCGAGGGAGACGCTCATGGCGCAGGAGACCAGCGCTCCTGCCGTCCCCGGCGAGAGCCGGTCCCGGCGGACCGTCCTCGTCGCGATCGGCGCGCTGTTGCTCGGCCTGCTCATCGCGGCGCTCGACCAGACCATCGTCGCCACCGCGCTGCCCACGATCGTCAGCGATCTCGGCGGCCTCGACCACCTCTCCTGGGTGGTCACCGCCTACCTCCTGGCCTCGACGGCCGCGACGCCCCTGTGGGGCAAGCTCGGCGACCAGTACGGCCGCAAGAGGCTCTTCCAGACCGCCATCGTGATCTTCCTGATCGGCTCCGTGCTGTGCGGCATCGCCCAGGACATGGGCCAGCTGATCGCCTTCCGCGCCCTCCAGGGGCTGGGCGGTGGCGGTCTGATCGTGCTGTCGATGGCGATCGTCGGCGACATCGTGCCGCCCCGCGAACGCGGCAAGTACCAGGGCCTGTTCGGTGCCGTCTTCGGCGGGTCGAGCGTCCTCGGGCCGCTGCTCGGCGGGCTGTTCGTGGACCATCTCAGCTGGCGTTGGGTGTTCTACATCAACCTCCCCATCGGCGTGATCGCGCTCGCCGTCATCGCCGCGGTGCTGCACATCCCGCGCCGCCGCACCCCGCACCGGATCGACTACCTGGGCACCGTCGTGATCGCCGCGGTCGCCGCCTGCTTCGTCCTGATGACCTCGCTCGGCGGCGTCACCTTCGCCTGGGGCTCCTGGCAGATCATCGGCTTCGGCGCGCTCGGCGTCGTACTGCTCGGTGCGTTCGTCCTCATCGAGCGCCGGGCCGCCGAACCCGTGATTCCGCTGCGCCTGTTCCGGCTGCGCACCTTCACCCTCACCGCCGTCATCGGCTTCGTCGTCGGCTTCGCGATGTTCGGCTCGATGACGTACCTGCCGACGTTCCTCCAGGTCGTACAGGGTGTGACGCCGACCCTGTCCGGTGTGCACATGCTGCCGATGGTGTTCGGCATGCTGCTGGCCTCCACCGGCTCGGGGCAGATCGTCAGCCGCACCGGCCACTACAAGGTCTTCCCGATCGCCGGCACCGCCGTAGTGGCCCTCGGTCTGCTGCTTCTGCACCAGCTCGACCCGTCCAGCAGCGTCGCCGAGATGAGCGCCTACTTCTTCGTCTTCGGCTTCGGGCTCGGCCTGGTCATGCAGGTACTGGTGCTCATCGTGCAGAACGCCGTCGGGTACCAGGACCTGGGCGTCGCCACGTCCGGAGCCACCTTCTTCCGCTCCATCGGCGCCTCGTTCGGCGTCTCCATCTTCGGCACGATCTTCACCAACAATCTCCGTCCACGCATCGCGGACGCGGTCGCCGGAGTGCAACTGCCGCCCGGCGTCGGCCCGTCGAAGATCGCCGAGGATCCGCGGATCGTCGCGCAGCTGCCGGCCCGGCAGGCGGCCGGTGTGCTGAACGCCTACGCCGTCTCGATCACCGATGTCTTCCTCTACGCCGTCCCGCTCGTCCTGGTCGCCTTCGCGCTGGCCTGGTTCCTCAAGGAGGAGCCGCTGCGCAGCAGCGTGACCGCCCCCGACACCAGCGAGGTGCTCTCCTCCAACCCCGTCGAGCGCTCCTCCCGCGACGAGTGCGCCCGCGCGCTGTCCAAACTCGGCAGCATGGAGGGCCGTAAACACATCTACGAGAAGATCACCGCACGGGCCGGCCTGGACCTCAAACCGGCCGCCAGCTGGGTGATTCTGCGCATCCATCGCTACGGCTCGGTGGAACCGGGGCTGCTCGCCGAGCGCAGCACCGTGCCGCTCGGCGTGATCTCCGAGAGCGTCCGCCAGATCGAGGAGCGCGGGCTCGCCACCCGCGAAGGGCTGTTGCTGCTGCTCACCGACCGCGGACGGGAGGTCGCCGACCGGCTCTCGGCGGCCCGTCAGCAGTCGCTCGCGCAGATGCTGGGCGACTGGTGGACCAAGGACCGGCCCACCGACCTCACCGAGCTCGTGCAGGAGCTGACCGCGGAGCTGTGCGGTTCGGACGCGGAGGAACCGCACAACGGAGATGCCCGGCCACCGCTGCCGCGCACCCATCCGCCCACACCGCGGCCGCCCGACCTCGCGAAGTGAGCCCGGCCGACGCCTGGTTGGCCGCTAGTCGGCCCACGGTTCCCCGTCCAGCCGCTTCTCGAAGAAGATCTCCGCGTAGTTGTCGTCGTGGTACGGAGCGATCTCGACGAAACCGTGCCGCCTGTAGAGCGCGATGGCCTCCACCAGGTCCAGCCGGGTGTCCAGCCGGATCCGCTCGGCGCCCAGCTGCACCGCGACCCTCTCGGTGGCCGTGAGGAGCCCGCCCGCGCCGCCCAGGCCGCGCTTGGCGGGACGTACGAACAGCTGCTTGAGCTCGGCGGTGCGCGCGTCCAGCAGCCGCACTCCGGCGCAGCCCGCCACGGCATCACCGTGACGGGCGACCAGCAGAACGCCGTGGGGCGGCGTCAGATCGGCGCTGGGGTACTCCGCCAGCCCCTCGTCGATCTCCTCCGGTGTCGAGCGGCGCCCCTCGTACAGCTCGAAGTAGCGGTCCGCCACCTCGGTGTAGTACTCGCGCAGCAGGGCCCGGGCCTCCGGTGAGTCGACCGGTTGCGCGGCGACGGCCCAGGGGAGACGGAGGGTGGCGGCGTCACTCATGGCGTCATTGTTGCGCCCGGGACGGCGTGGCACGCAAGGGATTTGCGTGCCACGAGACGCCCTGACGCCCTGACGCCGGGACACGAGGACGCCGCCGGGGGCGATCAGCCCTGCTTCGGCCCCGCCTGCTGCACCACTTCGAAGGACCACAGGGTGGAACCGGACGCGGCGGGCTTGGGCCGCTCGCCGCCCTCGGCGCCGCCACCCTGGTGCGCGGCCTTCATCGGGCCCTCCATCCAGGCCTGGAACGAGGCCTCATCCCGCCAGCGGGTGTAGACGAGGTACTGGTCGGTGCCCTCCACAGGGCGCAGCAGCTCGAACCACTCGAAGCCGTCCGAGGAGTCCACGGTGCCGGCGCGCGCCGCGAAGCGCTTCTCCAGGACCTCACGCTGCTCGGCGGGCACGGTCAGAACGTTGATCTTCACGATGCTCATACCGCCCATCGTGCCGCACGGCCCTCAACGGACGCAGATCAGGGCCCGGCCCCCGGGTGTCATCCGTGCAGTTTCAGCCCCTTGGTGATCTTGTCGACGATGCCGCGCGGCCCGTAGACGGCAAGTCCCACCAGATCGAGGGCGTCGCCGGCCACCGCGCGCACCGCCGCCCGGTTGTCGTCGTCGTTGCCCGTCGTGAACATGTCGGCGGTGTACAGCGCGGTCGGTACGGCGCGGCTGAGCGCACGGGCGTGCGTACGGGCCAGCGACCCGGCATCGGCGGTGAAGCACAGCACCGGCTCCCGGAACAGCGCGAGGTAGTCCTGCCCGGAGGCGTCCTCGTAGCGCTTGCCCATGATGTCGTCGGAGGCGTGCGCGATGCCGCCGGCGAGAAAGGCGGTGACATTCAGCTTCTGCCAGACGGCGAGATCGTCCCGGACGATCACGGCGATCTTGGTGTCGAATCGGAGCGCGGAGGATGTGGAGGATCCGGAGGGCGCGGAAAGCCGGGGTGAGGCGGCGGAGGCGGGGGTGGCGGAGGTGGCAGAGCTGGCGGATGAAGCAGCGTGAGCAGCAGGGGAGTCGGAAGAAGTCGTCGTCATGCGGGGAGTCTCGTCCGCCATACGGACCGCGGTCTTGAACGCTGGTGCGGCGCGGCAGACTGGAACGATGAGCCGGCAGCAGGACGGGGACTGGGCGCGGTACTGGCGCGACCCGGACCGGCCCCTGGAAGCGATGCATGCGCACTTCGTCCGCCATGTCTTCCACCCGCACAGTCATGACGCCTACTCCTTCGCCGTGACCGAGACCGGTGCGCAGCGCTTCACCTGCCGGGGCGCGGGCCACACCAGCGCCGCCGGCATGGTGATGGCGTTCAATCCGGACGACCCGCACGACGGGGAGTCGGCCGTCGAACTCGGCTTCACCTACCGGATCATGCACATCGGCCCCGACGTCGTACGCGCCGTCCTCGACGATGTCACCGACGGCCGCGGCGTCATGCCGCTCTTCGACCGCCCGGTGGTCGACGATCCGGTGCTGGCCCGCGCCCTTCGCCGGCTGCACCCGGCGCTCGTCGGCGCCGCGGACCCTCTCGTACGGGAGGAGCGGCTCACCGCGGCCGTCGAGGCCATGGTGCGCCGCAACGCCTCCCGGGGCGCCGCGACCGCCGGGCCGCGCGAACTGCCCGTGGGCGCGCAGACCCGGGCGGCCCGGCGGGCCCGCGATCTGCTCACGGCGGCCTACGACCGGCCGCTGACCGCCCAGGACCTCGCCGACGCCGCCGGCTGCAGCCGTTTTGCGCTCTACCGGGCGTTCCGGGCCGAGTACGGCATGGCACCCAGCGACTTCCAGCGGCTGCTGCGACTGCGGCGCGCCCGCACGCTGCTCATCGACGGCCGCCCCACCGCCGAGGCGGCCACCGAGGCCGGCTTCGCCGACCAGGCGCACTTCCACCGCTGGTTCGTCCGCTGTTTCGGCGTCACCCCGGGCGCTTTCCGCCGGGCCGGCGCGCGGATCTGAAGCTGCCGGCCCCGTTGGCCCGTTGGCCCCGTTACGTCAGCGGCGGTGGCACCCGCACCGCGGCCGGCGGCGTCACGGGACGGCGCCGGTGCAGCCCGATCACCAGCGCGGCCGCCACCGCCAGGAGCAGCAGCGTCCCGCCGACCGTCAGCACCCAGACCGGGACACCGCCCACCACCAGCAGCGAGTACGTGTAGGTGACGCGCCGGAAGGGGGTGTCCTCGGGGGCGCGGAGCAATTCGTGGTCACCGGTGATGTGTTGGGGCTGCGGGAAGCTCTGATCGATGGCGGTCAGGAAGGTGCTGCCGGTGCCCTTGCCGCCGTTGGTGTCGTCGAGGTCGCGCAACGCCCCCTCGGGGTGGATCCGGCCCGCGAAGAAGACCTCGGGCCGGGCCCCGCCGATCGCGCCGCGCGGCTCCATCCGGTGCGCTGCGAGGACGTAAAGCCCCAGCGACTGCGGCGTCTTGGCGAGGCGGGAGAGCCGCATGGGGTAGACGAGCCGGTCGCTGGCGAAGGACAGCCGCAGTGGATCGAGGGTGCCTGTCAGACGGTGGTCGGCCCCGGCGGGGGCGAGCCGGATCGCCACGTACTCCCATCGCTGTGCCACATACGGACGGAGCTCGGCCGCCAGCGACGCGGGCAGCTGAAATCCGTTCGCCTTCAGCCAGTTGCGGAGCGCCGCGGGATCGGTGGCGGTCAGCCGGGCGACATCGAAGGGACCCAGGCGCTCGCGGCCGACCACCCCGACTCCGGGGCGCTCGGCGGCGGGAGGCGGGGCCGCGGCGCCGTCCGAGGTGTGCTTGAACGGCCAGTCGCCGCTCCGGGGCCAGAAGTAGTGGCGCTGCTCGACGGCCGGCGCGGTCAGCGAGGTGAGCCGGTCGAACAGCTCGGGGTCGCCCAGCTTCACCGTGGCCCGGTGCGGTACGGGCATGATCCAGGCGGCGTCGGGGGCGGTGCCGTCCACCGTCAGGCTCATCACGATCTGCTCGGTCTTCCCGTCCCAGCGCACCACCGAGGTCTCCCGGTGCACCGCCATGATGGTCTTCGGGTCGTGCACCATCGCACCGCAGCCACAGGCGTACGCCGGCCTGGCCAGCGACACCAGCTGCACGGCCAGCAACATCAGCACCACCACCAACGCACGCCGCCGCCCAGCGGTCCGCGCCGCGGCAGCCGGTCCGGTAGCCACACCCATCGTCGTCCCCCGTTCACTGCTCGCCGGTCAACGTGATCGGCAGCGACACAGACGGCGACGACGGGATGGCCGGTTCCCGGGACGCCGCTCCCCACCGGCCGGCCTTCCGGAGGAACGCCGAGGACCCGGCCGGAGGCGTCCGGCCGGGCCCTTCGTGCTTCTCGGCTCCTCAGTACTTCTCAGTACGAGCCCAGGTAGCGGCGCTGGTCGTCAGGCCGCCGCCGACCCGGCCGCGGCCGGGCGACCCGCCGCACGCAGGACCTGCTGCGCCTCCGCCTCGGTCTCGACGGCCGGCGGGGAGCCCGGCAGCGGCTTGCGGGCGGTCTCGGACATCAGCAGTACGGCGATGCCGCCGATCACGGCCGCCGCCATCATGTAGTAGGCGGGCATCATCTTGTTGCCGGTCGCGCCGATGAGGGCGGTGACCACCAGCGGAGTCGTACCGCCGAAGAGCGACACGGAGATGTTGAAGCCGATCGACAGGGAGCCGTAGCGCACCTTGGTCGGGAACAGCGCGGGCAGCGTGGCCGGCATCGTCGAGGTGAAGGCGACCAGCAGCAGTCCGAGCGCGGCCATGCCCAGCGCGATGGCGAGCAGCGACCCCTGCCGGATCAGCAGCAGTGCGGGCACCGACAGCACCAGGAAGCCGATGCAGCCCGCCGCGATGATCGGGCGGCGGCCGAAGCGGTCGCTGAGCCGGCCGGCGAACGGCTGGACGCACATCATCAGGACCATCACCGCGAGCACGACCAGCAGCCCGTGCGTCTCGTCGTACTTCAGCTCCGAGGTCAGATAGCTCGGCATGTACGAAAGCAGCATGTAGTCCGTGACGTTGAAGACCAGGACCAGCCCGATGCACAGCAGCATCGCCCGCCACTGACCGAAGATCATCTCGCGGATGCCGATCCGCTTCTCGGCCTCCCGGCGCGCCTTCTCCTTCGTCCGTGCCTCCTTCTCCAACTGGGCGAAGGCCGGGGTCTCTTCGAGCCGCATCCGCAGATAGAGGCCGATGATGCCCATCGGTCCGGCGATCAGGAACGGAATGCGCCAGCCCCAGGAGTTCAGGTCGTCGGTGGACAGCAGCGCGGTCATCAACGTGACCAGGCCGGCGCCGCCGACGTAACCGGCGAGCGTGCCGAACTCCAGCCAGCTGCCGAGGAATCCGCGCTTCTTGTCGGGCGCGTACTCGGCGATGAAGGTGGAGGCACCGCCGTATTCGCCACCGGTGGAGAAGCCCTGTACCAGGCGGGCGGCGAGCAGCAGGATGGGCGCCCCGACGCCGATCGAGGCGTAGGACGGGATCAGGCCGATGGCGAAGGTGCCCGCGGCCATCATGATCATGGTGATCGCGAGGACCTTCTGCCGGCCGATCCGGTCACCGAGCGGTCCGAAGACCATGCCGCCGATGGGGCGCACCAGGAATGCCGCGGCAAATGCTCCGAACGTCGACAGCAACTGCGCGGTCGGATTCCCGGACGGGAAGAAGACATGCCCGAGGGTGACCGCGATGTAGCTGTAGACGCCGAAGTCGAACCACTCCATCGCATTGCCGAGCGCGGCCGCCGACACCGCGCGCTTGACCATCGCGGGGTCGACGACGGTCACCTCGCCCGAGGTCTGCCGCTCCGGATCCGCCTTCCGGTACTGCTGCGGATCGGATGCGGCGTCGGCAGGACTGCCGACAGGGGTACGGGGCCCGGGTGCGACGGGGGACTGCGTCGGCACGTGTTCGCTCGCCTGCGCTTTCTTGGACGACTACATGACATCGCCCGCCATCGAGTGACGGGACGGAGCCCGCGCCATGGAGTGACGGGGCAAAGGTCGACCATAGGGGCAGACCGGATCATCACGGACAGTGCGCGAATGACCGCGCAGTCGCCCGTATACCCGCTCCTTGCAGGGGAAACTCCCCTTCGCAAAGCTTTGCTCGGGACTCAGGTCTGTGATCCATCTCGCGGCGATCGGCTGCAACCATTGCCGCGTTGTGACGCGCACCACGCAACAATCGGCGCCATCCGTGCGCACCCAACGTCATCACCGCGCGCACAAAGGGTCATCGCGAACGCAAGAAATGGTGCGGCGGGGCAATGCGCTGCGCCGCCGCACGAAAACGGCGCGGCGGCACACTGCCCCGCCGCGCCGGTATGGATCGTCGCGTTCTCTCAAGGATCGGCCATGAACGGCCACCCCGCCACTCGGGCGCCGGCCCCGCCTCCCGCCGTCCTCCTCACGGCATCCACGCCTCGTACGACATCACCTCCCCCGCCTTGATCTTGAAGTCGGGGAGGTCCTTGGTGAAGGTGACCTCCAGGCCCAGGAGTTGGCCGGTACGGGGATCGAGGATCACCATCTGCCGGGTGGCGTTGGAGGCGCCGTCGGGGCCGTCGTAGACATACGCCTGACCGCGCCGGCCCAGCCGGTCGGTCACCGTGCCCTCCTGTCGCAGCCCGTCCGCATCGGCCAGCATCCGTACGATGGCGGCCGTCTCCTTCGGCCCCGGCGTCCATTCCTGGCGGAACGAGGAGAGCGCCATCAGCAGTTGGGGCGTCGTGCTGGTGCCGTCCGCCCCGCCGTAGAGCCACCCCAGCTGTTCGCGCAGCGCCGCGGGGTCCGTCGCCGGCTTCGTACGGGAGGCCAGACCGCTGTGCTGCGCCTCCGAGCCCGCCGGATAGGTCTTGCGGTGCAGAACCTTGCCGTCGCTGACGGTCTGCCAGCGGCCGTCGTTGTCGTGGATCACCGGGCGGCCGGGGTGCCGCGGGTCGGTGGCCACGACGAGTTCCGAGCCGCTGCCGTCGGCGTTCCAGTGGGTGATGCGCTCCTCGGGCACGGTGACGGGCGGCGCGGCGTCCGGGCCGCTCTCCATGCTCAGGTACCAGCTCTGCAGATGGCTGCCACGGTGCGGCCCGTCCGAGGCGCCGGCCGCCCGTGCCCTGGCCTCCGCCCTGCGGGCGAGCGCGGCCAGCGATACGGAGCGGGCGTCGGAGTGCAGGACGAGCGCCACGGGCGCGGCGGCGGCCGGGCTGCTGCCGCCACCGGAGAAGGTGAAGGCGAGCGCGGCGACGAGGGCGAGCACCGCGGCCTCGGCACGCAGCACGAGCCGCCGTCCGGCCCGCCGTGTGCGCTTGCTGTGCAGCAGGCGATGGAGGCCGCGTTCGGCACGGGCGTCCAGCGGGCGGTCCTGCCAGGGTCCTTCGCCGGCCGGTACCGGATTGGCCGCGCGCAGCAGATCCAGTTCGTCAGACATTGCCGTCGCCTCCTGCTCGTACGGACACGGTCATCCGCGTACGGTCGATCTCCGCGCGTAGGCGGCGGCGTGCCCGGTGCAGCCGCATGGCCGCGGCGCTCTGACCACACCCGAGGGTCACCGCCAGCTCCTCGATGGTCAGTTCCTCCCAGGACGTCAGCCGCAGCACCTCCTGGTCGGCGGGGGAGAGGCGGGCCAGCACCTCGTGCACCCAGGAGCCGGGCCGCTCCGCGTCCGGACTGTCCACGGTCTGCTGCTGGTGCGCCGCCTCGTGGTTGCCGAGCCGGTGCAGCAGCCGCCGGTAGCGGCCGAGTCCCCGCACCGTATTGGCCAGACAGTTCCGGGCCACCGCGTACAGCCAGGGCAGCGGAGCGTCGGGGAGTTCGGCGCGGCGTCTCCAGGCTATGGAGAAGACCTCCGACACCACTTCCTCGACCTCGTGTGCCTGGCCGTCCAGCCGTCGCGCCACAAAGCGGCTGACCGCCCAGTAGTGCGCGCGATAGGCCTCGGCGAAGGCGTCGTCCGTGCTCATGAACCCTTGGTGTCCGGCATGGCCCCGATCTTCACACCTCCACCGGGTGAGACTTCACACCCGGTCGCGAAGGCCCTCGGCGCCCGTGAGCGGTGACGTTCACGACGGCCCCGGACACCTACGGGGCATGAAGCTTCCCGTGAAGTGGTTGACGACCACCGACCACAAGACCATCGGCACGCTCTACCTCGTCACCGCGTTCGCCTTCTTCTGCGTCGGCGGGCTGATGGCCTTGGTGATGCGCGCCGAACTGGCCCGCCCCGGCCACCAGATCCTGTCGAACGAGCAGTTCAACCAGGCGTTCACGATGCATGGCACGATCATGCTGCTGATGTTCGCGACGCCGCTGTTCGCCGGATTCGCGAACTGGATCATGCCGCTGCAGATCGGCGCGCCCGATGTCGCCTTTCCCCGGCTGAACATGCTCGCGTACTGGCTCTATCTCTTCGGCTCACTGATCGCGGTGGGTGGTTTTCTGACGCCTCAAGGGGCCGCGGACTTCGGCTGGTTCGCGTATGCACCGCTCTCCGATGCCACACATTCCCCCGGTATCGGTGCCGATATGTGGATCATGGGTCTGGCCTTCTCCGGTTTCGGCACGATCCTCGGTTCGGTCAACTTCATCACCACGATCATCTGTATGCGTGCGCCTGGCATGACGATGTTCCGGATGCCGATCTTCACCTGGAATGTACTGCTGACCGGTGTGCTGGTTCTGCTGGCCTTCCCGGTGCTGGCGGCGGCGCTGTTCGCGCTGGAGGCGGACCGTAAATTCGGTGCGCATGTATTTGACGCGGCCAATGGCGGTGCGTTGCTCTGGCAGCACCTCTTCTGGTTCTTCGGCCATCCCGAGGTGTACATCATCGCCCTGCCGTTCTTCGGCATCATTTCCGAGGTCATTCCGGTCTTCTCCCGGAAGCCGATGTTCGGTTACATCGGCCTCATTGCGGCGACGATTTCAATTGCCGGTCTCTCGGTCACGGTGTGGGCGCACCACATGTATGTGACGGGCGGCGTGCTGTTGCCGTTCTTCTCCTTCATGACGTTCCTGATCGCGGTGCCGACCGGTGTGAAGTTCTTCAACTGGATCGGCACGATGTGGAAGGGCTCACTGTCCTTCGAGACGCCGATGCTGTGGGCGATCGGCTTCCTGCTCACCTTCATCTTCGGTGGTCTGACCGGTGTCATCCTGGCCTCGCCGCCGATGGACTTCCATATCTCCGACTCGTACTTCGTGGTGGCGCACTTCCACTACGTCGTCTTCGGCACGGTCGTCTTCGCGATGTTCTCCGGTTTCCATTTCTGGTGGCCGAAGTTCACCGGCAAGATGCTGGACGAGCGGCTCGGAAAGATTACCTTCTGGACGCTGTTCATCGGCTTCCACGGCACCTTCCTCGTCCAGCACTGGCTCGGTGCGCAAGGCATGCTGCGTCGTATCCCCGACTATCTGGCCGCCGACGGCTTCACCACCCTGAACACCGTCTCCAGCATCTTCTCCTTCCTCCTCGGCCTCTCGATACTGCCGTTCCTCTACAACGTGTGGAAGACGGCGAAGTACGGCGAGAAGGTCGAGGTCGACGACCCCTGGGGCTACGGCCGTTCGCTGGAGTGGGCGACGTCCTGCCCGCCGCCGCGGCACAACTTCCTCACCCTGCCGCGTATTCGCTCCGAATCCCCGGCGTTCGACCTGCACCACCCGGAGATCGCACGAGAGATCGCAGCCACGACGGACGCCGAGGACGCCCGTACCCACGAAATCGGGGCACGTACGTGAGCGAGGGAACGCGAAGGGGTGGAGGAATGCGCAGCGGCGAGGTAACAGGGGCCGACAGCGGAATGCAGAGGGGCGCAGGGATGTCGATGGACCAGGCCATCAACGAGATCGAGGGATATCTCCTCTGGGAGGCGGAGAAGGACCGGGCCCGCACCCGCGCCAACGCCTTCTGCGCCGGTCTGCCCTGGCTCACCGACACCCAGCGGCGGGAGGTGGAACTGCGCTACTGCCAGGACCAGTGCGACGCCTCGCGCGCCTATCTGGAGCGCATCGCGGTCCGCAGCGCCACTCTGCGGACCGAGTACGAGAGCGTCTACCGGGCCCTTCGCCGCCGGCTGATCACCGCGTTCCTGAGCGGCACGGTAGCGGTGGCGGCACTGGTGACCGTGGCGGCGATCGTCCTGACCGCACACTGAGGGGAATTTCCCTGCCGAGGGAGTGACGCCCGCTCGCCGAACGACCGTCACCCGTCGCTCACCGGCGCTCAGTCGCCGTTCGACCTCCGCTCATCCTTGTTCGTCCTTCGCTCATCCTTCGCTCAGCCGGTGACGGTGATCTGGGAGGCGGGGTCGGTGGTGTCGCTGACCTTGTACAGGGCGTTGAACGTCGAGCTGGTCGCGCTGGTCGGGCAGCCGAAACCGCCCACCACCTTCACCGGTACCGAGGCATTGGTGAAGGTGAGGGTGGACGGTGCGCCATTGGTCCAGGTGCCGTTCACGGTCGCCGCGGAGGTCGGGGCCGCGGTCACCGTGCAGGACGCCAGCCCGCTGGTCTTGAGGACGAACCCGCCCGAGGGGATGGTCAGTCCGGCGGACGCCGGGTCCCCGTTCTGCATGGCCACACCCCAGCTGCCGCTCGTGGTCACGGTCGCGCTGACGCCGGGCATGCTCGTCATACACGAGCCGTAGGTGGCCGGGGTGATGGAACTGCTCACCGGGCCGGCCGGGTTCTGGTTGTCGGGCGCGGCAGGGACCTGCCCGCTGGATGTCGAGGTCGTACAGGTGACGGTCACCGATCCCGCGGTGAAGGTCGCCTTGCCGCTGAGCGCGGCAGTGAAGCTGTGACCTGCGGGGCTCACGGTTGTGGAGGCAGCGGCGGACGGTGCTCCGGTGGCCGGTGCCGTGCCGGGCTGCGCCGCCGCGTGACCCGGTACGGCGAGCGACAGCCCCAGGGCCGCGGCGATTCCCGTGCCGGTGGTGAGTAATGCGCGCTTATGGGGCGTGCGGGATGTCCGCCGGGCGGCGTGCGTCATCGTCATCGTGCTTCTCCTTCGCGAGGGGGTACCGGAGGTGCGGTGCAGTGCGGTGTGCAGTGCAGTGCAGTGCAGTGCGGTGCGGCGAGTGGCGCGGGCGGCAGGCTCGGCCCGTACACGTACACAAGCGTGGGGGTACGCGTACGGGCGTACGGGCGGGCGCCGGTCGGCAGGTGGCTAGGGTTCGGTGACCGGCTGCCAGGCAAAGATCATCGAGCCGCCGAGGATCCCGATGACCGTGCCGATCAGAAAGCCGCCGAGGTTGGACATCACCAGCGCGGCGGCCGCACACAGGACGGTCAGGACACCCGCGAGGCCCCGGTAGTGGGGTGCGAACCACGCCGCGAGACCCATCACGATCATCACCAGCCCCATCAGTACCGACGGGATACCGGCGATGCCCTGTTGCAGCATGATTTTCAGCGGCGCCAGTGGGATGGCGCAGATCTCGGCGCCGGCGACGACGGCCGCCAGACCGCCCCAGAAGGGCCGCCCCGTCCGCCAGCGCCGCCAGGTCAGAAGCATTCCTTCTTGCCCTTGGAGATCTTCATGCTCAGACCGGTGAGCTTGAACGTCCCCGCGTTGGTGGCCCAGGCGGTCTGCCGCAGCTTGCTGATGCTGACGTCGTCGGCCTGTTGGGCGAAGAGGTCCTGCATGCCCTGGGCGCTGGCCGGTCCCTTGTCGAGGGTGGAGGCGTCCCGGCCGATCTCGATGTTGTTGAAGGACGCATTGCCGGAGAGCTGGGTGGCGTCCACGAAGAGATTGCTCGCCTCGACGGGCCTGCCGCCCGTACCGGCGCTGAGGTTGAGCGAGATATCGCCGATGACCGGCAGGTGGGTGACGACCGACTGGCACAGATGGTGCAGTTGGGCGGTCTTGATGGCGGTGACGGCGACCGGCAGGAAGTCGCCCCTGGCGTTGGTGTCGACGCTGCCGTACTGGGCGAATCCATCGCCCGTGAGGCTGTCCGCGGACACCTTGAACTGCTGTCCCGAGACGGCGAATGAGGCCGCCAGCGCCCCGTTGGCCAGGGCGATGCCCAGGGCCGCGGTGCCGGCGAGGGCCGGGACGGACAGCACGGCGAACTTACGCCAGCTGATGCGTCCCGTGACAGGTCTGCCGTGTGCGTCCTTCATGGTGTGAGTCCCCTTCGAAGAGCGGTGGAGCGCACTGTCGAAACATGTGGGGGAGGGCGGGTGCATGGTGCTGAAGATGCGCGTGGGGAGCCCGGGGCGCGTGCGTACATATACACACGGCGCAGATGGGGGGATGTGCGGCTCTGGTCCACGCGCGCGGCTGAGCCGTGCGCAAACGTGGCGAACTGCCAATTGTTACTGGCGAGTTGAATGTAAGTCTGCCAATGCCTGCTGGCAAGGTTGAGCGAGGAACCGTTTTCGGACATAACGCGGCCCCGGTGGCCGTTGCCGACCACCGGGGCCCTTGTGTCCGCCCGCCGTGCCGCCCGGCGGCTCGACCGCCGGTCAGCCGTAGTGGACCCGCAGTTCCTTGACGCCGTTGAGCCAGGCCGAGCGGAGCCGGCGCGGGTCACCCGCCAGGGAGACGTCCGGCATGGCGTCCGCGATGGCATGGAAGATCAGGTTGATCTCCAGGACCGCCAGGGACTTGCCGAGGCAGAAGTGGGGGCCGCCACCGCCGAAGCCCAGGTGGGGGTTGGGGTCGCGGGTGATGTCGAACAGCTCGGGGCGGTCGAAGACGTCCGGGTCGTTGTTGGCGGAGGAGTAGAAGATCCCCACCCGCTGGCCCTTCTTGATCTTCGCGCCGCCCAGTTCGGTGTCCTGGGTGGCGGTGCGCTGGAACGAGACCACCGGTGTGGCCCACCGCACGATCTCCTCGGCCGCCGTCGCCGGGCGCTCGCGCTTGTAGAGCTCCCACTGGTCGGGGTGGGTGAGAAAGGCGTGCATACCGTGCGTGATGGCATTACGCGTCGTCTCGTTGCCGGCCACCGCCAACAGCAGCACGAAGAAACCGAATTCGTCGGAGCCGAGATTCCCCTCGTGCTCCGCTGCGACCAGCTGGCTGACGATGTCCTTGGCCGGGCACTCCTTGCGCGCCGCGGCGAGGTTCATCGCGTACGAGATCAGCTCCATGGCCGCGTTGGCGCCGACCTCTTCGGTGATGGCCAGTTCGGGATCGTCGTAGGCGACCATCTTGTTCGACCAGTCGAAGATGCGGGTCCGGTCGTCCTGGGGGATGCCGATGAGTTCGGCGATCGCCTGGAGGGGGAGCTCACAGGCGATGTCGGTGACGAAGTCCCCGGAGCCCTTCTCCCGCGCCTCGGCGACGATGCGCGCCGCCCGGTGGCGCAGCGCCTCCTCCAGGGCGCGGATGGAGCGCGGGGTGAATCCCCGCTGCACTATCTGGCGGACCCTGGTGTGCTCCGGCGGGTCCATGTTCAGCATGATCAGCTTCTGTACGTCGATCTGGTCGCGGGTCATCGACTCGTTGAAGCGGATGATCGAGGTGTTGAGGTTCGCGGAGAAGATGTCCGGTTTGGTGGACACCTCCTTGACGTCCTGGTGGCGGGTGACGACCCAGTAGCCGTCGTCGTCGAAGCCGGCAATGCCGTGTGGCTGGGCGTTCCACCACACGGGCGCGGTCTGCCGCAGCTGCGCGAACTCGGGGAGCGGAACGCGGGTCTGGTAGACGTCGGGGTCGGTGAAGTCGAACCCTTCGGGCAACGCTGGGCATGGCATCGGCGACTCCTGGTCCATCGAACTTCTGACGGTTCATCAGGTATGGGTCGCGGTGAAGGTAGTAACGAGTTCTACAAGTGGCAAGGGTCGCGGCGACTCCTGTTGCGGACAAGGGTGTTGCACGCCCCTTGCGCCCCGGGGAGCGGCTCATAAGACTGTTTGTAGAACTAGAACGCGTACTAGTTCTTCTTCCGTGGGTGCCGGGACGCCCGCGGACGCGAGGAGAGGACGAGTCAGTCATGGCCGCGGAACCCGTCATCGTCGAAGCCGTACGCACCCCCATCGGCAAGCGCGGAGGCGCGCTCGCCAACCTCCACCCCGCCTACCTCCTGGGGGAGACCTACCGCGAACTCCTCGCCCGTACGGGCATCCAGCCCGACTGCATCGAACAGATCGTCGGCGGCACCGTCACCCACGCCGGCGAACAGTCCATGAACCCGGTACGCAACGCTTGGCTCGCGATGGGCCTCCCGTACGAAACCGCGGCGACCACTGTGGACTGCCAGTGCGGCTCCTCCCAGCAGGCCAACCACATGGTCGCCAACATGATCGCCGGCGGCGTCATCGACATCGGCATCGGCTGCGGCGTCGAGGCGATGTCCCGGGTGCCGCTCGGCAGCGGCTCCAAGCACGGCCCCGGCAAGCCCTGGCCCGACGAGTGGAACGTCGACCTGCCCAACCAGTTCGAAGCGGCCGAACGCATCGCCCGCAACCGGGGGCTGACCCGCGAGAACGTCGACTCGCTCGGCCTGATCTCGCAGGAGCGGGCGGCCATCGCCTGGGGCGAGGAACGCTTCAAACGGGAGACGTTCGCCGTCCAGGTCCCCACCACGGAGGACGAACAGGCCGCGGGCCAGGGCATGTGGCGGCTGGTCGACCGGGACGAGGGGCTGCGCGACACCAGTATGGAGGCGCTGGGCGGCCTCAAACCCGTGATGCCGACCGCCGTCCACACGGCAGGCAACTCCTCCCAGATCTCCGACGGAGCCGCCGCGGTCATGTGGGCCTCCAAGCGGATGGCGCGCGCCCTCAAGCTCAAGCCACGGGCCCGCATCGTGGCCCAGGCGCTGGTCGGCTCCGATCCGCACTTCCACCTGGACGGGCCGATCGACGCCACCCGCGCCGTGCTCGGCAAGGCCGGGATGTCCCTCAAGGACATCGACCTCGTCGAGATCAACGAGGCCTTCGCCTCCGTGGTCCTCTCCTGGGCGCAGGTCTTCGAACAGGACCTGGAGAAGGTGAACGTCAACGGCGGCGCCATCGCCCTGGGCCACCCCGTCGGAGCCACCGGCGCCCGACTCATCACCACGGCCCTGCATGAACTCGAACGCAGGGACAAGGAATTCGCCCTGATCACGATGTGCGCGGGCGGAGCGTTGGCTACGGGGACGATTATTCAGCGGTTGTAGCGGTTGTAGCGGTTGTAGCGCTTGTAGCGCTTGTAGGGGTTGTAGGGGTTGGTTTGGGTGGTTGTGGCAGTCGGGGCGGGCGGGGTGGCTGTGGTGGTTGCCGTGGGGTGTGGTGGTTGCCGTGGGGTGTGGTGGTTGCCGTGGTTGAGGCGGCTGTTCTGTCGCGCCGCCCAACCGCGGTTTTGTTCTGCCCCGCCGCCCACCCCCGTTTTTGTTTTTTCCCCGCCGCCCACCCCCCTTCGGGGGGTGGGCGGGTGTTGTGGGTACCTTGCGGTGGT
>NZ_QUAC01000061.1 GCF_003389455.1 Streptomyces inhibens | reverse complement strand
GGGCCCGGGGGCACCACGGGGCGGGGGTGAGTGGCCGGGTTCGGGGAATGCGGCGGGGGCGCCTGGGCCGGGCCCTCGGGGCGGGCAGAGGCGTCGGGGCGGGCGGCGGACCGGGGGCCGGACGAGGGTGCCGGTGCCGGTGCCGCGAGTGTCTTGGCCAGATCGTCCATCGCCAGGTGGACGACCGTGACCGGCTTCTCCGGGTGGGCCTCGGCCGCGGTACGCAGAGCGGCGGCGAGCGCGGCGCCCTCGCCGGCACCGGGGGAGGCGGTGTCCCCCTCCCCCACCCAGGGGATGGCCGTGACGACCACGGCATCGCAGCCGTCGCCGGACAGCGTCTCGGCGAGCGCGGCACGGAAATCGTCGGGCGCCGCCGCGGAGGGCAGCGCATGGGGGCGCTGCGGGCGCAGCCCTTCGGTCAGGCAGGCGTCGTACGCCAGCAGGGCCAGCGACTCGGAGTTGCCGAGGATGGCGACGCGCGAGCCGGCCGGCAGCGGCTGGGAGGCCAGCAGCAGACCGGCGTCGATCAGCTCGGTGACCGTGTCGACGCGGATCACGCCGGCCTGGCGCATCAGAGCGGCGACGGTGCTGTCCGGGACCCGGACCGTGGGCACGGCGTGGCCGGGCGGGGCGGTGCCGTTGTGCCGGGCTCCCTTGGCGACCACGACCGGTTTGACGGCGGCGGTACGGCGGGCGAGCCGGGCGAACTTGCGCGGGTTGCCGATGGACTCCAGGTAGAGGATCACGACGTCGGTGTCGGGGTCGTCGTACCAGTACTGGAGCAGGTCGTTGCCGGAGACATCGGCGCGGTTGCCGGCCGAGACGAAGGCGGAGATACCGGCGATGCCGCCGTCACCGGGGCCGCGCGCATGCAGCCCGCTGAGCAGGGCGATGCCGATGGCACCGGACTGGGTGAACAGGCCGATGTGGCCGGCGCCGGGCATCTGCGGGGCGAGCGAGGCGTTCAGCCGGACGTCGGGGGCGGTGTTGATCAGGCCGAAGGCGTTGGGCCCGATGAGGCGCATGCCGTACGAGCGGGCCTGGCGGAGCACGGCGCGCTGCCGCTCACGCCCCTCCGGGCCGGCCTCGGCGTAACCGGAGGACAGGATCAGCAGGCCCTGGACGCCGTGTTCGCCGCAGTCGCGGACCACGTCGGGGACGCTGTCCGCGGGGACGGCGATGACCGCCAGGTCGACCGGCTCGGGGATCTCCCGCAGGGCGCGGACGGCCGGCACACCCTCGGGGTCGAGCCGCTGCATGCCGTCGGGGAAGGCGTGGTTGACGGCGTGCACACGGCCCGTGAAGCCGGAGTCGAGGAGGTTGCGCAGCGCGGTGCGGCCGACGCCGCCGGGGGCGCGGCCGGTGCCGATGACGGCGACCGAGCCGGGGGCGAGCAGCCGCTGTACGGAGCGGGCCTCGGCGCGCTGCTCGCGGCCGCGCATCACGGCCATGGACTGCTCGGTCGGCTCCAGGTCGAACTCGAGCCGGACCACGCCGTCTTCGAAGGTGCGCTTCTGGGTGTAGCCGGCGTCCGTGAACACCTTGATCATCTTGGAGTTCGCGGGCAGCACCTCGGCGGCGAACCGGCGGATACCGCGCTCGCGGGCGACGGCCGCGATGTGCTCCAGGAGGGCGGAGGCGACGCCGCGCCCCTGATGGGCGTCCTGGACGAGGAAGGCGACCTCGGCCTGGTCGTCCTCGGGGTCCTTGGCGGGCAGCCCCTGGTCGTTGATCCGGTCGTAGCGGACGGTGGCGATGAACTCGCCGCCTACGGTGGCGGCGAGCCCGACCCGGTCGACGTAGTCGTGATGGGTGAAACGGTGCACATCACGGTCGGACAGGCGCGGATACGGCGCGAAGAAGCGGTAGTACTTCGACTCGTCCGAGACCTGCTCGTAGAAGGAGACCAGCCGCTGGGCGTCGTCCGGGGTGATGGGGCGGATCCGCGCCGTACCGCCGTCGCGCAGCACCACGTCAGCTTCCCAGTGGGTCGGGTATGCGTGGTCCGGCGGCTTCTGCATGCGGACAGCGTACGACCGGGCACTGACAACCGACCCGCGCGCGTACGCTCGTGATGCGGGGCAGGCCGGGGACGCCGTGGGAACCATTACGGCACCGACCTGGCCCGCCCGGCCTCCCTCGGGACCAAAGGCCGCAAGGCCAGGACAAATGGGCCGCCGGAGCACTCCCGGCATCGTGAGAGACTGGTCTAGACAACAGTCACGACTTTGAAGGGCAACACCATGGCTGAGCGCCGCGTCAATGTCGGTTGGACCGAGGGCCTGCACGCCCGCCCCGCGTCGATCTTCGTCCGTGCGGCCACCGCCTCCGGCGTGCCGATGACGATCGCCAAGGCTGATGGCAACCCCGTCAACGCGGCCTCCATGCTCGCGGTGCTGGGCCTGGGCGCCCAGGGTGGCGAGGAGATCGTGCTGGCCTCCGACGCCGAGGGCGCCGAGATCGCGCTCGACCGCCTGGCGAAGCTCGTCGCCGAAGGCCTCGAGGAGCTCCCGGAGACCGTCTGAGTCCGCCAGGACCTCTGCTGTACGCGGCGGCCCCGCCGCGGTGACCGGGACACGGTTGCCGCGACGGGGCCGTTTCGTTGTGTCTGAAAAATTCGGGTGGCGGTTTGCCCGGTCGATGTGTGAATGGTCGCCGGATGCGCGGGGGCGGGTATTGCCTACACCCTTCGGGCATTGTCTCAGGGGCGCGCGCCAAATTTCCGAGTGTCCGATATCCAAGGGGTGCCAGAAAAAAGCGCGCGCACGCATTAAGCACCCTGGGCGAAATAAAGCAGAACGCCGAATAGGGGATGCCACCCCCGTCGACCCCCGCCCTGCCGAAGCCCATTCCGCGCCTCTTTGTATACGGGGTGATTGTTAAGGGCGGACGCGTGCCGTGTTGACGGACCGTTTCGGATCCCTCACCTCGGCCGTGGCGCTGCGCCGCAGCCGGTACACCGGGAGGGAGCGCTCGATATGAGCCGCCATCAGGGCGCGGGCCCGTTCCGCATCACCCCGGGCCACCGCGTCCAGCACCGCGCCGTGTTCGTCCCACGACTCGCCCACCCGGGCCGGCAGTTCGACGACGTACATCCACTCGATCTTACGCCGCAGTTGGGTCAGCAGCGCCGTCAGACTGGGGCTGCCTGCCGCCTGGGCGAGCGTTTCGTGGAACCAGCCGTCCAGTTGGCGCAGGTCCGCGGGGTTGCCGTGGCGCGCCCGCTCTCGGCCGAGCCGGACCAGGCCGCGCAGCACCTTGAGATGGGCCGGGCTGCGACGGGCGGCCGCGCGGGCGGCGCCCAGCGGCTCCAACAGGCCGCGGACGTCCAGGAGATCGGCGGCCTCCTGCTCGGTGGGCTCGGCGACACAGGCGCCCGCGTGGTGGCGGGTGGTCACGAACCCCTCGGACTGCAGGGTGCGCAGCGCTTCACGGACCGGCACTCTGGAGACGCCGTAGCGGGCCGCCAGGATCTCCTCGATCAGCCTGCTCCCCGGCGCCAGCGCACCGGAGACAATGTCCTCGCGAATCGCCGTGCACACCGCATGCGCGGAAATATGGCCTCGCATCGTCCGTGCCTCCGCCGTAATCCCCTGGAAACGCCGCCGGTCGGCGACTTTTCCGTGACTCTATTCGACCGGGACGGCTTTCCCGGCGGACTCCCGTTATTCATGGTTATTTTTTGGCCAGTCGCAGGCCGCCACCGGCGTATCCGGCGTGCATGGACCGCTCGCCGGATATACCGAAGCCCCGGCTGGGGGACCGGGGCTTCGGAAGACGGTGCGACGCGGGGCGCCGGACAAGGCCGTACGCCGACGAGGCGGCGCCTCAGGCAGTGACGAGGCGGCGCCTCAGGCCTCGGCGAGGCGGTACCTCAGACGTTGACGCCGTGGGAGCGCAGATACGCGATCGGGTCGATGTCCGAGCCGTAGTCGGGGCCGGTGCGGGCCTCGAAGTGCAGGTGCGGGCCGGTGACGTTGCCGGTGGCGCCGGAGAGGCCGATCTGCTCGCCCGGGGCGACGGTCTGGCCGACCGAGACGCCGAGCGACGACAGGTGGCCGTACTGGGTGTACGTACCGTCGTGCATCTTGATCACGATGTTGTTGCCGTACGCGCCGCCCCAGCCGGCCTCGACGACGGTGCCCGCGCCCACGGCGTGGACGGGGGTGCCGGAGGCGGCGTGGAAGTCGATGCCGGTGTGGCTGCCCGAGGACCACAGGCCGCTGGAGGCCTTGTACGCGGTGGAGACGTAGGAGTCGGCGATGGGGGCGACGAAGGCGTTGAGGCGCTTGCGCTCCGCGTCGCGGGCGGCGCGGACCTTGGCCTCGTGGGCGGCCTTGGCCTTCTTCCGGGCCTCCTCGGCGCGCCGCTCGGCCTCCTCGGCCTGCTTCTTGGCGACGGCCTCGGCCTTCGCCTTGGCGGCGGCGGCCTCGGCGGCGGCCTGCTGCGCGTCGGCCTGGGCCTCGATGCTGTTGGCGAGCTCGTCACCCAGCACGACGGCCTGCTGCAGACCGGTGTCGTGGGTGCGCGCCTCGTCCGTGGCGGCCAGCGCCGGCGAGGCCACGGAGGCGACAACGCCGCCGGCCGCGAGGGTGGCTATGCCGGCGATCTTGCGGGTCGTCCGAGCGGTGCGGCTCGTACGACGATGCTTCCCGGTGGCACGGGTGAACGCCATGTGCTGGCTTGTCCTTTCCTTCCTTCTCGCCTACCGGGTTAGCTGACGGGTTCGGAGCAGGAAGGTCTCCTACGGGCTCCTCCGAAGAGGAGTCCGATTCACCCCAGGGGACATGTGGGTCCCCGGCTCCCCTGGCTCGCGCCGTACGGGGACTCGGCGATGACTGTTCGGTGCCACTGTTGTGGCGGACTTGTGACGAACAGCCGGACCGACGCTAATCGGGGCAACTTTCAATCAGCAAACAGAACCGCTTTTTTGTGCGGGATGCCACAAGAATCCGTGCAACCAGCCGTGATAAACCGGACATACAGCGGCTCCCGTGGTGAACGAGCACCACGGGAGCCGCTTTGTCGATATGTGACCACCCGTCACACGGCGGGCTAGCCGCTGACGACCGTCACCTCACCGATGCCCAGCGCCTTGACGGGCTCGGCGATCTGCGCCGCGTCACCCACCAGGACCGTGACCAGCCGGTCCACCGGGAAGGCGTTGACCGCCGCCGCGGTCGCCTCGACCGTGCCGGTCTCCGCGAGACGGACGTACAACTGCGCCTGGAAGTCGTCCGGGAGCTGCTGCTCCACCTGGTCGGCGAGGGTGCCCGCGACGGCCGCCGCGGTCTCGTACTTGAGCGGCGCGACCCCGACGAGGTTCTGCACGGCGACATCCCGCTCCTCGTCCGTCAGCCCCCCTGCCGCGAGGGTCCGCAGCACCTGCCACAGGTCCTCCAGCGCCGGGACGGTGGAGGCGGTGTCCACCGAGCCGCTGATGGCGAGCAGCGAGGCGCCGGTGGCTCCCTCGGGAGACGTGGGGGCGGTGGAGCGCAGCACCTGGCCGAAGGCGCGCACCCCGTAGGTGTAGCCCTTCTCCTCACGCAGCACGCGGTCCAGCCGCGAGGTGAGGGTGCCGCCCAGGCAGTACGTGCCGAGGACCTGCGCGGGCCACACCCGGTCGTGCCGGTCGGCGCCGATACGGCCGATGAGCAGCTGCGTCTGGACGGCGCCGGGGCGGTCCACGATCACCACACGGCCGGTGTCGTCGGCGATGATCGGCGAGGCCTTCAGCGGCTCGGCGGTGGAGCCGCTCCAGGCGCCGAGGGTGTCGGAGAGCGCCGCGCCCAGGTCGATGCCGGTGAAGTCACCGACGATGACCGCGGTGGCCGTGGCGGGCCGTACATGGGCGTCGTAGAAGGCGCGGACGGCCGCGGCGTCGACGCGGGCGACGGTCTCCTCGGTGCCCTGACGGGGCCGCGACATGCGGGAGGTGGCCGGAAACAGCTCCTTGGACAGCGCCATCGCCGCGCGCCGGGCCGGGTTGGCGAGCTCGTGCGGGATCTCGTCGAGGCGGTTGCGCACCAGCCGCTCGACCTCGCTGTCCGGGAACGCGGGGGCGCGCAGCGCGTCGCCGAGCAGGCCGAGCGCGCGGTGCAGCCGGGAGGCCGGCACCTCCAGGGAGACCCGTACGCCAGGGTGGTCGGCGTGTGCGTCCAGGGTGGCGCCGCAGCGTTCCAGCTCGGCGGCGAACTCCTCCGCGTCGTGCTTGTCGGTGCCCTCGGACAGGGCGCGCGCCATGATCGTGGCGACGCCGTCCAGGCCCTCGGGCTCGGCGTCCAGAGGGGCGACGAGATTGATCTCGACGGCGACGACCTGCTGGCCGGGGCGGTGGCTGGTCAGCAGGGTGAGCCCGTTGGGCAGTTGGCTGCGCTCGGGAGCCGGGAAGGCCCACGGCTTGGGCGCGCCGCCCTGGGGCTGCGGGTGGAAGTCCATGGTGCTCGCGGGGGAACCCGCGTGGGTGGTGGCGTCGCTCACTGGTCCGCCTCCCCTTCCTCGGTGTCGGCGGCGTCGGTCGGCTCGGTGGGCTCGTAGACGAGCACCGCGCGGTTGTCGGGGCGCAGCCGGGCCTTGGCGACCGCCTGCACCTCCTCGGAGGTGACGTCCAGGACCCGCTGGACGGCGGTCAGCGCGAGCTGCGGGTCGCCGAACAGGACGGCGAAGCGGCACAGTTCGTCGGCGCGGCCGCTGACCGTCGCCAGACGGTCCAGCCATTCGCGCTCCAACTGGGCCTGCGCCCGCTCCATCTCCTCCGGGGTCGGCCCCTCGGCGGCGAAGCGGGCCAGCTCCTCGTCGACCGCGCGCTCGATGTCGGGGACCTCCACCCCACCGGACGTCTTCACGTCCAGCCAGCCCAGCGAGGGCGCGCCGGCCAGCCGCAGCAGACCGAAGCCGGCGGCCACGGCGCTGCGGTCGCGCCGCACCAGCCGGTTGTACAGACGGGAGGACTCGCCGCCGCCCAGGACGGTCAGCGCGAGGTCCGCGGCGTCCGCCTCACGGGTGCCGTCGTGCGGCAGGCGGTAGGCCGCCATCAGGGCACGCGAGGGCACGTCCTCCTCGACGACCTCGCGCAGCTCGCCGCCGATGTTGTCGGGCAGCGTGCCGTCCCGCGGCGGCTGCTTGCCGTCGTGCGAGGGGATCGAGCCGAAGTACTTCTCCACCCAGGCCAGCGTCTGCGCGGAGTCGATGTCGCCGACGATCGACAGGACGGCGTTGTTGGGCGCGTAGTACGTGCGGAAGAACGCCCGCGCGTCCTCCAGGGACGCCGCGTCCAGGTCGGCCATCGACCCGATGGGCGTGTGGTGGTACGGGTGGCCCTCCGGGTACGCCATGGCCGTCAGCTTCTCGAAGGCCGTGCCGTAGGGGACGTTGTCGTAGCGCTGGCGGCGCTCGTTCTTGACGACGTCGCGCTGGTTCTCCATGGATTCGTCGTCGAGCGCGGTCAGCAGCGAGCCCATCCGGTCCGCCTCCAGCCAGAGCGCGAGCTCCAGCTCATGGGCGGGCATGGTCTCGAAATAGTTGGTGCGCTCGAAGCTCGTGGTGCCGTTGAGCGAGCCGCCGGCGCCCTGCACCAGCTCGAAGTGGCCGTTGCCCTTCACCTGCGCGGAGCCCTGGAACATCAGGTGCTCGAAGAGGTGAGCCAGGCCCGTACGGCCCTTGACCTCGTGGCGGGAACCGACGTCGTACCACAGGCAGACCGCTGCGACCGGTGTCAGGTGGTCTTCGGAGAGCACCACGCGCAGGCCGTTGGCCAGCCGGTGCTCGGTTGCTGTCAGGCCGCCGGAGCCGGCTTGTTCTGTGGCCGTGTGACCCATGGGCATGTACGTCCCTTCGATCCGCTTGCGAGGAAGTTCTGTCACTGTATGCAAGCGCGTCGGCATCTGGCGAAGTTCCCGTGCCACCGGCCCCGAACGTGCCCCGCGCTCGGCGCCCGGAGTCGCCGAAGGGGGAGTCGCGGTCGGCGTTGTCAGTGGGGCGGTCCACAATGGTCCGCGTCAGACTCAGAGATACTCGCGGGTTGATCCCACAGCTGGTTGACCCGACCGATTGACCGACGTTGTCCCGACGTCGCCTCCCCGACCTCGGCAGTAGACGCAGCAGAAGGAGCCGCAGCCGCGATGGCCCGCCGCAGCACGAAGACCCCACCGCCGGACGACTTCGAGGAGAGGATCCTCGACATCGACGTCGTCGACGAGATGCAGGGTTCCTTCCTCGAGTACGCGTATTCGGTCATCTACTCGCGCGCCCTGCCGGACGCCCGCGACGGTCTCAAGCCGGTGCACCGCCGCATCCTGTACCAAATGAACGAGATGGGCCTGCGGCCCGACCGCGGCTACGTCAAGTGCGCCCGGGTCGTCGGCGAGGTGATGGGTAAGCTCCATCCGCACGGCGACGCGTCGATCTACGACGCCCTGGTGCGCATGGCGCAGCCGTTCTCCATGCGGGTCCCGCTGGTGGACGGCCACGGCAACTTCGGCTCGCTGGGCAACGACGACCCGCCCGCCGCGATGCGGTACACCGAGTGCCGGATGGCGTCCGCGACGTCCCTGATGACGGAGTCCATCGACGAGGACACCGTCGACTTCTCGCCGAACTACGACGGCCAGGAGCAGGAGCCGGTCGCCCTCCCCGCCGCGTACCCGAACCTCCTCGTCAACGGCACCTCCGGCATCGCCGTCGGTATGGCGACGAACATGCCGCCGCACAACCTGGGCGAGGTCATCGCCGCGGCCCGCCACCTGATCAAGCATCCGAACGCCGATCTCGACACCCTGATGCGCTTCGTGCCGGGTCCCGACCTGCCGACGGGTGGCCGGATCGTGGGCCTCGGCGGCGTACGGGACGCGTACGAGAAGGGCCGCGGCACGTTCAAGATCCGCGCGACGGTCACGGTGGAGAGTGTCACCGCCCGCCGCAAGGGCCTGATCGTCACCGAACTCCCCTTCGCAGTCGGCCCCGAGAAGGTCATCTCCAAGATCAAGGACCTGGTCGGCTCGAAGAAGCTGCAGGGCATCGCGGACGTCAAGGACCTCACCGACCGTGAGCACGGCCTACGGCTGGTGATCGAGGTCAAGAACGGCTTCAACCCCGAGGCCGTCCTGGAGCAGCTCTACAAGCTCACGCCGATGGAGGAGTCCTTCGGCATCAACAACGTCGCGCTGGTGGACGGCCAGCCGCTGACGCTGGGCCTCAAGGAGCTGCTGGAGGTCTACGTCGACCACCGCTTCGAGGTGGTGCGCCGGCGCAGCGAGTTCCGGCGGACCAAGCGGCGCGACCGCCTCCACCTGGTCGAGGGCCTGCTGACGGCCCTGGTGGACATCGACGAGGTCATCCGCCTCATCCGCTCCAGCGAGAACAGCGCACAGGCCAAGGAGCGGCTGATCGAGCGCTTCTCGCTCAGCGACATCCAGACGCAGTACATCCTCGACACCCCGCTGCGCCGGCTGACCAAGTT
The DNA here is from genome assembly GCF_003389455.1 of Streptomyces inhibens. Lineage (GTDB taxonomy): Bacteria > Actinomycetota > Actinomycetes > Streptomycetales > Streptomycetaceae > Streptomyces > Streptomyces inhibens. The sequence goes on along the minus strand of NZ_QUAC01000061.1, from coordinate 9,279 downwards.
CGACCGTATCGAGCTGGAGTCGGAGCGTGACCGGCTGCAGGACGAGATCGAGAAGCTGACGCAGATCCTCGATTCGGACGCGGAGCTGCGCAAGCTGGTCTCCAACGAGCTGGCCGCGGTCGCGAAGAAGTACGGCACGGACCGGCGGACGGTCCTGCTGGAGTCGGCCGGCACCACGGTCGGCGCGGTGCCGCTGGAGGTCTCCGACGACCCGTGCCGGGTGCTGCTGTCCTCGACGGGCCTGCTGGCGCGTACGGTCACCGGCGAGGTGCCCTTCGACGCCGAGGCCAAGCGCGTCAAGCACGACGTGATCATCTCGGCGGTGCCGGCGACGACCCGTGGCGAGGTGGGCGCGGTGACGTCCACCGGCCGGCTGCTGCGGATCCCGGTGATCGATCTGCCGCAGCTCCCGGAGACGGCGGCGGCGCCCAATCTCTCCGGTGGGGCGCAGCTGTCCGAGTTCCTGACGCTGCAGGACGGCGAGGAAGTGATCTGTCTGATGACGCTGGACGAGTCCTCGCCGGGCCTGGCGCTCGGCACGGAGCAGGGCGTCGTCAAGCGGGTGGTGCCCGACTACCCCGCCAACAAGGAGGAGTTGGAGGTCATCACCCTCAAGGACGGTGACCGCATCGTGGGCGCGACCGAGCTGCGCACCGGTGAGGAGGACCTGGTCTTCATCACCAACGAGGCGCAACTGCTGCGCTTCCCGGCGTCGCAGGTGCGGCCGCAGGGCCGGCCCGCGGGCGGTATGGCGGGCATCAAGCTGGGCGAGGGCGCGAAGGTGATCTCGTTCGCGGCGGTCGATCCGGCCGCCGACGCCATGGTGTTCACGGTCGCCGGCTCGCACGGCACGCTGGACGACTCGGTGGCGACGGCCAAGATCACCCCGTTCGATCAGTATCCGCGCAAGGGCCGGGCGACCGGCGGAGTGCGCTGCCAGCGGTTCCTGAAGGGCGAGGACTGCCTGACCCAGGCGTGGGCCGGGCCGGCGCCGGTCCGGGCCGCGGATGCCAAGGGCTCCCCGGTCGAGCTGCCGGAGACGGATCCGCGGCGGGACGGCTCGGGTGTGCCGCTGGCGAAGCCCGTGGCGTCGCTGGCGGGGCCGGTGTAACCGGTAGTCGCTGTTGTGGAGAGGGCCGACGCCGTCGGGCCGGTGAAGAACCGGCCCGACGGCGTCACTCGTCGTCCTCGCGCGCGGCCACGTACCGCAGCACGCCCCACATGCTGTTCACATCGGCATCCGACGGTGCGGTCTCCCGGCAGTTCTCCAGCTCCTTGCGCAGCGCCGGTGCGTCGATGCCACTGCCGATCATGACGAGTTGGGTGCTCCGCTCCTCGCCCTTCGGCCACGGCGCGGGGTAGAAGCGCAGGAAGTCGCCGACGGCGTGCAGCGTGAACTTCTGGCGGTTCTCCGGAACGTCGAAGTGGACGAAGCCCTTGATGCGGTAAAGGCCGGCCGGGCGGCTGTCGAGAAAGTCCATGAGGCGGCGCGGGTGCATCGGCTCGGGGGAGGTGAACTCCACGCTCTGGTAGGCGGCGTGGAGGTGGCCCGCGTGGTGGTGGACATGGTCGGGGTGGTCGCAGTCGGGGCCGTGCTCGCCCTGGGCGCAGGACGTGCCGGGCGTACTGCCGTGGTGACTGTCGACGATGTCGCGGCCGGGCTCCCGGTTCGCTGCGGCCTCGCGCAGCAGGTCCTCGAAGGACAGCTGGCGCACGGCCGGGTCGTAGTCCTCCCCCGGTCCGCGGTCGAAGAACAGCTCCGGGTCGACCCGCCCGTATGCCGTGCAGATCACCGGCCTGCCGGGGGCGAGGTCCGCGAGGGTGTCCATGAGTTCCTGCCGTGCCGCGTCGGCGATGCGGTCGGCCTTGTTGAGCACCACGATGTCGGCGATGCTCACATGCCGGTCCAGTTCGGGGTGCCGGGCCCGCGTGTCATCGAACTCGGCGCCGTCCACGACCTCGATCAGCCCGCCGTAGACGATCCGCTCGTTGTCGCTGGCGAGGATCATCCGGATGAGTTCCTGCGGCTCGGCCAGCCCGCTGGCCTCGATGACGATCACGTCGATACGGGCGGCGGGCCGGGCCAGCCGCTCCAGGTAGATGTCCAGTTCGCTGGTGTCGACGGCGCAGCACAGGCAGCCGTTGCCGAGCGAGACCATCGAGTCCACCTGGCCCGCGACGGTCATGGCGTCGATCTCGATACCGCCGAAGTCGTTAACGATCGCGCCGATACGGGTGCCGTCGCCGGCGCTGAGCAGGTGGTTGAGGAGGGTCGTCTTGCCCGATCCGAGGAAGCCCGCGAGGACGACGACCGGGATCTGTGGCGTAGCCAAGGGGGCGCCTCCATGGTGCGGGTGGCGGGTCGCGCGGACCGGCGGCGGACGAGCTGTCGATCGTAACGGACCGCCGGCGGTGCGGGCTCTGTCGCCCCGCACCGCCTCAACGCCTCCCGTCTAGCGGGCCGCGACAGCAGGCAGCGGCTGCGGCGGGGGCGGGCCGACGTACCGGGCCGCCGGGCGGATGATCTTCGAGTCCTCGGCCTGCTCCAGGATGTTGGCGCTCCAGCCGACCACGCGGGCCGCGCAGAAGGTGGGCGTGAACATCTCGCGCGGCAGTCCGCACAGCTCCATGACGACGCCCGCGTAGAACTCCACATTGGTGTGCAGCTCGCGGCCGGGCTTGAGCTCGGCCAGCAGCGCCTCGACCCGGGCCTCCACCTGGACGGCGAACTCCACCAGCGGGCCACCGAAGCCCTCGGCGATACCGCGCAGCATCCGCGAGCGCGGGTCCTCGGTGCGGTAGACGGGGTGTCCGAAGCCCATGATCCGGTCGCCGCGCAGGACACGGTCGCGGATCCAGGCATCGATCCGGTCCGGTGTGCCGATGGCGTCGAGGGTGTCCAGCGCACGGCTGGGTGCGCCGCCGTGCAGCGGCCCGGAGAGCGCACCGACGGCGCCGACGAGGCAGGCGGTGAGATCGGCGCCGGTGGAGGTGATGACGCGGGCCGTGAAGGTCGAGGCGTTGAAGCCGTGGTCAATGGTGGAGATCAGATACGCCTCGATCGCCCGGATCCGGTCTGGCTCCGGTTCCTCGCCGGTGAGCATGTAGAGGTAGTTGGCGGCGTAGCTGAGATCCGCGCGTGGCTCCACGGGCTGCTGCCCCTGGCCGAGCCGGTGGAGCGCGGTGAGCAGGGTCGGTACGGCGGCGCAGGCGGCGAGGGCGTCGGCCCGGCGGCGGTCGGCCTCGATGTCGTACAGCGGCCGGAAGCCGGCCGTCGCGCCGAGCAGGGAGAGCGCGGTACGCAGCCCGGCGAGGGGGCCGGAGAGTGCGCCGGCGTGGGCGATGGCGGGCAGGGCGTCGCGTACGGCCGCGGGCAGCGGGCGCAGGGCGGCGGTCTCGGCCCGGAAGGCCGCCAGCTGCGTCGCGTCCGGCAGCGCGCCGTGAAACATCAGGTACCAGACGTCCTCGAAACTGCGGGTCGCGGCCAGCTCGACGGCGGAGTACTGGCGGTAGTGGTAGAAGCCCTCGATGCCCCGGACGTCGCCGAGTTGGGTCTCGGTGACGATGACGCCCGCGAGTCCGCGGGGCGCGTCGAAGGGTGCGTTCGCCTCAGCGATCGGCATGGCGGATCTCCTTGTTCTTCCTCCCTGGATATTGATTCGACTGTCTATGCTTGACTCAATAGTTGTCAATGTTGATTGAATCAATATGGATGAGCCTGGATACGGTGGCCCCATGGCGGATCAGGAAACGGCGCAGGACACGGGCGGGCAGCGGCTGAGCACCCGGGAGGCGGCCGACCGGCTGGGCGTGAAGCCCGAGACGGTGTACGCATACGTCAGCCGCGGCCAGCTCACCAGCCGCCGCGAGCCGGGCGGCCGGGGCAGCACCTTCGACGCCAAGGAGGTCGACGCACTCGCCCGCCGCGGCGGCCGCCGCGAACCCGCGGCCTCGGGCGGCGAGTTGGCGGTCCGTACCGGCATCACACTGATCGACCGCGACCACTGCTACTTCCGCGGCGTCGACACATCGGAACTCGCCGCCCACTACAGCTACGAGGAAGTCGCCGAATGGCTGTGGACCGGTGAACTGCACCGCGGCACCCACTTCGCGGCACCGCACGACGCGCTGTCCGCTGCCCGCCGCGCCGTACAGGCAATGCCGGCACACAGCGGTCCGATGGACCGGCTTCGAGTCGCCGTGATCGCCGCGGCGGCCGCCGACCCTCTGCGCTTCGACCTGTCCGAGGACGCCGTCCTCAACACCGCCCGCAGCCTCATCCCGACCCTCGTCGACGCCTTGCCGTCACAATCCCCCGAGCAGCACGCCGCGGACTCGCTAGCGCCGCGCCTGTGGTCGCGACTGACGTCCGAGCCGGCCGACGCGGCGTCATTGCGCGTCCTGGATGCCGCACTGGTCCTGCTCATCGACCACGACCTCGCCGCCTCCACGCTCGCGGTCCGGGTCGCCGCCTCCGCTCGCGCCCATCCGTACGCGATCGTCTCGGCCGGCTTCGGGGCGCTGGACGGCACGCTGCACGGCGCGGCGAGCGGACTCGCCCACCGGATGCTGCTGGAGGTGCTGGAACGAGGCAGCGCAGCCGCCGTCGTCGCCGACCACCTGCGGGCAGGTCGCCGGGTGCCGGGCCTCGGCCACCGTCTCTACCCGGGCGAGGACCCGCGGGCCCGCACCCTCTTCCGGCTCCTGCAGGACGTACCGCGGGCACACCCCGCCCTGCAGGCCGCACGCGAAGTGATCACCACGACGGCCAGACACACGGAACTGCACGCCAACGTCGACCTCGCGCTGGCTGTGCTGACGGTTTCGACAGGCATGCCGACCGAGGCGGGCGAAACAATTTTCGCCATTGCCCGGACGGCCGGCTGGGTCGCGCACGCACTGGAGGAGTACGGCGAACGCCCACTCCGCATGCGCCCCAGTGGGCAGTACCACGGCCCCCGCCCGCCACAGCCGCTTCCCTGACAGGAAGGCTGCGGGTTGCCCACGGGCTCTCCTGGGAGACTCCCGCGGTCCGACTGCGGGCGAATGAGGTTAGGCTCACCTTTGTGAGTACCTGCGCCACCGCTTCCCGTGAATCGGCCGAACCTCTCGCCGGGACCGCCGCCACCGCCCGGACCTGGCTGCTCATCGAGCAGACAGGACCCTGGGGAGCCAAGGCGCTGACGGACAGTCACCTCGACCCTGACGTCGGCCGGGCTCTGGAAACCGCGGCAGAGGGGACGGGCGTACGCGTCGCCCTCATCCGTAGGCCTGGGCGCCACGCCGACTGTCACGGCGTCTCCCGGCGCCGGCTGTTCCTTGCGCACACCGCCCCGGGGCGCTCCTGGATCCGCACGACCAGCGTCACCGACCCGCGAGCCGCCCTCGGCCTGAACTTCTCCACCCTCGGGGCAGGAGAGCACGACGACCTCTGGGAGCCGTACACCGGTGAGCCTCTGGTCCTCGTGTGCACCAACGGTAAGCGGGACCGCTGCTGCGCCCTCCTCGGCCGTCCGCTGGCCGCCGAGCTCGTCGCCGGCGGAACCGAGGCCTGGGAGGTCACCCACATCGGAGGGCACCGCTTCTCCCCCACCCTTTTCGTCCTCCCCTACGGCTACGCCTACGGGCGCGCCGCGGCCCCTTTGGTCAAGGACGCCGTGGAGGCGGCGCGCGACGGACGGATCACGAGGGACCACTGCCGTGGCCGCTCGGCGTGGGACCGGCCGGCCCAGGCCGCCGACCTCGCGGTCCGTGCGCTGATCGGAGAGGACCGGGCGGACGCACTCGACGTCGTACGGACCGACACGGTGCGGCCCGAACCGATGGCGACCGACAGCCTGGCGCCCGTCAGCGGGACGGCTGCGGGAACCTCCCCCGCCTGGACCGTTACCGTCGCGCACGCGGACGGCCGCACGTGGCGGGTGGCTGTCGAAGAGCGGGCCGATGGTGCTCCGGCGCCCGCTAGCTGTGGTGCGCCGCTCGGTCCACCGGCGCGAATGGCGGTTGTCTCCTTGACCGAGATGAGCGGCGTGCTGACCGAGATCAGCGGCGTGCCCCCGGTGAGGGCAGCAACAGCAATGAGTCGTTCTTGAGGACTGCCGCTCTTCGGGCCGTCCGTGGCGGGACGTCGCTTGCCTTGTCTTGCGACCTGCGACGCTGAGCGCCACGCCCCATAGCCAATCCCCCGCCGCCCACATAACCGCTCCCCTCCGCGCGCCCCTCGCACGCATCCCTCTGCACGTCATCGGCCCCGGCGGCCCGCGCAGGTCCGGCTTCACAATGCGAGGCTAAGCGCACACAATCCGCGACCGACAGGCCTGTGGATAACTCCTCGCGGCCCTCTCTCGTCGTTCGCACCCCGCTGCGCGTCGCCGCCCGGGCACCCTCCGCATTCGGTCCGCCGAGGGATTACCCGCCCGACGGGCGCCGCCCTTACTGTTCGTTCGTATGGGCGAAAAGGAAGCGTCGGCTCCGCGCCCGAGCGCCGCAGGGCTCTCGGGTTCCGCGCCGTTTCCGGCCGACCGCAGACCGGCCGCCACCAAACTGCGTGTGCCCCTGCCGCGCCTGGGCTGGCCTCGGCGCGTGTTCTCCCAGGTGCTGATGGTGCAATTGGCCATCGCCACCGGTGTGACAGCGCTGGCCACCGGCCTGTTCCTCGCCCCTCTCAGCGCCCAGCTCGACGATCAGGCGATGCGCCGCGCCCTCGCCATTGCGCAGACCACCGCCGCCCAGCCGCGGCTCGACGACGCACTGGAGTCCTCCCGCCCGACACGACACGGCCCGGTCCAGAACGAGGCGGAACGCATTCGCGCCGCCACCGGTGCCGAGTACGTAGTGATCATGGACAAGCGAGGAGTGCGCTGGTCCCACACCGACCCCGACGAGATCGGCCACCACGTCTCGACCGACCCGAGCGTCGCACTCTCCGGCCGGGAGGTCATGCAGATCGACGAGGGCACCCTCGGCCGTTCCGCGCGCGGCAAGGTCCCGCTGCGCGACGAGAACGGCAAGGTCGTGGGCGCCGTCTCCGTCGGTATCGCGTACGAGAGCGTCCAGGAACGGCTGCTCTCCACCGTCCCCCAGCTGCTCGCCTACGCGGGCGGGGCGCTCGCCGTCGGCGCACTCGCCGCCTATCTCGTCTCCCGTCGCCTACAGCGCCGTACACACGACCTGGCGTTCTCCGACATCTCCGCGCTGCTCGCCGAGCGCGAGGCGATGTTGCACGGCATCCGTGAGGGTTTCCTCGCGCTCGACAAGAACGGCCGCATCCGCCTCATGAACGACGAGGCGCAGCGCCTCCTCGATCTGCGCGCCGAGGACACCGGCCGCCCCTTGGATGCGGCCCTGCCGTCCGGCCGTACGACGGACGTGCTGGCCGGCCGGGTTTCCGGAGCAGACCTGCTGGCCGTCAGCGGGCACCGGGTCCTGGTGGCGAACCGCATGCCGACCGACGACGGCGGTGCCGTGGTCACCCTTCGCGACCGTACCGAGCTGGAACGGCTCGGCCGCGAATTGGACGGCACCCGCGGCCTCATCGATGCCCTCCGCGCCCAGGACCACGAGCACGCCAACCGGCTGCACACCCTCCTCGGCCTGCTCGAACTGGGGCTGCACGAGGAGGCCGTGGACTTTGTGACACAGGCCGTTGGCGTGCACCGAGCGACCGCGGAACAGGTCACCGAGCGCATCCACGATCCACTGCTGGCCGCCCTCCTGGTGGGCAAGGCCACCGTCGCCACCGAGCGCGGCGTCTCCTTGAGCATCTCCCCCGATACGCATCTGCCCGACCGTCTGGTCGACCCGCACAGCCTGGTCACCGTTCTGGGAAACCTCGTCGACAACGCCCTGGACGCCACGTCGGGTGAGCGCGACGCGCAACTGGAGGTGGCGGTCCGCGCCGACGGCCGAACCGCCGTCGTGCGCGTGAGCGACAACGGGCCGGGCGTGCCCGAGGCACGTCGCGCGGAGATCTTCACCGAGGGCTGGACGACCAAGGAGCCGCCCGCCCACGGGCAGCGCGGCATCGGCCTGGCGCTCGTACGGCGTCTCGCCGAGCGCTACGGAGGCAGCGTCGAGGTCGGCGACCGCCCCGGTGGCGGCGCGATGTTCACCGTGACGGTCCCCGACGCGCTGTCCGAGGAGCTGCCCGGGCCACGTGCGGCAACCCGCCAGAAGGCGACCACGGACAGCCACGCCACCGGGCGAGCCGAAGCCGCCGAGGGCTCTCGCCAGCACGAAGACGCCACGGAGGCCGGCCGATGATCGACGTACTGGTCGTGGACGACGATGTGCGGGTCGCGCAGATCAACGCGGCATACGTCGCCAAGGTCGAGGGATTCCGGGTCAGTTGCCTCGCGCACACCGCCGCACAGGCCCTTACCGCCCTGGAAACACACCCCGTCGACCTAATCCTTCTGGACCACTACCTCCCTGACAGAACCGGGCTCCAACTGGTCGGCGATCTGCGGCGGCGCGGTCTGCTCACCGACGTGATCATGGTGACGGCGGCCCGGGACATCGCCACCGTGCAGGCCGCCATGCGCCATGGTGCGCTGCAGTACCTGGTGAAGCCGTTCACCTTCGCGGGTCTGCGCTCCAAGTTGGAGGGTTACGCGGCGCTGCGCCGTACGTTTGCGGGTGGCGGGCAAGCGGAGCAGTCCGAAGTGGACCGGATCTTCGGGGCGTTGGGAGCCGCCAACGCCGGCCCCGCCGAGTTGCCCAAGGGGCACTCCACCGCCACCGCCGACCGGGTGCGCTCGGTGCTGCGCTCCGCGGAGGCCCCGCTGTCCGCCCAGGACGTCGCCCTCCAGGCAGGGCTGAGCCGGCAGACCGCCCAGCGCTACCTCAAGCTCCTGGAACGCACCGGGCGGGTGCGCCTCACCCTCAAGTACGGCGAGACCGGCCGCCCCGAGCACCGTTACGAGTGGGTCTAGGTGTATTGCCCTGTGAGGTTGGGGACGCGGCTGGCGGGTGGTTGGCCNTGTATTGCCCTGTGAGGTTGGGGACGCGGCTGGCGGGTGGTTGGCCTTTCAGGGCGGTGTGTCCGCGGTGGTGATTGTAGGTATGAAGCCACTGCGGGAACGCTTGTCGTCGTTCGGTCTCTGAGTGGTAGGGGCGGGCGTAGGCCCATTCGTCGAGCGGGGTGCGGTTGAGGCGTTCGACCTTGCCGTTGGTCTGGGGGCGGTAGGGCCGGGTTCGTTTGTGGGTGATCCCGGCTGCCGCGAGGGCATCGCGCCAGGCGTGGGACTTGGCAGGCTCCGTTGTCGGTCAGCACGCGTT
>NZ_QUAC01000058.1 GCF_003389455.1 Streptomyces inhibens | reverse complement strand
GGCGGCCGGACCGACACCGGCGGCCAGCACATCGAGCGCCACCGGCCGCGCCGACGCGCGCCGCAGCGCGTACCCGCCCGGCAGCACCGCCTCCTCGCAGGTCCCCGCCGCGGCACACACCGCGTCGCGCTCGGCGGCCACCGCCGTGACGACCAGGACCCGCATCAGACAGCCCTCACAGCCTGCCACCGGACCTCGTCGATCAGCGCACTCAGTCCTTCTGCTTCAGCGTGAAGTGCCACATCGTCTTGGGGCCGTCGCCGTCGCCGAGCTCCGCGACCTGGAGGGTGACGTTCTTGGTGTACGTGGTCTGGCCGGTCTGCGGGTTCTGCTGCATGAAGAGGGTGTCCGCGTCGAAGCTGCGGTACGTCTCCTTGCTGGGCTCCCGCATGACCGGGCCGCCGCCGATGACGATCCAGCCGGACTTGGCGACCTCGGGGTCGACGGCGACGCGCACCTTCTCACCGGGGTGGACGGTGATCGTCTTGCCGCCCTTCTTGGTGATGCAGGCCGCGATGGCCTTCTTGGAGAGGACCTCGCCGTCTCCGTCACAGCCGGGGGTGGCCTCGGCCGTGACCGTTGTCGACCCGACGGTCACGGTCGCGAGCGCGGTCGGCTTCTCGCAGGCGGAGAGGGTGATGAGACCCAGGGACACGGCACCGATGGCGGCAGCGGCACGGCGGCCCTTGCCCCAGGAGATCAACGCAGCGGTCATACGGGCAGGCTATCTGGCGCCCCGGCCCACGCCACGCGCGGGTGCGGCGTGCCGCGCCACCCCTCGGATGTCAGGCCACCCGAGGGGTCGGCGTACCGCCCCGCCGGGCCGCGCTCAGCAGCCCCCGTACGGCCAGCACCACGCCCAGCGCCACCAGCCCCGCGGCCACCGACATCCCCACCACGCCGATCAGCGGCAGCGAAATGCCGATCGCGCCGCCCACCACCCACGACATCTGCAGCACCGTCTCGGACCGGGCGAACGCGGACGTCCGCACCTCCTCGGGCACATCGCGCTGGATCATCGCGTCCAGCGACAGCTTGGCCAGCGCCTGGCACAGCCCCGCGGTGGCCGCCGCGGCGGTGACCACGACCACCGCCACCGTGTCGTAGAACACCGCCGCGGACACCGTCGCGCACAGCGCCAGCCCCAGCATCGCCGCGATGATCGGCTCCGGCCCGCGGGCCTTCAGCCAGGCACCGACCGCGGTCCCCAGCGCACCGCCGATACCGGCCGCCCCCACCACCAGCCCGAGCGAGGCCGCCGGGCCCAGCCCGCCCAGCGGATGCTCGCGCAGCAGGAAGGCCAGGAAGAACGTCAGGAACCCGGAGAGCGCCCGCAGGGAGGCATTGGCCTGCAGACCGTGCAGCACCGACGGGCCGACCGTACGCAGCCCGGGCTTGCGCTCGGCGCCCGCCGGCCCCGCCGACACGTCCCGGGACGCCAGCCGGGCCCGGGCCTCGCCCTTGCCCGAGTCGACCTTGTGCGGCAGCGAGAACGACAGGAACGTACCGGTCGCGAACACCACGAACGCCCCGTACAGCGGCCAGCTCGGCCCGATCAGATGCAGCCCGGCGCCGGCCGGTGCCGCCACCCCGGTCGCCAGCAGCCCGGCGAGCGTCACCCGCGAATTGGCCTTGACCAGCGAGATCCGCGGCGGCAGCAGCCGTGGCACCACCGCGCTGCGCACCACGCCGTACGCCTTCGACGACACCAGCACACCCAGCGCCGCCGGATACAGCTCCAGGCCGCCGGTGGCCACCGCGCCCGACATCGTCAGCGCCAGCAGCGCCCGCGCCAGCATCGCGGCCGCCATCGCCGCCCGGCGGCCGTGCGGCACCCGGTCCAGCAACGGCCCGATCACCGGTGCGAGCAGCGCGAACGGAGCCATGGTGACCGCCAGATACAGCGCCACCCGGCCCCGCGCCTCGTGCGTCGGCACCGAGAAGAACACCGTCGAGGCCAGCGCGACGGTGATCAGCATGTCGCCCGCGGAGTTCACCGCATGCAGCTCGATCAGCTTGCCCAGCCCGGACTCGCCCGCGCCGTGCGCATGCGTCGCGCGCCGTATGCCCCGCGCCGCACCGGTGAACGGCCGGTGCAGCGCCCGGCCGACGGCCCGGCCCGCCCGGCGGCCCCGGCGCTCTCCGTACCCGCCGCGCGTCGATGCGCGCGACATCCCTGACGACTTCCGCGATGCCTTCGCCACCTTCGACACCTTTGACGCCCGTGCGGCAGCTACCTGGCCATAGTGCCCCAACTCGCCCAGGAGAGGGCACTTTCTCCGTACTGCCGCGCGGGGCGTACCGGCCCGCAGTCGCTGCCGCTGACATTTGGCGCTCCCACCGAGGGGTCGTACACCGTTGAAGGGGTAGCGTGTGTAGCGCGCCACCGGCGGTTGTTTTTGGCCGCGTGCCTCCTCGCGATCCCGCAGAATAGGACGTAAGAGGTGCGCTCGACCGAAACGACCGGGCGCGGACGTCGACGCGGTCCCCTGGTCCGCTCCGCCCGCCCCGGCCCCGCCGGTCGTCCGGACAGGACAAGGACAGCTCCGGCTGGCGCACTCGTGAGACGGCGTAGAAGAGAGAATCGATTCTTGTGAGTGCTGCGATGCGAAGCCGTACCCCTGACCGCCTGTGCGCCGAGGCGGTCGACCTTGCCCGGGAGGCGGCGGAGGAAGCCGCACAGCCCGGCACGGTCGGCGAGCACATCGATGCCGTCGCCGACGGAGACCGCGTCGTCACCCACCTCTTCACCTGCAACGAGCCCGGCTACCGGGGCTGGCGCTGGGCCGTGACGGTCGCCCGGGCCTCCCGCGCCAAGATCGTCACGCTGGACGAGGCGGTCCTGCTGCCCGGCCCCGACGCGCTGCTCGCGCCGGAGTGGGTGCCCTGGAGCGAGCGGCTGCGCCCCGGCGACATGGGCCCCGGCGATCTGCTGCCCACCGAGGCCGACGACCTGCGCCTGGAGCCCGGCTACACCGGAGCGGACACCCCGGCGCCGAACTCCGTGATCGCCGAGGGGATGGCCGCCGAGGTCGCGGACACCGAGGAGGCGGACGTCCTCCCGGGCTCGCCGGCGGTCCAGCCCGCCCCCGAGCGGGGCAGTATCGCGGCGGTCGCCGAGGAGCTGGGCATGCGCCGCGCCCGGGTCCTGTCCCGCTACGGCCTGCACGTCGCGGCCGACCGCTGGGAAGAGGCCTACGGAGCCAAGACCCCGATGGCTCAGGCGGCCCCCGCCACCTGCATGACCTGCGCTTTCCTTGCCCCGATGGCGGGCTCCCTGCGCCAGGCGTTCGGCGTCTGCGCCAATGAGTTCGCCCCGGCGGACGGGCGGGTGGTCTCGCTCGCGTACGGGTGCGGCGCCCATTCCGAGGCCGCCGTCATGCCGAAGCCGCCGCGGCCGGCCGAGCCGGTTCTGGACGAGACGGTGGTGGAGCCGTTGTCGCTCCGGCCCGAGCGGGACGGTGGCTCGGTGGAGGAGACCGGACCTGCCGAGGAGCTCGGCCACAGCTGAGGGGTTCGTTGGGCGTGACGGTGTGAAAAACCGGAAGCTCGGTCGCGTCGTGGCACGCAGCCGAGCTTCTGCTGTTTCCGCCCTCACCCCCACCAGGGTGTGGCCCCGCCACCCCTCACACACCGGGGCCCCACCCCACACACCACCCCGCGCCGAAGGCGGGACACACATGGCGGGCCACCCGCCGACGTGGGGCGATACCGTCGGCCCACGGACACACGCTTCAAGGGAGACGGACAGTGACAGCTACGTCGTGGGTGCGAGGCGCAGCCGGAGACCCGTTCGGGACGGCCCGATTGCGGCGTGGCGTGCTGGACGCCTGGGCCGCCTCGCCGGCCCGGTTCCGGGAGGACGCCAACGCCGAGGAGGACCTCGCGCTCGGCGGCTACCGCGACCGGCTCGTCGTGGAGCTGGCGCAGAACGCCGCGGACGCGGCGGCCCGCGCCGGTGTCCCCGGCCGGCTGCGGCTGACCCTGCACGCGGCCAACGGGGGCGCGCCCGCCGTGCTGGTGTCGTCCAACACCGGTGCGCCGCTGGACGCGACCGGCGTCGAGTCGCTGTCGACGCTGCGCGCCTCCGCGAAGCGGGAGCCCAGTGTGGCGGCCGGCGCGGTCGGCCGGTTCGGCGTGGGCTTCGCCGCGGTGCTGTCCGTCAGCGATGAGCCGGCGCTCGTGGGGCGCACCGGCGGCGTCCGCTGGTCGCTGGTCGAGGCGCAGGCGCTGACGCAGGAGGTGGCCGCCCACAGCCCCGGCCTGGGCGGCGAGTTGCGCCGTCGCGACGGGCATGTACCGCTGCTGCGGCTGCCACTGCCGGCGGAGGGCACGGCACCCGACGGGTACGACACCGCCGTCGTCCTGCCGCTGCGCGACGGCGCGGCGCAGGACCTGGCCGAGCGGCTGCTGGCCGGGATCGACGCGGCGCTGCTGCTGACGCTGCCGGGGCTGGCCGAGGTGATCGTCGAGACCCCGGAGGGCGTACGGGAGTTGAGGCGCAGCCAGGACGGCGCCCATGTCCTGATCGAGGACAGCGAGCGGGGAGCCACCCGGTGGCGGGTGGCGAGCGACGGCGGGCCGCTGGACCCGGCGCTGCTCGCCGACCGCCCCATCGAGGAGCGGCTGCGGCCGGCCTGGTCGGTGACCTGGGCGGTGCCGGTGGACGACGAGGGCGCGCCGGTGCGGCCGGGGACGGCGCCGGTGGTGCATGCGCCGACGCCGACCGACGAGCCGCTGGGGCTGCCCGCGCTGCTGATCGCGTCGTTCCCGCTGGAGCCGACCCGTCGGCATGTCGCGCCGGGGCCGCTGGCGGACTTCCTGGTGGGGCGGGCGGCCGCGACGTACGCGGCGCTGCTGGGTGACTGGCAGCCGGTGTCGGTCGGCACCCTCGATCTGGTGCCGGGACCGCTGGGCAAGGGCGGTCTGGACGGTGAGCTGCGCCGGCAGGTGCTGGAACTGCTGCCGCGGGTGCGGTTCCTGCCGAGCGCGGGCGCGCCGGCCGGGGGCGCACCGAAGGCCCCGCCGGAGGACGAGTGGGATGCGGACGAGGGCGGCGTGGAGCGCTATGTGCTGCGGCCCGTCGACGCCGAGGTGGTGGAGGGCGCGGGCGCGGCGACGGTCGGGGTGCTGGCCGAGCTCTTCCCCAGCCTGCTGCCGGCCGGGCTGGAACGGCGGCCGGAGCTGCGGGCGTTGGGCGTGGCGCGGGTACCGCTCAGCGAGATGATCGACCGGCTGGCGGGCGTCGAGCGGTCGCCGCGCTGGTGGTGGCGGCTCTACGACGCGCTGGCCGGCACCGACCCGGACCGGCTCAGCGGGCTGCCGGTGCCGCTGGCGGGCACGGCGGGCCAGGGGCCGGGCGGGGAGAACGGCGGCGTACGCACCACGATCGGGCCGCGTCAGGTGCTGCTGCCGCTGCCCGGGGGCGGTCCGGAGGAGGGCGGCGACGCCGCGGCCCGGCACCGTACGCTCGCCCGGCTCGGGCTGAAGGTCGCCCACCCCGAGGCGGTGCACCCGCTGCTGGAGAAGCTGGGCGCCACCCCGGCCGCGCCGCGCGCGGTGCTCACCACGCCCCAGGTGCGGGCGGCCGTGGAGAACTCGCTGGACGCGGACGAGGACGCGTACGACGTCTTCGCCGATGAGTTCGACGCCGGAGTGGGGGCCCCGCTGGGCGCCGAGGAGCTGGCGGAGACCGTGCTCGGGCTGGTCAGGGACGCCAATCTCTCGCCCGGTGACGAACCGTGGCTGGGCGCGCTCGCGCTGCCCGACGAGGACGGCGAGCTGGCGCCGGCGGGTGAGCTGGTGTACCCGGGAAGCGCCTTCGAACGGGTCATCCGGGAGGGTGAACTCGCGGCATGCGACGCGGAATTGGCCGCCCGGTGGGGCGAGCAGCCGCTGACCGCGGTCGGTGTGCTGGCCGCCTTCGCCCTCGTACGGGCCACCGATGTGGTGCTGGATCCGGACGAAATGGAGCCGCGGGACGGGGACTTCGCCGAGCCGGACGACGTCGGGCTGCTGGACGCCGTCGACGTGTGGTGCGAGGACATCCTCGACGCCCTGCCGGAGACCCCGGTCCCGCCGGTCGTCACCGAACTGGTGGCCGTCCGCGACCTCGATCTGGTCGACGACGACGCCTGGCCGCAGGTCCTGGAGATGCTGTCCCAGCCACCCCTGCGCGACGCCCTGACCGCCCCCGTACGGGTACTGCTCCCCGACGGCACCACCGAGTCCGTCCGCCCGTACACCGCCTGGTGGCTGCGCGGCCACCCGGTGCTGGACGGCCGCCGCCCCGCCGGTCTGCGCGCGGCGGGCGGCGATCACCTGCTGGCCGGCCTCTACGAGTCCGCGGACGCCGGTGACGTCGACGCCCAGGTGCTGCGGGCGCTCGGCGTACGGACCTCGGTCTTGGCGCTCCTGGACGAGCCGGGCGGCGCGGCGGAACTGCTGGCCCGGCTCGCCGACCCGGACCTGACCGTCGGCAGGGCCCAACTGCACGCGCTCTACGGCATGTTGGCCGACCTGGACCCCGATCAGGTGACGCTGCCCGACGAACTGCGGGCCGTACTCGACGAGGAGGTCCGGGTGGTGGACGCCGCGGACGCCGTGGTCGCCGACGCCCCGGACCTGATGCCCCTCGCCACCGGGCTCCCCCTGCTGCCGGTCCGCCCGGCCCGCGCCGCCGAACTGGCGGAGCTGTTGCAGGTACGCCGGCTCAGCGAGGCGGTCAGCGCCGAGGTCCACTCCGAGGGCGTCCGCCACGAGGTCCCGGAAACCGTACGGACACTGCTCGGCGCCGCCACCCCGCAGTCGTACCTGGAACACGAGGAACTGATCGTCGGCGACGGCCCCGACGACACCGCCGAACTCGACTGGCGCTGGACCCCCGACGGCACCCTGCACGCCGCAACCCTGGAGGGCGTGGCCGCCGGCCTCGCCTGGGCAACGGCCCAGTGGCCACGCCGCTTCGAGGTCGCGGCACTGCTGGAGGACCCGGAGCGGGGGGACGAGCTGGCGCGGGCGCGCTGGTTCGACTGACGGAGCGGAAAAAGGAGATCGGCCCCCGTCGTGATGCGACGGGGGCCGATCGTTCGGCGGCAGACGATTCATGACGTGCCCGTTTTGATGTGCGCCGCCGAGGGCGAGGTCATCGGCGGTGAACGCGATGCCTTGGATTTCCTCGGCGATGCCGTCTACCAAGGTGCGAGATCATTCAGAAGTTCGTCGACCATCGCGTGGGGATCGTCGTCCTCGGCGATATCTCCCGCCCTCCACAGGCCGAGCGAGAGTGGAGTCGCAGGGCGCCGGCTAGTCCGAGCTGAATTTCTTGGCGAGTGCCCAGATCACCACGATCGCGCCGACGATCAGGATCAGCCACTCCCACCAGTCGAAGACGCCGTCGCCGCCCCCGTAGGAGCTGTTGCCGGAGTGGTAGTGGTGGTAGTGGTGATGCGTGCCGGCCAGTACCTCGTACGTGAGGTCCCCCGTGTGGAATGCCATGGGCACCGACTTTAAGGGGAGGCGGTGGCCGTCGCCATGCCCGGTCGGTTTCTGTTATCGGGCCGATAGGGGCCGTACTTCGTGGCAGCGGCAAAAAACAGGGGGGTGAATGTTGCGCACGCTCGGCCGAAGGGGTGATGTTCCGACATTTACCTTGCGGGCCATGTCACTCGAATGCGTTACTTTCGGCATCTGACCAGTGGGCTGCCCATCCCTCCGGCCGAGGAGCGAAGAGTGGCAGCCAACCAGGTCCGCCAGGACCGGTTCCGGGTCCTTTGTGGCGCTGTGCCGGCCGATGGCATCGGCAGCAGAGTCTTCGTGCTGAGATCTCGGCCGGTGAGGGTAGCTCACAAATCGTCCAAGGAGGCGTTTTGCGAGCCATCCGAATTCTCCCTCTACTGGCTGCGGCCAGCGCCATGGCTGTGTGCTCGGTGGCCGCTGCACCGGCTGCGCAAGCGGTAGAGCCGACGCTCGTGACGTGCAGCGAGAAAGCGCTGGTCGACGCGGTCAAAGCGGCCAACCTCGCAGGCGGCGGCAATCTGATCCTCGCGCCGTTCTGTACCTACTCCCTGACCTCCGCGCACAGTTCGGGCGGGGCCGGGGGGCCGGCGGGGCTCCCGAACATCACCACGCCGATCTCCATGACCGGGCTGGCCACGGACATCACCCGGGCGCCGGGCGTCGCCCCGTTCCGGATCATCGAGGTCGACGGGCCGTCACAGAACCCGGAGGCCCACGGCCAGCTCACCCTCACCACGGTCGGCATCAGCCGCGGTGACGCCGGTATCGGCGTGGGGGGCGGGATCGCCAACCTGGGCGGCACCGTGACCGCCACCTCCGCCTCGATCCACAACAACAGTGCCGCATACGGCGGTGGCATCTACTCCGACACCGCGCTGACGCTCGTCGCCACCGGCGTCAAGGACAACACCGCCGGCGTCGACGGTGGCGGCATCTACAAGAACGCCGGCAGTGTCGTGCTGCTCGCGGACATGTTCAGCGGCAACACGCCGAACACCTGCGGCGCCAACCCGCCCGCACTGCCCGACTGCTGAAGCGGGGCGGCGACGCCGCCCCGCTCCCAGAGCACCGGCCTCCCGGGTACCGGCGTGAGCGGCCCTTGGACCCGAGTCCGGCACGTCCCCGCGCATCACTTCGCCACCCCCGGATGCGCGGGGACGCGGACCGGTGCACCCCCCCGGTAACACCAGCGAAGGAGAAACCTCATGCCAACCATCACCTCCATAGCCCCCACCCAGGGGCACAACGGACAGAGCCTGGTCATCACAGGCACCGGCTTCGTCACCCCCGTGAAGGTCAACTTCGGCACCAAGTCGGTCACCGGCACGGTCGGCGGCGGTGGCACCACCGTCACCTGCACCATCCCGACACTGTGCGCCGGTTCGTACCCCGTCAACGTCACGCAGGGGACCCTGACCAGCAACTCCGTGCCGTTCTTCTACATCGGCACCCCGGACTGCTCGGGCATCGTCGCCAACATCGGACCGATCGCTCCCGGGGCGGTCGACATCTACGGCAGCGCGCTGGCGACCGCGAACGTGGTCGGCGGCGGGGTGGCCTTCGGCACGGTAGGCACCGTCACTGCCGGAGCGGTGACCATCGTGAACGACGGCCACATCACCGTCACACCGCCCGTCCACCCGGCATTCGGGGCCGGCGTCAGTACGGACACCGTCAACGTCACCGTCACCACCGCCGGCGGCGCCAGCTTCTCGGGCGGCGCCGAGACCCAGTTCACCTACTACAACCTGCCGACGGTCACCGGCCTCAGCCCCGCGACGGGGTCGGTCGGCACGAGCACCACCGTGACCGGTACCTCCTTCGTCAGCGTCATCGATGTCACCTTCACCCCGACCGGCGGAGGCGCGGCGACGTCGGCCGACAGTTTCAACGTCACCCCCGACGACTCCCACCTCGTCGCCGTCGTTCCCACCGGACTCGCCGCCGGCACCTACGACGTCCAGGTCATCACCCCTGGAGGGACGAGCGCGGTCGTCGCCGGTGATGTGTTCACCGTTGTCTGAGCATCCCGGCTGTCCGCCCCGGCCGGTGCGCGCCGGCCGGGGCACCGCATCGGCGCGCGAGTGCGAAGGAGTGTCATCTTGGCCCCCGTCATCAGCAGCATCAGTCCCACCAGCGGGCCCGCTGCGGGCGGCACCGCGGTCACGATCAACGGCTCCGGTTTCACGGGTGCCACCTCGGTCAAGTTCGGGACCGTTGCGGCGTCGTCGTTCACGCTGGTGAGCGACGCCCAGATCACCACCACGGCGCCTGCGGGTTCGGGACCGGTCGCCGTCACGGTCATCACGCCGGGCGGCACCAGTAACGGCGTGACGTACACCTATCTCGCCGCCCCGGTGATCACTTCGCTGAGCCCGGTTCAGGGGCCGGCCGTCGGGGGCACCTCGGTCATCGTCAACGGCTCCGGATTCACCGGCGCCACCTCGGTGAAGTTCGGCTCGGCCACCGCGTCGTTCTCGGTCGTCGGCGACAACCAGATCGCCGCGACCGCACCAGCCGGTGCGGGTTCGGTCGCCGTCACGGTCATCTCACCGGGAGGCACCAGCAACGGCGTCACCTACACCTATGTCGTGGCTCCGGTCCTCACCTCGGTGTTGCCCAACAAGGGCACGACGGCCGGGGGGAACTCGGTCACCCTCAACGGCTTCAATCTCACCGGCGCCACCTCGGTGGACTTCGGCGGCCGCACCGCCGTCATCACCGGCAACACCGCTACCCAGATCACGGTGACGGCCCCCGCCGCACCGGCCGCTCCGGTCAGCGTTTCGGTGACCACGCCAGGAGGCACCAGCGCCCCGGTGCCGTACTACTACATCGCGCCGCCGGCCGTCTCCGGCGTCGATCCCGCCATGGGGCCGTCCTCGGGCGGGAACACCGTCTCCGTCTACGGCAGCAATCTGACCCTCACCAGCGTGGTCCGCTTCGGCGCCACCGCGGCGACCGGCGCCAGTGTGGTGTCGGACAGCCAGGTCAATGCCATCGCTCCCACCGGCAGCGGAACCGTCTCCGTCACGGTGACCACTGCGGGCGGAACCAGCCCGGCCGGGCTCGGTGGCTCGTACTACAGCTACCTCCCCACCCCGGCCCTCAGCACTCTCAAACCCGGCCAGGGTCCGGTCGCCGGCGGGACCGGCGTCACCATCGTCGGCAGCGGTCTCACCTACACCGACGACGTACGTTTCGCCGGCATCCCGACGCCCTTCACCGTGCTCTCCGACACCCAGGTCGTTGCCACCGCCCCTCCGGGAGCGCTCGGCCCCGCCTCCGTCGTCGTCCACACCCCGGCCGGCAACAGCAACAGCGTCACCTATCAATATCTGCCGTGACTCTCCCGGAAGCCGGCGCTCCGGCCGGATGCCGAAAGACGCCTCAGGCCGGGAAGCGCCGGTCCACCCACCGCCAGGTGATCTCCAGCAGCACCGCCGCCACCACCGCGATGGCGACGGCCGCCCAGGGCATCGTCGTACCGACCAGGCGCAGATCGAAGAAGGCCTGAAGCCAGGGGGTGACCAGGACGACCACAAACGCCAGCCCCATCGTCAGGACCAGGCCGATCCGCCACCAGGTGTAGGGGCGGGCGATGATCGCCAGGACCCAGATCGCGGCGAGGAAGAGCGTCAGGGTCGCCGCGCTGGTCTCGGCGGACAGCGCGCCAGGGCCGCTGTAGTAGCCGCGCGCCAGCAGGTAGGTGGCAAAGGCGGCGGCGCCCGTGATCAGGCCGGACGGCACCGCGTAGCGCATCACCCGGCGGACGAAGTGCGGGCGGGCGCGTTCCTTGTTGGGGGCGAGGGCGAGGAAGAACGCCGGGACGCCGATGGTCAGCGTGGACAGCAGGGTCAGATGGCGCGGCAGATAGGGGTAGGGGATCTGCCAGCAGGCGACCAGGATCGCCAGCAGCACCGAGTAGACGGTCTTGGTGAGGAAGAGGGTGGCGACCCGGGTGATGTTGCCGATCACCCGGCGGCCCTCGGCGACCACCGAAGGCAGCGTGGCGAAGCTGTTGTTGAGCAGGACGATCTGGGCGACGGCGCGGGTGGCCTCGGAGCCGGAGCCCATCGAGACGCCGATGTCCGCGTCCTTGAGGGCCAGTACGTCATTGACGCCGTCGCCGGTCATCGCGACGTTGTGGCCGCGCGACTGCAGGGCGGCGACCATGTCCCGCTTCTGCTGCGGGGTGACCCGGCCGAACACCGCGCCCTTGTCGAGTACGGCCGCCATCGCGTCCGTATCGCCGGGCAGGCGGCGCGCGTCCACCGGGGCGTCCGCGCCCGGCAGCCCCAGCTTGCCGGCCACCGCGCCCACCGATACCGCGTTGTCGCCGGAGATCACCTTGGCCCGGACACCCTGCTCCTCGAAGTAGCGCAGGGTGTCGGGGGCTTCCGGGCGCAGCCGCTGCTCCAGGACGACCAGCGCGGTGGGCCGGGCGCGCTGTGCGACGTCGGGGTCGTCCAGTTCCCGTTCGGCACGGGCCAGCAGCAGCACCCGCAGGCCCTGCGCATTGAGGTCGTCGATCTCGGCGAGGCCCCGGTCACCGGCCGGCAGCAGGACGTCCGGGGCGCCGAGCAGCCAGGTGGTGCTCTCGCCGTCCGGGTCGTTGAAGGACGCGCCGCTGTATTTACGGGCGGAGGAGAACGGCAGCGACCGGGTGCAGCGCCAGGCCTCGGTCACGGGAAAGGCGTTGATGATCGCCTTGAGGGAGGCGTTGGGCCGTGGGTCGGAGTCGCCGAGCGCGCCGAGCACCTGCCGTACGTACCGCTCGTCGCCGTCCTCCAGGACGCGTAGCGCGCTGACGTCCATCCCGCCCTCGGTGAGGGTGCCGGTCTTGTCCAGGCACACCACATCGACCCGGGCCAGCCCCTCGATCGCGGGCAGCTCCTGGACCAGGCACTTCTTGCGGCCGAGCCGGATCACGCCGATCGCGAAGGCGACGGAGGTGAGCAGCACCAGCCCCTCGGGGATCATCGGCACGATGCCGGCGACCATCCGGCGGATGGCCGCGTCGCCCGGCAGTCCGAGGGTGAGCAGATGGCTGAGGATCAGGCCGATCGCGGTCGGGATCATCATCCAGGTCACGTACTTGAGGATCCGGCTGATGCCGGTCCGCAGCTCGGAGTGGACCAGGGTGAACCGGCTGGCCTCCTCGGCGAGCTGGGCGGCGTACGCCTGGCGGCCGACCTTGGTCGCGGTGAAGGCACCGCCGCCCGCGACGACGAAGCTGCCGGACATCACCGCTTCACCGGGCTTCTTGACGACCGGGTCGGCCTCGCCGGTCAGCAGCGACTCGTCGATCTCCAGGCTGTCGGTCTCCAGCACCTCGCCGTCGACGATCACCTTGTCGCCGGGCCCGAGTTCGATGATGTCGTCGAGCACCACCTCGGAGGTGAGGATCTCGGCGGCGGCTCCGTCGCGCCGCACGGTCGGCCTGGCCTCCCCGATGACGGCCAGATTGTCCAGGGTCTTCTTGGCGCGCAGCTCCTGGATGATGCCGATGCCGGTGTTGGCGACGATGACGAAGCCGAACAGCCCGTCCTGGATCGGCCCGACGATCAGGATGATCACGAACAGCACGCCGATGATGGCGTTGAAGCGGGTGAAGACATTGGCGCGGACGATCTCGACGGTCGAGCGGGAGGACCGTACGGGGACGTCGTTGACCTCGCCCCTGGCGACCCGTTCCGCGACCTCGGCGGCGGTCAGTCCGGGGTTGACCGGTGCCTGGGCGGTCCGTCCGGCCGGCTCGCCGCCCGGTTCGGGTTGCTCGATCTCGGTGCGTTCCCGCTCCGTCATGCCCTCGACGTTACGGGCGGAATGCGCAATTCACCCGCTGGCCGGGCGGGGCGTCGGCGACAGCGGGGGTTGGTGCGCTCAGGAGGCGTCGGCCGCCGCGGCGCGCTTGATCGCGGCATCGCGCTTGCGGACGTACCAGATACCCAGCAGTCCCAGGCCGGCGCCGGCCAGGCAGGTCCATACCCACCAGGCGTGGCCGTTGTCGGCGTACCAGCCGTAGAAGGGGAGCTGGCCGAGGAAGAGCACGAACCAGATGATCGTGCCGCCGGTGATCGTGCCGACGACCGGGCCTTCCAGGGGCGCCGGGGCCTCGCGCAGTTCGGACTTCTTCCACATGGTGCTCAGCTTACGGGCCCGGTCGGTCGCCGTCGGCAGGGGTGCGCGGGAAGTGGGGTTGGCGCTCGGGGCCGTGCGCCGCAAGGGTCTACGCGCGGAGATAGCGATCACCGCATTGTTTATTCATACTGAACCTTTCCGGATCTGACCGGATTGGATCGTCGATTCATCCAACCTGATCCGGTTATTCATGTTCTGTTACGTGTTCCGGGCCCTCGGGCCCCCGCGCCTGCTCCAGGCCCGTCCGACTGAGGTCCCCGTATGTCCCCCTCGGCCACCACGCCGGTCGACACCCTCAAGAACCCGGCGCCGAAGCCCCCCAAGAACGGCTTCGACCGCTTCTTCAAGATCTCCGAGCGGGGCTCGACGGTCAGCCGCGAACTGCGCGGCGGTCTGGCGACGTTTTTCGCGATGGCCTACATCATCGTGCTCAACCCGATCATTCTCGGCTCCGGTGTCGATAAATTCGGCCACCACCTCGACAACGGGCAACTGGTCACCGCCACCGCGCTGATGGCCGGACTGAGCACGGTCCTGATGGGCCTCATCGGCAATGTCCCGATCGCCATCGCCGCCGGCCTCGGCATCAACGCCGTTGTCTCGCTCCAGCTCGCACCCAAGATGAGCTGGCCCGACGCGATGGGCATGGTCGTGCTCGCCGGTCTGGTGCTGATGATCCTGGTCGCCTCGGGTCTGCGGCAGCGGGTGATGGACGCGATCCCCAACGGTCTGCGGCGGGCCATCGCCATCGGTATCGGCATGTTCATCTCGCTGATCGGCCTGGTCGACGCCGGCTTCGTGACCCGTAACCCGGACGCCGCGCACACCACCGTCCCGATGGGCCTGGGCCAGGGCGGTCAGCTCAAGGGCTGGCCGGTGCTGGTCTTCGTGATCGGCCTGGTGTTGATGTTCGTGCTGATCGTGCGCAAGACCAAGGGCGCGATCCTGATCGGCATGGTCACCATGGCCGTTGTCGCGATCATCGTGAACGCCGTCGCCGACATCCCGGACGCGGCCTGGGGCCTGGCGGTCCCCAACGTCCCGGACAAGATCATCGGGGCGCCGGACTTCGGTCTGATCGGCCACATCAGCCTCTTCGGCGGCTTCAAGGAAGTCGGCGTGCTGACCGGCTGCCTCTTCGTCTTCACCGTGCTGCTGTCCGGCTTCTTCGACGCGATGGGCACCATCATCGGCGTCGGCGAGGAGGCCGGGCTGCTGAACAACGAGACCGGCCAGCTGCCGAACATGGGCCGGATCCTCATGGTCGACGGCATCGCGGTCGCGGGCGGCGGCTTCGGCTCCGCCTCCGCCAACACCTGCTTCGTGGAGTCCACGGCCGGCGTCGGCGAGGGCGCCCGTACCGGCCTCGCGAACCTGATGACCGGTGGCCTCTTCCTCCTCGCGCTGGTCTTCACGCCGCTGGCGACCGTCGTCCCGGCGCAGGCCGCGACGCCCGCGCTGGTCGTCGTCGGCTTCCTGATCATGGCCTCGAACGTCAAGAACATCGACTGGGACGACTTCACCGTCAGCATCCCGGCATTCCTGACGATCATCTCGATGCCGTTCACCTACAGCATCACCAACGGCATCGGCATCGGCGTCCTGGCCTTCATCCTCCTGCGCACGGCCACCGGCCGCGTCAAGGAGATTCCCTGGCTGCTGAACGTCGTCGGTCTCTGCTTCCTCGTCTACTTCCTGCTCAACCCGATCGAGCAGGCGCTCGGGGTCAAGTAGCCGACCACCAGACCGTTCCTAGAGGNGGTCAAGTAGCCGACCACCAGACCGTTCCTAGAGGCTGAGTGGGAGTGAGTCCTGTTGCCAGGGCTGCTGCTCAGCCGTGTGCTCCGAACGGTGTTGGGCACACTGGTCGCCCGCTTTCGTGCCGCGGTCCGGCGACGCGCATCGTGTGCGTGGTCCGGGGATGCGGGGGCGGGTTTCCTCACGCCCTCGACCATCCGAGGTGGCCTGGACGGTCCGATGCCCACGACGATCGCTCTGGTCGTCGTGGGGCGGTGCCGTCCGTCGCCGGATCGTGTGGCCAAGGGCGCGTCTGCCAATCGCCACCGAGGCGGCGTCATGGCGAGTCATTTGACGTTTCGTGCTGGTGAGGGGCTTGCGCCAGTGCTCATCGCCCCACATCGAGGTGTATGCCGGGTCCACGGCCACGATGGCCAGGCCGTGCTCGGCGGCCATGGACACGAGGCGGGCCTTGAGCTTGCCGGTGGGCATGCCGGAGATCAACTGCCGGAATCTCTTGCGGCGGCCGTGCTTCTCACGGGTCGTCTCCGCGGCGAAGTCCAGATCCTCGATCCCGATCGCGTGCGCGCCGGTCCGCTTCGTCCAGTGCAGGAGGCGGGTGAGGGCGTGCCGGATCTGCGCGTCACGGTGCCCGGTGGTCCCGGACAGGTCGTAGTAGAAGCGGTGCGGGTCGCCGATGGGGTTGCCGTGCGGGTCGAGCCGGTAGGCGGCGAAGTGATCGGCGTTGGTGTCCACACCGACCATGCCCTGGGCGCGGGCGGTGGTCAAAGGGAGCGTCTTGATGACGGGGCGTTGCCAGGAGGCGGTGAGGTACCAGCGACCGCGGGCCACGTCCAGGTGGATGCGGTAGGCCACCGCCCGATTGCTCTCAATGCGGTCCCGCCATTCCTCGCCGCGGTGCCTGAAGCCCACTGCGGAGGCGAGGATGTACCGGCCGTGGCGGGCGTTCGCGAGGTGGGCCAGCGGTGCGGGCAGCTTGATGGAGACTTCGCCGTTGGGGGTGACGCGGATCGTTTCGTTGCCAAAACGCTTTCCCGACTCGCCGTCAGCGGCCAGGAACCAGCGTTCGGCCTCCCACCGCCGACGCCACTGGGCTTCGGTGAGCTGTGCCACTTCGAGATGGTGGCGGGTGTTCAGCAGCCGGCGGCCACCGCGCACCACCCGTACCCGGCCGGCCCGCCAGTCCTCGGCAACACCGGCATACCGGGCCTCCAACATCGCCAGACGGCGGGACTTACCAAACCACTCACCCCGCGACCGGTACCCGCCCGCAGCCCGCTTCGTGCCCTTCTGACCGAGCGGGAGGGACAGGCGGCGCCGAAGCGTGTTGATTCCGGCTTCCAGGCTCTGGACGTGGGCGGCCTGGCATCTGCGGGCGAGCGCCCACTGATCATGCGTGGCCTTGGTGATCGTCCCGGCGATCCGCGACGACGACACCGCCGTCAGCTCCCGCTTCCGGCCGGCCCACGAATCGGCGCAGTGACCGTGCCCGTCCCTGCAACGGGCCTTGAGGTCACGCGAGGCCAGACCGCCCTGATACGCACCGACCGCACGAAGAACCTCCTCGTCCCGAGCGGTCAGGCGCTTGAGCCGGTCGCGGATCGCCACCCCCGACGGACCCAACGCCACATACGGCACAGCCAGAGACCGCAACGGCCTTTTACCGGACTGCTGTTGCTGCATCACCCACCTCCGCCCATCACCGCGGCCAGTACCAGCAATCTACCGGCGACCACTGACACCCCCCCCAGGCAACCCACCCCGGCGTCCATGCGTACTCCACACCACGACTCAGGACACACTCATGCGTCTTTACACACGCTCAAGTGCATTCAATCCGTAGCAGTTCCCAACCCTCCAGCTTCTCCGTCTCGTCGACGGACGATTTGAACCGCTCGTCGAAGTCCTCGCGGATGAGCGTCCGGACCACATAGTCCTGGACGCTCATTCCGCGTTTTGCGGCGTGCTGCTGAATGCGCTCCAGCAGCTCCCCGTCCACGCGCAGGCTGAGCACTCGCGATCCCATATGGACAACGGTCCTCTCCTCAAGCGGTCAGGTGTGTCACTTTCGACCGCGTCCTCACTCATACGGGTGATCTCCAGAGGGAACTCCCCTTCGGCTTTCCTTAGAGAGGGTAATGAGTTATGCTAAAGACCATGCCGGAACTGTCCCGCCCCCAGCCTGACGGCCGGGAGGTGCCCCCAGACGACGCGGCCGCGGTGAACGCTCTGCGGTCCGCCGTGATGCGCCTGTCCCGCCGACTCAAGCACCAGCGGGTCGACGAATCGCTGAGCCCCACCGAGATGTCGGTGCTCGGCACCCTCGCCCGCTGCGGCCATGCCACCCCCGGCGAGCTGGCCCGTAAAGAGCATGTGCAGCCGCCGTCGATGACCCGCATCGTGGCCATGCTGGAGGCCAAGGGGCTGGTCCGGCTCGAACCGCACCCCGACGACCGCCGACAGAAGGTCGTCACCCAGACCGAACAGGCCGAGGCGATGCTCGAAGAGAGCCGCCGCAAGCGCAACGCCTGGCTCGCCGAGCTGGCCTCCGGGCTGGACGAGGACGAGTGGGCGAAGGTGCGGGCCGCCGCGCCCGTGCTGGAGAAGCTCGCACAGTTGTAGAACCCGAGGCCGAGGAGGCGAACCCACTTTGAGTACGGGATCCGGAGCACACTCCGCCCCCGCACCGAACTCCCAAGAAGACACGGTTTCCGACGCGACCGCGACCACACCGGGCACCGCCCCGGGTATCGCCGCAGGCCCCGCCGCCACACCGCGCAAGGGCACGTTCAGCTCGCTACGCATACGTAACTACCGACTCTTCGCCACCGGCCAGATGGTGTCCAACACCGGCACCTGGATGCAGCGCATCGCCCAGGACTGGCTGGTGCTCAGCCTCACCGGTTCGTCCGCCGCGGTCGGCATCACCACCGCGCTGCAGTTCCTGCCGATGCTGCTCTTCGGCCTCTACGGCGGCGTCATCGCCGACCGCTTCGCCAAGCGCAGGCTGCTGCTGCTCACCCAGTCCGCCATGGGCCTCACCGGCCTCGCCCTCGCCGTGCTCACGCTCAGCGGCCAGGTGCAGGTCTGGCACGTCTACCTGGTCGCCTTCGCCCTCGGCCTGGTCACCGTCGTCGACAACCCCGCCCGGCAGGCCTTTGTCTCCGAGATGGTCGGCCAGGACGAACTGCGCAACGCCGTCAGCCTCAACTCCGCCAACTTCCAGTCCGCGCGGCTGATCGGGCCGGCCGTCGCCGGTGTCCTGATCACCGCCTTCGGCAGCGGCTGGGCCTTCCTGTTCAACGGCCTGTCGTTCATCGCGCCGGTCGCCGGCCTGCTGATGATGCGCACCGCCGAACTCCACAAGGTCGACCGGGTCCCGCGCAGCAAGGGCCAGTTGCGGGAGGGCCTGCGGTACGTGTCCGGGCGCCCCGACCTGATCTGGCCGATCGTCCTGGTCGGCTTCATCGGCACCTTCGGCTTCAACTTCCCGATCTGGCTGACCGCGTTCGTCTACCACGTCTTCCACGCCGGTGCCGGCACATACGCCCTGTTCAACGGCCTGATGGCGGCCGGCTCCCTGATCGGCGCGCTGCTCGCGGCCCGCCGCGCCGGCTCCCGGCTGCGGCTGCTGGTCGGCGCGGCCATGCTCTTCGGCGCCCTGGAGATCACCGCCGCGGCCGCACCGTCCTTCTGGATCTTCGCGGCGCTCCTCGCGCCCATCGGCATGGTCGGCCTGACCATCAACGTCACCGCCAACTCCAGCGTCCAGATGGCCACCGACCCGCTGATGCGCGGCCGGGTGATGAGCCTGTTCATGATGGTCTTCATGGGCGGCACCCCGCTCGGCGCACCCGTGGTCGGCTGGGTCACCGACACCTTCGGCGCCCGCGTCGGCTTCCTCGTCGGCGGCGCGATCTCGATGGCGGCCGCGGCCCTCATCGGCCTGATCCTCGCCCGCGTGGGCGGCCTACGCCTCAAGATCGACCTACGCCGCGGCCATCAGCACGTCGCCTTCGTGCCACGGGTCGCGGACGGCACACCGCCAACGGAGAAGGAGCTGGCGGCGGTGGCGTAGGCCGAACGTGGTGGCTGATCGCCGCCGTCGGCGGGAGCTTTGCGCGGTGATCAGCCACAATCTTTTCCCGCCGCGACGGCGATCAGCCGCAATCTTTTCCCGCCGCGATGGCGATCAGCCACAGCGGTGAGAGTTCGGCGGAATATGGGACGGCAGCCAGCGCGACGTGGGCCGACGTGGGCACACTGACCGCATGAGACTCTTCGCCGCCGTCCTTCCCCCCGCCCCCGTGCTCGAAGAACTGGCCGCCGAGGTAGCGCAGTTGAAGAAGCTCCCGGCGGCCGACCGGCTGCGCTGGACCGGGCGGGGCGGCTGGCACTTCACGCTGGCGTTCTACGGCGAGGTGCACGAGGACATCCTCCCCGAGCTGCATGAGCGCCTGGGGCGCGCCGCCCACCGCAGTGCCCCCTACGAGCTGCGGATCGCCGGTGGCGGGCGCTTCTCGGACCGGGTGGTGTGGGCCGGGGCGGACGGCGACCGGCCCGCCATGCGCAAGCTCGCCGACTCGGCAGCGGCGGCGGCCCGCCGGGCGGGCGTATCCATGGAGGAGGAGCACCGCCCGTACACCCCCCACCTGACGCTCGCCAGGAACCGCGTCGCCAACCTGGACCTCGCCCCGTACGCGATCGCCCTCAAGGACTTCGCCGGCGCGTCCTGGACGGTCGAGGCGCTTTCCCTGATGCGCAGCCATCCGCCCGTGCCCGGCGTGGCGGGCACGCAGCCCCGGTACGAGGAGATCGCCTCCTGGCCGCTGGGCCACTGAGGCACAGGCCTCCCGCCCCCCCCCGCGACCGGGGCGTTGAAATTGTTCGGGTCCACCCCGGTTACGCTCAGAGGGTGGATCCCAAAACCCGTAACCGGATCATGTCCGGACTGTTCGCCGTGCTGCTCATCGTCGTGATCGTGGCGGCCGCGGTGCGCTGAGACCTGCCGCGGCCCCGCCGAGCGCGCCGGGGACCGCCCGGCCGGCCGGAACCGGCGGCCGGGCGGTCACGGTGTTCACCAGGCGAACGCCTCCGGGCTCGGCCCTGGGCCGGGGAAGATCTCGTCGAGCGAGGCGAGAAGATCGTCCGGGAGGGTCAGCTCGACGGCGCGCAGCGCGGAGGCGAGCTGCTCGGCGGTGCGCGGGCCGACGATCGGGCCGGTGACGCCGGGGCGGGTGAGGAGCCAGGCCAGGGCGACCTCGCCGGGTTCCAGACCGTGCTTGGCGAGCAGGTCCTCGTAGGACTGGATCTGGGCGCGGATCGTGGGGTTGGCGAGGGAGTCGGCGGAGCGGCCGGAGACCGAGCGCGCCGCGCCGCCCTCGCGCTCCTTGCGGAGGGCGCCGCCCAGCAGCCCGCCGTGCAGCGGGGACCAGGGGATGACGCCGAGGCCGTAGCCCACGGCGGCCGGGATGACCTCCATCTCGGCGCGTCGCTCGGCGAGGTTGTAGAGGCACTGTTCACTGACCAGGCCGTACGAACCGCGCCGGGCGGCCGTCTCGTTGGCGCGGGCGATGTGCCAGCCGGCGTGGTTGGACGAACCGGCGTAGAGGATCTTGCCCTGCTGGATCAGGACGTCGATGGCCTGCCAGATCTCGTCCCAGGGCGTGTCCCGGTCGACGTGGTGGAACTGGTAGAGATCGATGTAGTCGGTGCCCAGCCGCTTGAGGCTGGCGTCCACCGCGCGCCGGATGTTGAGCGCGGAGAGCTTGTCGTGGTTGGGCCAGACCTTGTCACCGTCCGGCGCCATGTTCGCGTAGACCTTGGTGGCCAGCACGGTCTTGTCGCGCCGGCCGCCGCCCTTGGCGAACCACGAGCCGACGATCTCTTCGGTACGGCCCTTGTTGGCGCCCCAGCCGTAGACATTGGCGGTGTCGAAGAAGTTGACGCCCGCGCCGAGCGCCGCGTCCATGATGGTGTGGCTGTCGGCCTCGTTCGTCTGAGGCCCGAAGTTCATCGTCCCGAGGACGAGTCGGCTGACCTTGAGTCCGGTGCGTCCGAGCTGCGTGTACTTCATGGTTGCTCAGCCAACTCGTTCGAGCGCGCTCGAAGCAAGGGCCGTACGGGCGGTACGGGGCCGCCGCCTACCGCGGCGGCCGTCACCTGGCCCGGTACCGCGAAGTTGGCGAGGCGGAAGAGCGTCAGGGCGACGGAACGGGTTCGCCTACGGGTCCACCTACGGCTTCGTCCGGGGACCCGTAGGGCGCCCCGACCCCCCAGGCCTGATGCATCGCATCGGCGAACGCCCCGGCCAGCAGCCGCTCCCCGCACTCCGACGGATGCGTCCCGTCGTACGTGGCGCGATCGATCTCCCACCCGCCCGGCACGGAGGCCAGCAGCAACGGCGAGCCGGGGGTGGAGAGATCGGCGACCGCCTTGGCCAGCAGTTCGTTGAAGCGCTCGCACTGTGCGCCGAAGGCGGTGTCCGTCGCGGCCCGCACATTGGGTATCACCGGCATCAGCACGGCCCGTATGTGCGGCGCCGCCGCCCGGGCCTGCGCCATGAACTCCCGCACATTCTCCGCGGTCTGCTCGGCGTTCGTATAGAAACCGAGATCGATCAGGCCGAGCGAGACCAGCAGCGTGTCGGCGTCGTACCGGCGCACCGCGTCGCCGATCAGCGGCGCCATGTGCAGCCAGCCCTCGCCCCAGCCGGCGAGATGGCGCCGGGCCTCATCGGGAAAGCCGGGGTCGCCGTAGTCGTACGAGGTGGGGGCGCCCTCGACGGGGTCATGGAGCGCATGGCGCGGTCCGACGATGCGGTACGGGCCGCCGAAGGTGGCGTTCAGGTGCTGCCACATCCGGTAACGCCAGGTGAAATCGCCGGTGCTCCCAATAGTCATCGAGTCGCCGACGAACATGATCCTCATCCGGCCATGATGGCCGAGAACCCCTACCGCCTGGTACGTGACGCTGGCCACGCGCCGCCGTGGCGCACCGGTACGACCGCCGCCGGGCCCACGCACCGCACCCCGGGATGGCAGTCTGTGCCCATGCGTTCGCTTCTGTGCGCGGCCGGTGCCGCGGGGATCCTGTGGGCGGCGGCCGCCGTACCCGCCGCCGCCGACGAGCCCGACGGCTTCACCATCAGCGATCCCCGGATCACCGAGTCCAGCGGCCTGGCCGCCAGCCGCGTGCACCCCGGGATCTACTGGACCCACAACGACAGCAACGACGGCCCCTACCTCTACGCCGTCGACGGCAAGTCCGGCCGTACGGTCGCCCGGATCACACTGCGCGGCGTCGGCTCGCCGCGCGATGTCGAGGCGATCTCGATCGGCCCGGACGGCAATCTCTACGTCGGCGATATCGGCGACAACCTCGGCGGCACATGGGGCCACGTCTGGATCTACCGCCTCCCCGAACCGAAGCAGCTGCGCGATGCCACCGTCACGGCCACCCAGTTCGATGTGAAGTACGCGGACGGCCCACGGGACGCCGAAGCGCTGATGGTGCACCCCAAGACCGGCCGGGTCTATATCGCCAGCAAGAAGCAGGGCGGCGGCGGTGCGCTCTACGAGGGCCCGCGGCGGCTCACCACCTCCGGCACCAACACCTTCCGCAAGGTCGCGCCGATCGACCTGTGGGTGACCGACGGCGCGTTCTCGCCCGACGGCACCCGGCTGGTGATGCGCAGCTACTTCGGCGCCCGGATCTACCGCTGGCAGGACGGCCGCCCGAAGGACCTCGGCAGCGTGGGCGTACCCGTCCAGCAGCAGGGCGAGTCGGTCACCTTCACCCCCGACGGGCGCACCCTGATGTACGGCTCCGAGGGCCACGAGAGCGACGTCAAGCCGGTCGGCCTGGCCGACGACCAGCTGCCGGACTCGGTCAAGGACGATCCGGGGAATGGCGATGACCCCAACAACCCTGGCGAGAAGGGGAGTTCGGGGAAGGAGCTGGATCCCGGCTTCATCAAGGGCGCGATGGTCCTGGCGGTAGGGACGGCGCTGGTCGTGGCCCTGCGGAGGCTGCTGCGGCGGCGATAGCTGCGGCGATAGCGGCGACGGGGCCGCTACAGGCCGAGCCCCTCGCCCTCCGTCGGCAGCTCACCCCCCGCCTCCCCTTCCCCCTCGACCAGCCGCAGTTCGTAATGGAGCGTCTCTTCCTTCTTCAGCCGGTGCAGCAACGGCACCAGCAGCCCGTGGATCAGCGGATACTTGCGGGTCAGCGAGCGCTCGGCCCGCCGGTACTCCCGGGTCCGCGGATCCAGTAGCCGCACCCGCGCCTTGACGGGTGTCCCGGTGGGCCGGCCGCGCCAGGTGGCGGCACAGATCTCCACCTCCGGGAAGTTCCGCATCCGCTTGGTCTTCCAGGCGCTGCCGTACGTACGGATGTAGGCGTGATCGCCGTCGACGGCGATATTGACCGGTGTGCCGACACCGGTGCCGTCCCGCTTGTACGTGGTGAGCAGAATCGCCCCCTGCCGCTCGAAGGGGGCCAGGCCGGGGCTCGGGGCAGTCGTCATGCCTCCCATACAGGCACATCCGACCCGTTTCGTCATGCCGCGATGCGTCCGTTCGGGCGGCTCCGGGGGCACGCGCTCCCTCAATATGGCTATACGGCCACACGGCTTGACGCGCCGTCGTCCGGCCCGGAGCGACGAACAGGCCCCGGCGATTGCCCGCCGGGGCCTGTTCGGACGCGTTACCGCGGCACGCTCACAGCTGGCCGATCACGTAGTCGATGCAGGCCGTCAGGGCCTCGACGTCCGACGGGACGATCGCCGGGAACATCGCGATCCGCAGCTGGTTGCGGCCGAGCTTGCGGTAGGGCTCGGTGTCGACGATGCCGTTGGCGCGCAGGGCCTTGGCGACGGCGGCCGCGTCGATGTCCTCGTTGAAGTCGATCGTGCCGATGACCTGCGAGCGCTTGGCCGGGTCGACGACGAACGGGGTGGCGTACTTGGAGTCCTCGGCCCAGCCGTAGAGGGTGCGCGAGGAGGTGGCGGTACGGCGCACCGCCCAGTCCAGGCCGCCCTGGCCGTTCATCCACTCCAGCTGCTCGTTGAGCAGGAAGAGGGTGGACAGCGCCGGGGTGTTGTACGTCTGGTTCTTCAGGGAGTTGTCGATCGCCGTGGGCAGCGAGAAGAACTCCGGGATGTGGCGGCCGGACGCGTGGATGGCGCGGGCGCGCTCCAGGGCGGCGGGGGAGAAGGCCGCCAGCCACAGACCGCCGTCGGCGGCGAAGGACTTCTGCGGGGCGAAGTAGTAGACATCGGTCTCGGTGATGTCCACGGGGAGGCCGCCGGCACCGGAGGTGGCGTCGACCAGGACCAGCGCGCCCTCGTCGGCGCCCGCAACGCGCTTGATGGGCGCGGCGACACCGGTCGAGGTCTCGTTGTGGGTGAAGGCGTAGACGTCCACGCCCTGCTCCGCCTCGGGGTCCGGGTGGCTGCCCGGGGCGGCGGAGATGACGGTGGGCTCCTCCAGCCACGGCGCCAGCTTGGCGGCCTTGGCGAACTTCGAGGAGAACTCACCGAAGCTGAGGTGCTGGGACTTGCGCTCGATCAGACCGTGCGTCGCGATGTCCCAGAACGCGGTGGAGCCGCCGTTGCCCAGGACGACCTCGTAGCCCTCGGGGAGCTGGAAGAGGTCGCGTACGCCGTCGCGCACCTTGCCGACCAGGTTCTTGACCGGGGCCTGGCGGTGGGACGTGCCGAGAAGGGAGCTACCGGTGGCGGCGAGGGCGCCGAGCGCCTCCGTACGCACCTTGGAGGGGCCCGCGCCGAAGCGTCCGTCGGCGGGCTTGATGTCAGCGGGAATCTGGATATCAGCCACGGAGGAAGCCTAATCCGTCGTGCTGCGGGGTCCGGCGGCGCGTCCAGCGGGTGAGATGAAAGTAGTTCGTACGGTGGACGGGGCCGGATGGGGGCCTATGGGGGCGGGGCGTCCTGTGTGTACATCTCGGCGACGGCGGCCGCCGAGCGGGCCAGCATCCGGCGGGCCTCGGGCGGGTCGAGCACCTCCAGGGAAGCGCCGAACTGGAGCAGCTGGTGGACCGCGCCGAGGACCGGGTAGGCCAGCTCGATGACGGCCCAGCCGTCGTCGCCGCGCTCCGCCGTCTTCTCCCCGTCCCCGATGTCACCCGTACGTGGTGGGCCGGCCAGCGCACTGCCGAGGATCCGTACCGCCAGATCCAGCCGGTCCCGGCGGATCCGGGCGGTCACCCGTACGTTGGCGGGCCGGTCCTCCACCTGTTGCCGCAACTGCCGCCAGACCTCGGCGAGCTCCACGCCCGCGCGGCGCCGCACCGGGACGTCGGTGAGGGCGGCGGACGCCACCCGGTCGGCCCGGAAGAGCTGTGGCCGGCCGCGCCGGTCCGCGACGAGGTACCAGGTGCCCGCCTTGGCCACCAGCCCGTACGGATCGACGGTGTAGGTCCGCAGCCGGGTCTCGCCGCTGTGGCGATAGCGGATGCGCAGCCGCAGATCGGTGAAGACCGCGGTGTTCAGGGCGTCGAGGTCGACCGCGGGGCGGGGGCCGCTCAGCCAGCGGTCGGGGTCGACCAGGATGCGGCGGCCGGCGAGTTCGGCGGCCGGACGGTGTGGCGCGGGCAGCGCCGCCATCACCTTGCGCAGCGCGGAGCCGAGTGCGTCGTCCAGGCCGAGGGCGGTGTGCGCCCCCTGCGCGGCCAGGATGAACAGCGCACGGGCCTCGTCGGTGGTCATCCCCGTGACATCCGTACGGAAGCCGGGCAGCAGGGCGATCCCGCCGTGCCGGCCGCGCTCCGCGTAGACCGGCACACCGGCCGCCGACAGCGACTCGATATCGCGGTAGACGGTCCGGGTGGAGACCTCCAGCCGCTCGGCCAGCTCGCCGGCCGGCACCCGGCCGCGGGTCTGGAGGATCAGGAGGATCGAGAGCAGACGGTCCGACTTCACAGCCGAATTTATATATGACGGCGGGTGTCAAGTTATCGCGGCAGAGTGCGGGGCATGGAGATCAACGACCTTGTGCCGACGCCCGCCCCCGCCCTCGACCCGACAGCCCTCGCCGCCCTCGTACGGCAGGTGCAAGGCCCGGTCCTCGTCCCCGGCGACGAGGGGTACGACGCCGAGCGCACCGGATTCCAGCTGGCGTACCGGCACCGGCCGGCCGTCATCGTCGGGGCCGAGTGCGCCGACGATGTGGTCGCCGCCGTGCGCTTCGCCCGCGACCAGGAGCTGCCGGTCGCCGTCCAGGCCACCGGGCACGGGCTGTCCGTGGCCACCGACGGCGGGCTGCTGATCAGCACCCGGCGGATGAACGACGTACGGGTGGACGCCGCCGCCCGCACCGCGCGGGTCGCGGCGGGCGTGGTCTGGGGGCAGGTCATCGAGGCGGCGGCGCCGCACGGGCTCGCGCCGCTGAACGGCTCCTCCCCGGGCGTCGGCGTCATCTCGTACACCCTCGGGGGCGGTGTGGGCCTGCTGGCCCGTACCTACGGATTCGCCGCCGACCATGTGCGGTCCATCGATCTCGTCACCGCCGATGCCCGGCAGCTGCACGTCACGATGGACAGCGAGCCCGAGCTGTTCCGGGCGCTGCTCGGCGGCGGTCACGGCTTCGGGGTGGTGACCGCGATGGAGTTCGCGCTGCTGCCGGTGGCCCGGCTCTACGGCGGGCAGCTGGTCTTCGGCGGTGAGCAGATCGACGAGGTGCTGGCGGCGTATCTGCGCTGGACCGAGACCGTCCCGGACGAGCTGACGTCCTCGCTCGCGCTGATCGCCTACCCCGACATCCCGCAGCTGCCCGAGCCGCTGCGCGGCCGCCATCTCGCGCAGATCCGGATCGCGTACACGGGCAGCGCCGCGGACGGCGAGAAGCTGGTGGCGCCGCTGCGCGCGGTGGGGCCGCGGGTGAGCGACGATCTGCGCGAGATGCCGTACGCGGACTCGGACACCATCCACCGGGACCCCAGCGACCCGCACACCTACGACGGGGACAACGCGCTGCTCAGCGGGGTGGACGTGGAGGCGCTGCGGCGGGTGGCCGCGCTGACGGGGCCGGCCGCGCCGGTGATGTGCGTGGTGCAGTTCAACCATCTCGGGGGCGCGCTGGCCGGGCCGGGGCAGGCCGGCGCGGTCGGCCACCGCGCTGCCCGGTTCGCGCTGCGGGTGCTGTCACCGCTGGACGGCAGCGATCTCGCGACCGTACGGGCGCTGCATGCCGAGGCGCTCGCGGTGGTCGCGCCGTGGTGGCTCGGCCGTAACGTGAACTTCCTGTTGGGCCGGCACGGGGAGCGGCCGGACGCGGCACAGGTGGCACGCAGTGTGCACGGTGCCGAGGAGCACCGGCGGCTGGCCGGGCTGCGGGCCCTGCACGACCCGGAGAACGTCTTCCGCTTCCACCATGCCGCGAGCGGGGCGGCGGACCGCGAACCGGCCGTCGCGGCATCCGTCCCCCGGTAGTCCGGCACGTGCAGGCAATCCGTCCCCGGTTCATGGCTTGCCGCGGGCCCATGAACCCGCTTCAGTGGGCAGGCTGGGGACATGGCTGATCGTACGGAGACGGAGAAGCGGGACCTGGCGAAGGAGTTGGCGGCCGCGGTGCGGGGGGAGGTCTCGTTCACCGCGGCCGACCGGGCGCTGATGACGATGGACGCGTCCAACTACCGGCGGGTGCCCAGGGCGGTGGTCGCGCCACGGGACGCGGAGGATGTCGCGGCGGCGCTGCGGGTGTGCCGGGAGCACGGTGTACCGGTGGTGCCGCGGGGCGGCGGGACCAGCATCGCGGGGCAGGCGACCGGCGTCGGTGTGGTGCTGGACTTCACCCGGCACATGCGGCGGATCGTGTCGCTGGACGCGGCGGCCCGCACCGCCGTCGTCCAGCCGGGCGTCGTCCTGGACGACCTGCGGGCGGCGGCCGCCCCCCACGGCCTGACCTTCGGGCCCGACCCCTCCACCCACAGCCGCTGCACCCTCGGCGGCATGATCGGCAACAACTCCTGCGGCGCGCACTCGGTGGCCTGGGGCACCACCGCCGACAGCGTCCGCGAGCTGGAGCTGCTGACGTACGGCGGCGAGCCGGTACGGGCCGGCCGCGGCACCGACCCCACCGGCGGCCCCACCGGACTGCCACAGCGACTGCGGGACGGCGTAAAGGCGCTGGTGGACGGCGAGTTGGCGCTTCTGCGCACCGGCTACCCCGACCTCCCGCGCCGTATCTCCGGCTATGCCCTGGACGCGCTGCTGCCGGAGGCCGGCACCGACCTGGCGCGGGCCCTCACCGGCAGCGAGGGCACCCTCGGGGTGCTGACCGAGGCGACCGTACGGCTGGTGGAGACGCCGGCCGCGCGGGCGCTCGCCGTCCTCGGCTATCCGGACGAGAGCGCGGCCGCCGAGGCCGCACACACCCTCCTTCCGCACCGTCCGCTGACCGTTGAGGGGATGGCCGCCGACCTGGTGGGCAGCGCGGCCGGGCTGCCCAAGGGCGGTGCCTGGCTGTTCGTGGAGATGGGCGGCGCGAGCCCCGGTGAGGCGGTGGCCCGGGCCGAGGCGCTGTGCCGGGCGGCCGCCGCGGACGGCACCACCGACCACACGGTGGTCGCCGACCCGGCCGGTCAGCGGGCGCTGTGGCGGGTCCGCGAGGACGCCTCCGGCACCGCCACCCGGATGCCCGATGGCAGCGAGGCCTGGCCCGGCTGGGAGGACTGCGCCGTACCGCCCGCCCGGCTCGGCCCGTATCTGCGGGACTTCCGCGCCCTGCTGGACCAGCACGGTCTGCGCGGCACGCCCTACGGCCACTTCGGCGACGGCTGTATCCACATCCGTATCGACTTCGATCTGCTGACCGCCCCCGGCATCCGCCGCTTCCGCGCCTTCTCCTACGACCTGGGCGAGTTGGTCGTCTCGCACGGCGGCTCGCTGTCCGGCGAACACGGCGACGGACAGGCCCGCGCCGAGCTGCTGCCGAAGATGTACGGGCCGGAACTCGTCGCCCTCTTCGGCCGCTTCAAGGACCTGTGGGACCCGGCCGCCGGCCTCAACCCCGGCATGCTGGTACGCCCCGCCCGGCTCGACGAGAACCTCCGCTTCGAGCTGCTGCCGAAGCGCCCGGTCCCGGTCGCATTCGGCTATCCGCACGACAACGGCGACTTCTCCGCGGCCGTACGCCGCTGCGTGGGCGTCGCCAAGTGCCGCAATGCCACGACCGGCCCGGGGTCGGCGGACGTCATGTGCCCGTCCTTCCGCGCCACCGGCGAGGAGCAGCACTCCACCCGGGGCCGGGCCCGGCTGCTGCACGAGATGCTCGCCGGCGAGGTGATCACCGACGGCTGGCGGTCGCCGGAGGTGCATGAGGCCCTCGATCTGTGCCTGTCCTGCAAGGGCTGCCGCAGCGACTGCCCCGTGGGCGTCGACATGGCCACCTACAAGGCGGAATTCCTGCACCACCACTACAAGGGCCGGCTGCGCCCCGCCGCGCACTACTCCATGGGCCGCCTCCCCACATGGCTGTACGCCGCCGCCCCGGCAGCCCCCGCCCTCAACGCCCTCGCCCGTACGCCGCTGGCCGACCTCGGCAAACGGCTCGCGGGGATCGCGGCCGAGCGGCCGATCCCCCGCCTGGCCACCGATCCGTTCACGCGGTGGTGGTGGCGGAGGCGGAAGTCGACGCCTTCCCCCAAGGCCCCGTCCGGCCGCACCGTGATCCTCTGGCCCGACACCTTCACCAACTTCCTCTCCCCGCAGGTGGGCCGCGCCGCCGTACACGTCCTGGAGGCCGCCGGCCTGCGCCCCCTCCTCCCGCCGACCGCCCCCCTGCGCCAGCCCGGCGGCGCCGTACCCCAGCCCAGCCTGCCCCGTCTGCACCGCCCGCCCCTGTGCTGCGGTCTGACCTATGTCTCCACCGGCCAGCTCGACCGGGCGCGTACGGTCATGCGCCGCACGGTCGACGTACTGAGCCCCCTGCTCCGCGACGGCCGCCCCCTGGTCGTCCTCGAACCGAGCTGCGCCGCCGCCCTGCGCACCGACCTCCCCGAACTGCTCTTCGACGACCCCCGGGCCGCCCGACTCGCCTCCTCCGTACGCACCTTCGCGCAGGTACTGGAGGAGCTGGCCCCCGACTGGCAGCCGCCCCGTATCGACCGCCCCGTCGCCGGCCAGACCCACTGCCACCAGCACGCGGTCCTCGGCGACGCGGCCGACCGCCGGCTGCGCGAACGCGCCGGTCTCAGCGGGCAGTTGAGCGGCGGCTGCTGCGGCCTGGCCGGCAACTTCGGCTTCGAGCGCGGCCACTACGACGTCTCGGTGGCCTGCGCAGAGGACCAACTCCTGCCCGCCGTACGGCAATCCGCCGCCGACACGGAGATCCTCGCGGACGGCTTCTCCTGCCGTACGCAGCTGGACCAGCTGGGCAACCGCCCCGGCCGCCATCTGGCCGAGGTGTTGGCGGAGGCGTTGGGGGAGGAGAGCGGCTGAGCCCGGCGCCCGGCCCGCCGGGGGGCGCACCCCACCCGGCGGGC
>NZ_QUAC01000051.1 GCF_003389455.1 Streptomyces inhibens | reverse complement strand
ACAGTAGATCCGGGACACTCACGACCTTCTCAAAGATCGACTCCGCGTTCGACGGAATTTCGTGTCCGCCAACTCCCGTGATGAGCCACTGCCGTCGGCCGCCGAATCGATCTGCATGGTCAGCGCGTCAGCACCCGTCGCAGGCTGATCCCCCGACGAATCACTTGATCGAAGACACGCCCTAGTAGGGCTTTGTTAGGTGGTGTCGTAGGGCTGCCATGGGGTGGGTTGTCGGCAGGTGGGGCAGGTTCCGGTCCAGGTGGCCAGGAGGTGTTGGAGGAGAGTCAGGGCCTGGTAGTGGGTCAGGCCCTGGCAGGGGCTTTTGGGCAGGTCCGCTGTTCGGTCAGGAACAGGTGGGCGGCGGTGACGAGGGTGACGTGGCGGTGCCAGCCGGCGAAGGAACGGCCTTCGAAATGGTCGAGCCCGAGCGTGGTCTTCAGCTCGCGGTAGTCGTGTTCGATGCGCCACCGCAGCTTCGCGATGCGGACGAGGTCGCGGGCGGGGATGTCGGCGGGCAGGTTGGAGATCCAGTACTTGACCGGTTCGTCCTCGCCTTCGGGCCATTGGGCGATCAGCCACCGCAGGCCGATGACACCGTCGGGTGCCGGTTTGGGGCGGCGACCGGCGAGCCGGACCCGCAGGAACACAAAACGGGAGGTCATGGCTCCTTTGGAGCCCGTGCGCCAGGTGACGGCCTGGGCCCGGTCGCGTCCGGCGGCCAGGACGTGTTCGCGCAGACTCACCGGGCGGGTGCGGTAGCGGGGCAGCGGCCGTGGACCGAGCCCGCCATAGGGCGGCTCATACGGTTTTGCTGCCTCACCATGGGCGGTCAGCTCACCCTTGACCTGCAGCGCGTAGGCCAGGCGCCGGTCTTCCAGAGCATGCCGGAAGTCTGCGTTCGCGCTGTAGCCGGCATCCGCGACCAGCACCGCCGGCCGCAGCCCGACGGCGGCGAGCTCGTCGAGCATCTCCAGTGCGAGCTGCCACTTGGGCCGGTGATGCTCACCGTCGGGGATCCGGCAACGGACCCGTCGGCCCTCGGCCTCGGGCCCGTCCCAGCTGCGGGGCAAAAACAGCCGCCACGACAGCGGGCATGAAGCGGTGTCGGAGGCGGCATGAACACTCACGCCGATCTGGCAGTTGCCGACCTTGCCCAGCGTGCCGGAGTACTGCCGGGCCACCCCGGGCGAGGACCCCCCGTCCTTCGGGAAGCCGGTGTCGTCCACCACCCACACCTGCGGACGCACCACCGCCACTGCCCGGCGAGCCAGCCCCGCGCGGACCGCATCCACCGGCCAGGTCGAGGACGTCATGAACTGCTGCAACTGCTGGTGATCAACACCAAGACGCCCGGCCATCGGCTGCATCGACTTCCGACGCCCGTCCAACAGCAAACCCCGCAGATACAACCCGCCCTTCACCCGCTGGTCCACACGCGGCGCCAGCGGCACAAACACCTCCCCAGCGAACTCCTCCAACCAGCCACGACACGCAGCGAGTTCATCCGCCCTCATACCACCAGCGAACCACCAGACCCACGACCTGACCAGACACGTAACAAAGCCCTACTAGTTGCGGATGTGACATTCAGTGACCAACTTCGGTGGTGTTGGCCAGGACGGGCCGGATTCGGGTCTAGGCGCGGAAGGCCTTCCGAAGGAGTTCGCCGAACTCGGCTGGGTGCGTGGTCAGGCCGGTGTGCCCGCCTGGATAGTGCTGGAGTTCCGTGCCGAGACGCTC
The DNA here is from genome assembly GCF_003389455.1 of Streptomyces inhibens. Classification (GTDB taxonomy): domain Bacteria; phylum Actinomycetota; class Actinomycetes; order Streptomycetales; family Streptomycetaceae; genus Streptomyces; species Streptomyces inhibens. Next base: position 743 of record NZ_QUAC01000051.1, on the reverse strand, counting down.
GGCCAGGAGAGCGGCCGGACGGTAGGGCAGCTCGCCACGTGAGTCCTGGCCGCAGGCGAGCACGAGCCGGTCCGACAGTGCCCNCTCGCCACGTGAGTCCTGGCCGCAGGCGAGCACGAGCCGGTCCGACAGTGCCCCCAGCCGGTGGATGTCCGGGGCGTAGGACATGAAGCTGGGCACGATACGCCCGACGAAGTACGGCAGGTTGGCCATTGTCCGCTCGGCCCGCGCCGCTGCTTGCGGCGGAAGCTTGAGCTCGGCCTTCGGCTCGGTGGTGTCGCCGTCCTTCTTCAGCCCCGCGGCGAACACGGCCATCGCCGGCATGAGCCCCTGAGCGTGAAGCGTTTCCTGCACGCGCGCGATGAGCGCGCGATGTTCGGAGGCATCCGGCAGGACCTCCACCATCGGCGGCTCGTGCGCCACGACGCGTTCGACGCGTTCGGGGTGGGCGGTGAGCAGGTGCAGGGCGGCGATCGCGCCCGAGCTGGCGCCGAACACCCGGGCGGGCTCACCGGGCGACAGCAGTTCCAGTATTCGGAACGCGTCGTCGGCGTGCTCGGCCACGTGCTGCTCGGCCTCGGGGTCGTCCAGCGTGCTGCGGGACATGCCGCGCGGGTCGTAGGTCGCGACCGTGTATTCGGCGGCCAGGTCGTCGGCGATGCCGTCGTAGGAGGCCGCGTCGCCCGCCCCTCCGGGGATCAGCAGCAGGAGCGGGCCCTGGCCGCGCACCTCGTAGTGCAGGG
>NZ_QUAC01000047.1 GCF_003389455.1 Streptomyces inhibens | reverse complement strand
GCCCGCCGGCGCTGCGGATCGTCGCCGCCCGCCCGCAGCAGGGCGGGCGCGGCGACCGCGAGGGCGCAGCCCAGCGCCACGCCGATACCGGTCAGCCAGGCCGTGCCGGTGAGCCGGGTGTCCAGCGGCAGCCCGATCCGGGCCAGGGCGCCGCGGCCGGCCAGCAGGTGCATCAGCGGGCCGGTCAGCAGCGGCGCGCCGACCGCGGCCGGGGCCGCCAGCAGCAGCGACTCGGCGAGGGCCAGCCCGCCGATCCGCCGCCGGGAGGCGCCACGGGCCCGCAGCAGCGCCGTCTCGCCGGTCCGTTCGGTGCTCAGCATCCGGGCGACCAGCAGCAGCGCGTAGCCGGCGAGCAGGATCAGCTGGAGCGCGACGATCAGGATCGTCGAACGGTTCACCAGCAGCGCCCGCTGCAACTGCCCCACCGCATCGGGCAGATCGGTGGTGGCGATGGCCCGGCCCGCGAATGCCGGATCGGCCATCAGCGCCTTGGGAGCCGGGCCGGCGGCGGCGCTCAGCGCGTCCAGCCGGTCCGCGGTCAGCGCGCGGAAGTCGGCGGTGGCGAGCCAGCCGACCGAGTCCTGGACCAGCGGCCCGCCGTGGAACGCCGCCGGGTCGGTGAACAGCGGCCCGTACGTGGTGAAGCCGAGGGAGCGCACCCCGCGTCCGCCGAGATCGTCGAGCTTCCAGTACGGGTCGGTGCGGTCCTTGGGCCGGTAGACACCGGTGACCTCGATCGTCAGACGGGCGGGGCCCGACAGCCGGTTGTCGAGGGTGAGGCGGCGGCCGGGCCTGATCCCCAGCCGGGCGGCCGCGGTTTCCGGGACGGCGACGGGCAGCGGGCCGTGCGCGCCGGGCGTGGGCCAGCGCCCCGCGGTGAGCGTGAGGCGGGAGCGGTCCAGTGCTGCGAGATGGGTGAGATCCGGCTCACCCTTGGGGGCTGACGGTGACCGCAGTGCGCGGGGCAGTGCGTACGGCCCGGAGCGGGTCAGCGTGCGCACCGTGAACGGCAGCCCGTCGAAGGCCCGCCGGGCACCCTTGGCGACCGCCCGGTCCGCGGACAGCTGTGTGTCCGCGGGAAGTTGGGCCTTCACCTGGAGGGTGGCGGCGGCGGCCGAGCGCGTTTTCAGCGCCTGGCGCAGCCCGGCGTTCCCGACCGCGTCGGAGAAGGCGGCGAGCGTCGCCAGCACGGTGGCGGTGAGCAGCACCGACAGCAGCGCGGCAGCCAGCAGCAGGCGGTGTGCGCGCACCCGCAGAAAGACAAAGCCGGACACGGACACCCCCCTGCCGCGCGCAGCACCGATCAGTACCAAACAGTTGATCGGATGCTGTCAGAGGACAGGAGGCCGGGTGAGCGGTTTGCGGGGTGCTTGACCGGATCGTGATGGGCCGGTCCGGGCGGTCCGCGGTCGGGCCGGCAGGTGTGACGCGTTCCTCAGTCCGCGGCGTTGATCATCGACGCGGCCGCGTACGTGAGGTAGTTCCACAGCTGCGTCTCGTGTTCCTCGGGCAGTCCGAGGGAGTCCACCGCGTCCCGCATGTGCCGCACCCAGGCGTCGTGCGCGGCCCGGTCGACGGTGAACGGGGCATGCCGCATCCGCAGCCGGGGGTGACCGCGGCCGTCGCTGTACGTACGGGGGCCGCCCCAGTACTGCATGAGGAAGAGCGCAAGCCGCTCCTCGGCCGGGCCCAGGTCCTCCTCCGGGTACATCGGCCGCAGCAGCGGGTCCTCGGCGACTCCCTGGTAGAAGCGGTGCACCAGGCGGCGGAAGGTCTCCTCGCCACCGACCTGTTCGTAGAAGGTCTGCTCCTGAAGCGTGCCGCGCGGAATCTTGTTCACCCGTCCATGGTGGCAGACGCCCCGGCCGAGGACTTCGGTCGTAGGACGCAGCGGCCGGAGAGGGGGCCGGCGGCGGCCCGGAAATGCGGCCGGAGCGTGATCGGTTGATCACGCCCCGGGTTCGCTCGTCGACCGGCCGGCGGGTCAGCCCCGGCGGACGGTCAGCGTCGTCCAGGCACCGACATGCACCCGGTCGCCCTCATGGAGCGGCACCGGCACATAGGGCTGGATGGGGTCCTCGGCGAGGTTGATCGTCGTGCCGTTGGTGGAGTTCTGGTCCACCACCGCCCAGCTGCCGTCCTGCTGCTGCACCAGCAGCGCGTGCTGGTGCGAGACGCCCGGGTCCTCCGGCGCACTGCCCAGATCGATGTCCGGGGCCTCGCCGGTGCTGTTCCGGCGGCGGCCGACCGCGATCTGACCGTTGGCGAGCGGGAGCACCTGCTCGGGGGAGTACGCGGGCAGGTTGAGCCCCGCCGCCTCCGGGCCGCTGCGGCCCATCATCGCCATGAAGTACTCGCGGTCCGGCGCGATCGCCACCACCCAGCCGGCACCGACGACCGGCGGCGGACCCTGCGGCGGCGCCGCGGGACCCTGGCCGGGGCCGGGACCGCCGTGCCACTGCTGGTCCGGGCCGGGCTGCTGGTGCTGCGGCGGCATCTGCTGCTGCTCGTACGGCGCCTGCGGCTGCTGCTGTTCGTACGGTCCCGGGTGCTGCTGCTCGAACGGTGCCTGCTGCTGTTCGTACGGGGCCTGGGGCTGCTGCTCGTACGGCGCCTGCGGCTGCTGCTGTTCGTACGGACCCGGCTGCTGTTGCTCGTACGGTCCCGGGTGCTGCGGCGGGAACGGCGCGGGCTGCTGCTCGAAGGGGGCCTGCGGGCCGGGGCCGGGCGGCGCGGGTGCCATCGGCGGGGGCGCGCCCTGGACGCTCGGCGGGTTCAGCGTCCAGTCGTCGCCGCCCTGCTGCGGCGGCGGTCCGGGCTGACCGGCCG
>NZ_QUAC01000057.1 GCF_003389455.1 Streptomyces inhibens | reverse complement strand
GGCGGCGGCTGCCCCGGGTCGCGTCCCGGTGCGGGTGCGCCGGCCGCGGCGGGCCGGCTGCCGGTGCCCGGTCCGTCGGCGGCACCGGCGTCGGCCGGCAAGGTGATCGCCACCATGGCGGCGGTGCCGGTCAGCGCGATGGCGGCGCCCGCGACAACCTTGCCGAGGTGGCGGTGCATCAGTTGGTGCACGGTTCCCCCCTGCTGTCACATTCCGTGACACGCATATAGATCCCCCAGTCGGTCCTCCAGTAGGACGACCAATAGGACGATCCGACATCGCGACAGGTTGCCCACCATTCAGCCGGAGATCTGGCGAAAAGACCTCCGTGTGCGACAAGTTGCGACAAGTTGGGGGAAGGATTTCGAATCGGTCCGCGCACGTGTGTCGTGGAGTCGCCGCAGCGGCCGACGAGAAAGTGGAAGAGTCTACGCATGCAGGTCTGGCCGGGACAGATGTATCCGCTGGGTGCCACCTATGACGGGGCGGGCACCAACTTCGCGGTGTTCTCCGAAGCCGCGAAACGCATCGAACTGTGTCTGCTGCACGACGACGGTTCGGAGACCGCCGTCGAGCTGCGCGAGAGCGACGCCTTTGTGCGGCACGCCTATCTTCCGGGGGTGATGCCGGGGCAGCGTTACGGCTTCCGGGTGCACGGTCCGTACGAACCGGAACGGGGGCAGCGCTGCAACTCGGCGAAGCTGCTGCTCGACCCGTACGCACGGGCCATGAGCGGCCGGATCGACTGGGACGAGGCGGTCTACGGCTACCACTTCGGGCGTCCTGAGGTACGCAACGACCTGGACTCGGCGCCGCACACCATGGCGTCGGTGGTGGTCAATCCGTACTTCGACTGGGGTGACGACCGTCCGCCGCGCACCGCGTACCACGAGACGGTGCTCTACGAGGCCCATGTGAAGGGCCTGACGATGCGCCATCCGGAGCTCCCCGAGGAGCTGCGCGGCACCTATGCCGCGCTGGCGCATCCGGCGATCATCGACCATCTGACGAAGCTGGGGGTGACCGCCCTGGAGCTGATGCCGGTGCATCAGTTCGTACAGGACCACCGGCTGGTGGATGCGGGGCTGACGAACTACTGGGGCTACAACACCATCGGGTTCTTCGCCCCGCACAACGCGTATGCGTCCTGGGGCGACCGCGGGCAGCAGGTGCTGGAGTTCAAGACCGCGGTGCGGGCGCTGCACCAGGCCGGTATCGAGGTGATCCTGGATGTGGTCTACAACCACACCGCCGAGGGCAGCCATCTGGGCCCGACGCTGTCGTTCCGGGGGCTGGACAACGCCTCGTACTACCGGCTGTCGGAGGACCGGAAGTACTACATGGACACCACGGGCACCGGGAATTCGCTGCTGATGCGCAGCCCGCATGTGCTCCAGCTGGTGATGGACTCGCTGCGCTACTGGGTGCAGGAGATGCGGGTGGACGGCTTCCGCTTCGATCTGGCGGCGACGCTGGCCCGGCAGTTCCACGAGGTGGACCGGCTGTCGTCGTTCTTCGATCTGGTGCATCAGGACCCGGTCGTCAGCCAGGTGAAGCTGATCGCCGAGCCGTGGGACGTCGGTGAGGGCGGCTATCAGGTGGGGAACTTCCCGCCGCTGTGGACCGAGTGGAACGGGAAGTACCGGGACACCGTGCGGGATCTGTGGCGGGGCGAACCGCGCACCCTGGCGGAGTTCGGATCCCGGCTGACCGGTTCGTCGGACCTCTACCAGGAGGACGGGCGGCGGCCGCTGGCCTCGGTCAACTTCGTGACCTGCCATGACGGCTTCACGCTGCATGATCTGGTCGCGTACAACGAGAAGCACAACGAGGCCAACGGCGAGGACAACCGGGACGGTGAGCGCTTCAACCGGTCGTGGAACTGCGGTGCCGAGGGGCCGACCGACGATCCCGGGGTGCGGCGGCTGCGGGCCCGGCAGATGCGGAATTTCCTGGCCACGCTGATGCTGTCGCAGGGCGTGCCGATGCTCAGTCACGGGGACGAGTTCGGGCGCAGCCAGGGCGGCAACAACAACGCGTACTGCCAGGACAACGAGCTGTCGTGGGTGCGCTGGCCGGAGCCCGGGCGGGGCGGGGGCGCCGGGGAGCCGTACGTGTCCGACGACCCCGATGACCCCGATGACCCCGATGACCCCGACGAGGCGGACGGGCCGCAGGAGACACCGCGGGCGGACGAGGAGCAGCTGGCGCTGCTGGCGTTCGTCCGGCAGATGGTGTGGCTGCGGCGCGACCATCCGGTGTTCCGGCGCCGGCGGTTCTTCCAGGGCCACCCGATGGAGGGCACCCATGACGAGCTGTCCGATATCGCGTGGTTCACGGCGGGCGGCGAGGAGATGGGGCCCCGCGACTGGCAGTCGGTGCATGCCAAATCGCTGACGGTGTTCCTCAACGGCAGCTCGATCTCCGAGCCGGGTCCGCGCGGTGAGCCCATCACCGATGACTCGTTCCTGCTGATGTTCAACGCCCACGACCAGGAGAAGCAGTTCATGGTGCCCGAGCACCTCGGCCGCCAGTGGCAGGTCGTGGTGGACACCGACCGGCCGTTTGTGGTGGCGGACGGCGGTGGCGCCAAGGTCAAGGCCGGCGATCGGCTGACGCTCGTCGGCCGGAGCCTGCTGGTGCTGCAACGGCCCGCGTAGGCGCGACGGGGCCGGCGCGCCGGCGTGCGCCCGCCTCCTTGGTGGAAACAACAACAGCAATGCCGGTGGGAGATGACACAACGAGCCGTCAGCGGGGTACGGGTGTTCCCATGACGCAGCCATCGAGTCCGTCGCCGACCGCCACCTACCGGCTGCAGCTCCAGCCGGACTTCCCGTTCGCCGCCGCCGAACGGGCCGTCCCGCACCTGGCCTCGCTGGGGGTGTCCCATCTGCACCTCTCGCCGGTGCTGGAGTCGGTGCCGGGGTCGACCCATGGCTATGACGTGGTCGACCATACGGCCGTACGGGCCGAGCTGGGCGGTGAGCAGGGGCTGCGGGCGCTGGCGGCGACGGCCCGTTCGCACGGCCTCGGCCTGATCGTCGACATCGTGCCGAACCATATGGCGGTGCCGGAGCAGGTCTGGCGGAACGGGCCGCTGTGGGAGGTGCTGCGCAACGGCCCAAAATCGCCGTACGCGCGGTGGTTCGACATCGACTGGGACGCCGGCCTCGGCGGGCGGGTGCTACTGCCGGTGCTCGGCGGACGGCTCGGCGAGGAGGCGCGGCACTTCCTCGTCGACGACGACGGGGTGCTGTGCTACCACGACCGCATCTTTCCGCTGCGCCCCGGTACGGAGAAGTTGCCCACGGCGCGCCTCCTGGAGGCCCAGTGGTACCGCCTCGCCTGGTGGCGGCTGGCCCGCAGCGAGCTGAACTACCGTCGCTTCTTCACCATTTCGGAGCTGATCGGGGTACGCGTGGAGGACCCCGAGGTCTTCGAGGCGACCCATGGCACGGTCCTGCGGCTGATCCGCGAGGGCGTCATCGACGGGCTGCGCATCGACCACCCGGACGGTCTGGTGGACCCCGGCGGCTATCTGGCCCGGCTGCGCGAGGAGACCGGCGGCCGCTGGACCGTGGTGGAGAAGATCCTGACCGGCGATGAGCGGCTGCCCGAGAGCTGGGCGTGCGCGGGCACGACGGGGTACGACGCGCTGCGCCACATCGACGGGCTGTTCGTCTGCCCGCAGGGCATCGGGCGGCTCTTCTCCCACTACCGGGACTTCGTCACCCCGCTGGCCGACGAGGGCGGCGACTGGGAGGAGACGGTGCGCCGGGCCGCGTACGAGGTCGTCACCCACGATCTGGCCACGGAGGTCGAGCGGCTGGTGCGGACGGCCGTGCGGATCAGCGAACGCTTCCCCGAGCCCGGCGACCATGCGCCGTGGGCGCTGCGCCATGCGATCCGTGAGCTGCTGGTGCGGCTGCCGGTCTACCGCCCGTACGCCGCCGATGCGACCCGGGCGGTGCCGGACGCGGCGATGCTGGGCAGAGCGGCGGTGCGGGCGCGTACCGCGTTCCGGGTGCCCGAGGAGGCGCGGGCGGTGGATCTGATCCACGATCTGGCGCTCGGTGTGGGGGCGGGCGGCGCCGGACACGACGACTCCGACGGTGACGACCGGTGCCACGGCGCCCCGGGCGGCGCCGACCCGGACCGGGCCGACTTCGCCGCGCGGTTCGCCCAGACCGCGTCCGCGCTGCACGCCAAGTCCGTGGAGGACACCGCTTTCTACCGCTATCCGGTGCTGCTGTCGGCCTGCGAGGTCGGCGGCGACCCCGGCGAGCCGGCACTCCCCCCGGAGGCGTTCCATGCGTACTGCACGCGGATCCAGCGGGACTGGCCGGTGACCGGGACGGTGCTCTCCACGCACGACACCAAGCGCAGCGCCGATGTGCGGGCGCGGATCGCGGTGCTGTCCGAATGCCCCGACCGGTGGCGGGATGTGCTGGGCGGGATGGCCGAGGGCGCGATGTGCGGGATCGGGGTCAAGGGGGTGGACGGCGCGGGTCCGCCGGACCCGATGGTGTCCTGGCTGGCCTGGCAGACCGCGTTCGGCCTGGGCGCGCCCGCCGACGGTCCGACGGCGGTGGGGGCACTCCCCCAGCCAACGCTGGGGGCACCCCCACCCGGCGACAGCTGGGAGCGGGTCGGGCCCGCGGTCCTCAAGGCCGTACGGGAGGCCGGGCTGCGCACCTCCTGGACGGAGCCGAACCCGGACTACGAGGAGGCGGTCGCGGAGTTCATCCGCAGCGGGCCCTGCGGCCCCATGGCCGCCCCGCTCACCGCGCTGGACGAGGAGCTCGCCCCGCACATCCGCGCGAATGTGCTGGGCGCGGCGCTGCTGCACCTCACCATGCCGGGCGTCCCCGACCTCTACCAGGGCACCGAGCTCGGCTACGTCGCGCTGGTCGACCCGGACAACCGGCGGCCCGCCCGCTTCCGGCCGGAGCTGCTGGCCGAGCTGGACGGCGGGGCCACGCCGCGCGATCTGTCGGGTGAGAAGCTACGGCTCACCGCGGCGGCGCTCCGGCTGCGGCGCGACCGTCCGCAGTGGTTCGGCGCCACCGCGTCGTACGAGCCGGTGTACGCGGAGGGGCCGGCGGCCGAGCACTGTGTGGCGTTCTGCCGCAGCGGTCGGGTGCTGACGGTGGTGACCCGGCTGTCGCTGCGGCTGGTGGAGACCGGCGGCTGGTGGGACACCGGGCTGCGGCTGCCGCCGGGCGGCCCCTGGCGCGAGCTGCTGACCGGGCGCGAGCTGCCGGGCGGTGCGGTGGTGGGGCTGAGCGAGCTGCTGGAGGTGTCGCCGGTCGCGCTGTTCGTGAGCGAGGGAGCAGAGGGCGAGTAGCCGTACGACTTTGGTGGGTCTGACACAACGTCAGCTCCCCATCTCCGGACCCTCCTTCGCCGTGTTACGCAGCAGCTCGGTGAACTCCGCAGCCGCGCCGGTCAGTTCGACGCGGGAGAAGACCGTGATGTCGCGGCGCCACGGCGGATCGGTGGGCACGTACGCACAGTCCAGGCCGATGAGTTCATGGGCCGCGGTCAGCAGTACGCCGACGCCGGCCGAAGCCATCCGGACCGCGGTCGAGCTGTGCTGGGTGCGGACGGCCGTCCGCGGTGTGAAGCCGACGCGTTCGCACTCCAGGTCCAGCCAGCGGCGCCCCTCGACCACCGGCTCCAGGCTGCAGCGCACCCACGGCCGGTGCGCCAGCTCCGCCAGGCGTACCGAGTCCCGGGCGGCGAGCGGATCATCGCGCGGCACGACCAGCACCATCCGCTCCCGGCCCACGACGGTGACCGGCCCCTGCCAGTCCTTGGGACGCGGCCCGAGCGCCATATCGGCGATGCCGCGCGCCATCTGCTCGTACAACTCCTCGGTGGTGGCGTACTCGTGGAGCACCAGACGCATACCGGGGTGGGCGCGGGCCCAGCGTGCGCACACCTCCGGCAGCACACCGATCGCCTGGGCGTGCACGGTCGCGATATGCAGTTCGCCGCTCTCCGCGCCGCCGGCGGCCAGCGCGGCCCGGCGGGCCTGCCGGGCGCTGCGGACGGCGAGTTCGGCGTGCGGGAAGTAGGCCCGGCCCATCGCGGTCAGCCGCACCCCGCGGGTCATCCGCTCCAGCAACGGGCCGCCGACCTCCCGCTCCAGCGCCTTGATCTGGTGCGAGAGCGCGGACTGGGTGACATGCAGCGCCTCGGCGGCGCGGGTGAAGGACTCCTCCTCGACGACTGCGACGAGGTACTCCATCTGCCGCAGGCTCATCCCCGCCCCTCCCTTTGCGCCCCGCGCGCCTCATGAAGCATCTTCATCACCCCCATAGAAACATTGCCTTGGACTCATCACCGCAGGTGGGCGGAGCCTTGTCGCATGAGTGAGTCAGACATGAACACCACGGACGTCCTTGTCATCGGCGGCGGCACCGGCGGCTACAGCACGGCCCTGCGCGCCGCGGCACTGGGGCTGCGGGTGGTGCTGGCCGAACGCGATCTGATCGGCGGCACCTGTCTGCACCGCGGCTGTATCCCCAGCAAGGCCATGCTGCACGCCGCCGAGCTGGTGGACGGGATCACGGAGGCCCGCGAACGGTGGGGCGTCAAGGCCACCGTCGACTCCCTGGACTGGCCGGCGCTGGTGGCCACCCGCGACAGCATCGTCGCCCGCAACCACCAGGGCGTGGCGGGGAACTTGCAGACGGCGCGGGTGCGGGTCGTCCAGGGCTCGGCGCGGCTGACCGGGCCGCGTACGGTCCGGATCGAGGGCGCGGGAGAGTTCACCGCCCGGCGCGGCATCGTGCTGGCCACCGGCTCCCGGCCGCGTCTGCTGCCGGGCCTGACGGCGGATGGCCGGCGGGTGGTGACCAGCGACGATGCGCTGTTCGCGGCCGAACTCCCGGCGTCCGTAGTGGTGCTGGGCGGCGGTGCGATCGGCGTCGAGTACGCCTCCTTCCACCGCTCCATGGGGGCCGAGGTCACCCTCGTCGAGGCTGCGGAGCGTTTGCTTCCGCTGGAGGACGAGGATGTCGGCCGCCATCTGGCGCGCGGCCTGAAGAAGCGCGGCATCGCGGTCCGTACGGGCTCGACGCTGACCGGCACCGAGCTGCTGCCGGACGGCATACGGGCCACCGTACGCACCCCCAAGGGCGAGGAGGTGGTGATCGAGGCCGAGCGGCTGCTGGTCGCGGTGGGGCGGGTGCCGGTGACGGACGGGCTCGGCCTGGAGGCCGCCGGGCTGTCGACGGACGGGCGGGGTTTTGTCCCGCCGGCGGACTGGTCGCGGCTGGAGACCGCCGTGCCGGGCATCCATGTGGTCGGCGATCTGCTGCCGCCGCCGTCCCTCGGGCTGGCTCATGCCTCGTTCGCGGAGGGGCTGTTGGTGGCCGAGACGCTGGCGGGAATCCCGACGCGTCCGGTGGACTACGCGACCGTGCCGCGGGTGACGTACTCCTCCCCGCAGACCGCGTCGGTCGGTCTGACCGAGGCGCAGGCGCGCGCCCGGGGCCTGGAGATCAAGGTCAACACCATGCCGCTGACCGCCACCGCCAAGGGCATGGTGCACGGTCAGGGCGGCATGGTGAAGGTGATCGCGGCGGCCGACGGGGCGGGCGGCGAGGCCACCGGCGCGGTGCTCGGCGTCCATCTCGTCGGGCCGCATGTCTCGGAGATGGTCGCGGAGAGCCAGCTGATCGTGGCCTGGGACGCCGAACCCGCCGATGTCGCCCAGCACATCCATGCGCACCCGACGCTGTCGGAGGCGGTCGGCGAGACCTTTCTGACGCTGGCGGGGCGGGGGCTGCATCAGCACTGAGCGGTGCGGGGCGGCCGCTCAATTCGGTTGCGGCCGGGCGTACGGCTGGCCAGCATGACCCCGTACGCCCGACATCCCCGCACCAAGGAGCCCGGAATGCGCCGATTCCTCGGAACTACTCATCGCCCCAGCCGGACGACAGTTCTAGAGGACCGCACCTTCCATGCTTCTTTCGCACCCTTCGCACACCCTGAACATCGGGATTCTCGCCCACGTCGACGCGGGTAAGACCAGCCTCACCGAGCGGCTGCTGTTCGACACCGGCGCCATCGACCGGCTCGGCAGCGTCGACGCCGGTGACACCCGGACGGACACCGGCGAGCTGGAGCGGCAGCGTGGCATCACCATCCGCTCGGCCGTCGCGTCCTTCACCGTCGGCGAGGTGCAGGTCAATCTCATCGACACCCCGGGCCACTCCGACTTCATCGCCGAGGTCGAGCGCGCCCTCGGGGTGCTCGACGGCGCCGTGCTGGTGCTGTCCGCGGTGGAGGGCGTCCAGGCCAGGACCCGGGTCCTGATGAAGACGCTGCGGCGGCTGCGGCTGCCCACCCTGCTCTTCGTCAACAAGATCGACCGGGTCGGCGCCCGGGGCGACGCGCTGCTCGCGGACATCCGCCGCTTGCTGGCCCCCGTCGCCGTCCCGATGACGGCCGTGGCCGGCCTCGGCACCGCGCGGGCCCGCTCGACGGCGTACGCCCTGGAGGACCCGCGGGTCCGCGACCGGATCGCCGAGACGGTGGCCGAGGCGGACGACTCGATCCTGGCCCAGCTGGTGGAGGGGCCACCGCCCACCGCGGAGCGGCTTCGCGCGGCGCTGGCCGCCCGGACCGCCGACGGTTCACTGCACCCGGTGTACTTCGGTTCGGCGCTCGGCGGCCAGGGCGTCGGCGCGCTCGTCGAGGGCATGCTCCGGCTGATCCCGCCGGCGCCGGCGGGCGCGGACGCGGTGCCGCGGGGCACGGTGTTCGCCGTCCACCAGCCGCCGAACGGCGAGCGGACGGCCCATATCCGGCTGCATGCGGGCGAGTTGCGGCCGCGCCGGCAGATCGAGCTGCACCGGCGTGCGGCGGACGGCACCGGCGACACACTGACCGGCCGGATCACCTCGCTCGACATCGTCGGCCGGCCGCCCGGCCACGAGGGGCCGCTCACCGCGGGCAATATCGCGGTGCTCCGCGGGCTGCCCGGTATCCGCACCGGCGACCGTCTCGGCCCGGCCACCGACGCCCCCGCCGACACCGCGCTGTTCCCCTCCCCCACCCTGGAGACCGTTGTCCACGCCCGCCAGCCGGCGCATGCCGCCGCCTTGCGCGCCGCGCTGCTGACGCTCGCCGACCAGGATCCGCTGCTACAGGTCCGCCCCGCGCCCGGCGGCGCGACCTCGGTGCTGCTGCACGGCGAGGTGCAGAAGGAGATCATCGCGGCCACCTTGCGTCAGGAGCACGGCATCGAGGCGGAGTTCGCGCCGAGCCGGGTGGTGTGCGTCGAGCGGCCGACCGGTGTGGGCGAGGCCTACGAGGAGATCGCCAAGCGCAGCCACACCGGCCCCTGGGCCACGGTCGGGCTGCGCGTCGAGCCGGGCGCCCGCGGCTCCGGCGTCGTCTTCACCTACGAGACCGAACTGGGCGCCCTGCCGCACGCCTTCCACCAGGCCATCGAGGAGACCGTCCGGGCGACCCTGCGGCACGGCCCGCGCGGCCGGGCGGTGACGGACTGCCGGGTGGTGCTGACCCGTTCCGGATTCGTCGGCCCGGTCAGCACGGCCGGGGACTTCCGTACGGTCACGCCCGTCGTCCTGCTGCGGGCGCTCGACCGGGCCGGCACCCGGGTGTACGAGCCCTGCCACGCCTTCGAGGCCGAGATCCCGCTCGCCGCGCTCGCGCCGGTGACCGCCCGGCTCGCGGCGCTGGGCGCGGAGCTCGCCGAGACCTCCGGCGGCCGGCAGTCGTGGCTGCTCAGCGGAGCCCTGCCCGCGCGTCATGTACAGGAATTCCAGGGGCTGTTGCCCGGACTGACGCACGGTGAAGGGGTGTGGACATCGCATCCGTCGGGCGACCGGCCAATGCGGAAGGAGGAGGCGCCGTCGCGGGGCGGGTCCGCATGATGCAGGCCCGGGCCGCGGCCCGGCTCAACGCTCCGTCAGGACGTAATCCACCCGGCCGAACGTGATGTGGTCGCCGGGTCCGACCGGGACCTCGCCCACCACCCGGCGGCCGTTGACGCAGGTGCCGTTGGTGGAGCCGAGGTCGCGCAGCAGCCAGCCCTTGCCGGCGCTGCGGAGTTCGGCGTGGGCGCGGGAGACCGTCTCGTGGTTGAGGCGCAGGCCCACGCCGGGCGCCCGGCCTATGAGCAGCGGGAACGGGCCCGGCTCCGGCAGCAGCAGCTTGGGCAGCCGCTCCATACGCCATGCCCTGCGCACCCGGATGTGGAACGCCGACACCCGGCCGACCATCCGCAGCATCGTGCCCTGGACCTTGCCGCGGCTCTCCAAGTCGGCCGTGGCCAGGTCGAGTTCGGAGCGCTGCTGGGCGGTAAGGACGAGTTCCAGCCGACGCAGAAAGGTGTCCTGGGACAGCCGTCCCTGCGCCGCACCGTCGCGCAGCAGGTCAAGGGCGCGTTCCCGGTCCGCGTCCGACGGGCGCACCGGGTGCGCAGGGAACTCGAGCGAAGTCATGCCGTGATTCTCCGGCCACCGCGAGCCGCTGTCCAGGCGATGGCGGTGTGCGGGGCGCCGCGGGCGGGCACGCCGGCTCGCCGGAACGGCCCAGTGTGATGGCGCGATGTCGGCCCGTGCCGCCACGTCGGGCTGTCGGGCGGCGCGACGACATGCTTTGGTCGTCGGGACCGGGAGCGAACGAAGGAGGACGGCCATGCTGTTCGAGGTGTGGGCGCCGGGCGCCGGGCAGGTCGCTCTCCAGTGGGCGGGGGACCGGGCCGGTGAGCCGGCGATCCCGATGGAGCGTGACGTCGGCCGGGCGGGGTGGTGGCGCACCGAGGCACCGGCGCAGGACGGCGACCGCTATGCGTACCGGCTCGACGGGGGGCCGCCGCTCCCCGATCCGCGCGCCGCCCGGCTGCCGGAGGGCCCCGGCGGGCCCGGCGCGGTCGTCGAGCACGACCGGTTCGACTGGCGGCATCCGTGGTCCGGCGGCCCGCTGCCCGGCGCGGTCCTCTACGAGCTGCACATCGGGACGTACACCCCCGAGGGCACCTTCGACGCCGCCGCCGCGCGGCTGCGCCACCTCGCCGACCTGGGGATCACCCATGTCTCGCTGATGCCCGTCTGCCCGTTCCCGGGCACCCATGGGTGGGGGTACGACGGGGTCGCCCCCTGGGCGGTGCATGAGCCGTACGGCGGGCCGGACGGGCTCAAGCGGTTCGTGGACGCCGCGCACGGCTACGGGCTGGGCGTCATCCTCGATGTGGTGCACAACCACCTCGGCCCGTCCGGCAACCATCTCCCGGAATTCGGGCCGTACTTCACCGACACCCACCACACGCCCTGGGGCGCGGCGGTCAATCTCGACGCCCCCGGCTGCGAGGAGGTGCGCGGCTATCTCCTGGGCAGTGCGCTCTCCTGGCTGCGCGACTACCGGCTCGACGGGCTGCGGCTGGACGCGATCCATACGCTGCACGACGACCACACCCCGCACTTCCTGACCAAGCTGTCCGCCGCCGTGGACGGGCTGGCCGGGCAGCTGGGCCGCCCGCTGTTCCTGATCGCCGAGTCCGACCTCAACGATCCGCGCACCACCGCGCCGCGCGAGAGCGGCGGCCAGGGCCTGCACGCCCAGTGGAACGACGACTTCCACCACGCCCTGCACACCGCGCTCACCGGCGAATCCCGCGGCTATTACGCCGACTTCGCACGCGCCCCGCTCGCCGCCCTCACCAAGACGCTGACCGGCGGCTTCTTCCATGACGGCAGCCATTCCAGCTTCCGCGGCCGGGTGCACGGCGCGCCGCTCGATCTGCGGGTGACGCCCGCGTACCGCCTGCTGGCCTACGCCCAGACGCACGATCAGATCGGCAACCGGGCGCTGGGCGACCGGCTCGCCGCCGGACTCTCCCCCGGCCTGCTCGCCTGTGCCGCCGCGCTGGTGCTGTGCTCGCCGTTCACACCGATGCTGTTCATGGGTGAGGAGTGGGGTGCAACCACGCCCTGGCAGTACTTCACCGATCACACGGATCCGGAGCTGGCCGAGGCGGTACGGGCCGGGCGCCGGCGCGAGTTCGCCGCGCACGAATGGGCCGGGCAGGCCGGCGACTGGCCGGATCCGCAGGACCCGGCCACCCGCGACCGCTGCGTCCTGGACTGGTCCGAGCCGGCCCTCGCACCGCATGCCGCGCTGCTGGCCTGGCACCGTACGCTGCTGGCGCTGCGCCGCGAGCTGCCCGCGCTGACCGACCCGGATCCACGGCACACCGACGTCCACTACGACGAGGCCGCCCGCTGGCTGCTGCTGCGCCGCGGGCCGCTGCGGGTGGCGGTCCATCTCGGGCGGGAGGCCACAGCGGCCATTCCGGTCGGCGACGGCGACGGCGCGAGGACGGAGGCGCTGGCGGGCTGGCCCGAGGCGCATCTGCCCGGTGCCGACGGTGTGCTGCGTCTGCCACCGGAGTCGGTGGTGATCCTCGGGCCGTAGGGCGGCCGCCGCCGGTGGATCAGTGGGAGAACTCCGAGACGAACGCCGCGCAGAAGGCGTCCAGATCGGCCGGCTTACGGCTGGTGATCAGCGTGTTCGGTCCCGCGGTGCAGATATTGACCTGTTCGTCGACCCAGGTGCCGCCCGCGTTGCGGATATCGGTCCGCAGGCTCGGCCAGGAGGTCAGGGTGCGGCCGCGCACCACATCGGCCTCGATCAGCGTCCAGGGTGCGTGGCAGATGGCGGCCACCGGCTTCCCGGCGTCGAAGAACGACTTGATGAACGCCACCGCCCGCTTGTCCAGGCGCAGCGCGTCCGGGTTGGCCACCCCGCCGGGCAGCACCAGGCCGTCGAAGTCCGCCGCGGTCGCCTCGGCCACGGTCAGGTCGACGGGGAAGGTGTCCGCCTTGTCCAGATGATGGAACGCCTGCACCCTCCCCGCCGAGGTGGAGACCAGCTTCGGGGTGCCACCCGCGGCGGTCACCGCCCGCCATGGCTTGGTCAGCTCGACCTGTTCGGTGCCCTGATGGGCCACCAGAAACGCCGCCTGCATAGCGCGCTCACGTCCCTTCGTATGGATCGGGAAGTGGGGGCGGGATCCGTGGGATCCCGCCGTCCCACTTCTCGACCATAACGGGATGAACCGCCCTTGCTCATCCTCTGGACGGTGCCGGCGGACAGTCTGCCCATCCCCCATACCGGTGACTTGGGCCGATGCGTGCGTTCCCGCCGGAGGTGGTCACGCCCTGGCGCTCTCGTGTTCGTCTTCGTCGCGGCGCACGGTCGGCGAGGCAGTTTTTCGTGCGGCGCGACCACTCGGGGCGGGTGTGCAACTGCCTAATGTTCCCTCACCCGGCGGCGGCGTGCCGCTCCCTCGGAGGGTGACCATGGCCAGCACCACAGGCATGGAGACGAGAAGCAGAACGACACGCAGGACCCGGTCGGCGGCCGCGGTGGCCACCGCGCTCGGCCTGGTCGCCACCACGGCCGCATGCGGCGGCTCGGCCGCCGACGGCCCCGGCGGTTCGACGGTGGTGCTCGCCGTCGCCGTCGATCCGGGCACTCTCAGCCCCACCACGGCGCTCGCCAGCACCGCACTGTCGATGAACTCCTTCGCGTACGACACGCTCGTGCACATCGCAGCCGACGGTTCGCTGGTTCCCGGGGTGGCCGAGAAATGGTCCGCCACCTCCACCTCCGCGCAGTTCACCATCCGCTCCGGGGTGACCTGCGAGGACGGCTCACCGCTCACCGCGGACGATGTGGCCGCCCAGTACAACCACATCGCCGATCCGAAGAACCAGTCGCCGATGCTCGGGCTCTCCGTCCCCGTCACCGCTGTGGCGAAGGCCGACAAGGCGACCCGGACGGTAACCGTCACCACGAAGAAACCCGCTTCGTTCCTCGTGCAGATGGCCCGGCTGCTGCCGCTGGTCTGCAAGAAGAGCCTGGCTGCGCCGGCCGCGCTGGCCAAGGCCACCAACGCGAGCGGGCCGTACCGGCTGAGCGAAGCGGTTCCGGGCGACCACTACACGTATGTCAAGCGGGACGGATACGCCTGGGGTCCCCGTGGATCCACTGGCGCGGGCCTCCCCGGCAAGGTGGTGTTCAAGGTGGTCGCCAACGAGTCGACCGCAGCCAATCTCCTGATGGCCGGGCAGATCAACGGGGCCTTGATCAACGGCGCCGACCAGGACCGGCTGGACGCGGCCGAGGTGAAGAACGAGAGCATCGAGTCGCTGTTCGGGCAGCTCGTGTTCAACCAGGCCGCCGGCCGTCCGGGCGCCGATCTGGCGGTACGCAAGGCTCTGGTCTCCGTACTGGATCTCAAGCAGCTCAGGAACGTGGCCACCGGGGGGAAGGGCAAGCCCCCCACCCGCATCGGTGAGACCGTCCCCACCCCCTGCACCGGCGACACGGTGACCGGGAACCTTCCCGCCCATGACACGGCGCAGGCCGCCGCCGCGCTCACCGCCGCGGGCTGGGCGAAGAGCGGCGGCATCTGGACCAAGGACGGCAGACCGCTCACCGTCGGGCTCAGCTACTCGACCAATGGGGGCGCACAGGCCACGGCACGCGCCGTCGACCGGCTCGGCGCCGTCCGTATCCCCTCGCCGGAACGGCGCGCCCGGCAGCGTCCGCACGAGTACTCCGGCGGGATGCGACAGCGGGCCGTCATCGCGATGGGGCTGATGGGGGAGCCGAAACTGATCATCGCCGATGAGCCGACCACGGCACTCGACGTGGCCGTCCAGCAGCAGGTGCTCGACCTGCTCGCCGAGGTGCGCGAGGGCTCCGGCGCCGCGCTGCTGCTGATCTCCCACGACCTCGCCGTCGTCGCCCAGGTCTGTGCACGGGTCCTGGTGATGTACGGCGGCCTGATCGTCGAGGATCTCCCGGTCGCCGAGCTGGCAGGGGGCGCGGCCCACCCGTACCCCCGGGCGCTGGCGGAGGCGGTCCCGACCATGGCCACGGATCCCGGCAGGGAACTGGCGACCATCCCCGGCCGCCCGCCGGAACCGGGAGAGGCCGGCCCGGGATGCGCCTTCGCGCCGCGCTGCGAACGCGCCCGGGAACGCTGCCACGGCGATGCTCCCGAGCTGGCCGACTTCGGGCCGGGGCGAAGGGTCGCCTGCTGGTACCCGGTGGACGCGGTGGGCGCCGGTGCCCCCGTCCGGTCCACGTCACACGGAGCGGAGGCAACGTCATGAGCTCACTGGAGCTGCGCGGGATCACCGTGCGCTACGGCCGCTTCACCGCGGTGGAGAACGTCGACCTGCTGGTGCCGGAAGGAACGGTGACCGGACTGATCGGCGGGTCGGGGTCGGGCAAATCGACCCTCGGGAAGGCCGTCGTCGGGCTGGCGCCGATGCACTCCGGGCGCGTACTGGTCGCCGGGAGCGACGCCGGGCGCCGGCGCGGGCGCAGCCCGGTGCAGCTGGTGTTCCAGAATCCGTACGCCTCGCTCGACCCGCGTATGACCATCGGCGCATCGGTCGCCGAAGCGGTGCCACGCGAGACCGGCTCACGCGAACCCCCCGCCCGCAAGGCACCGGCCCGCGAACGCCGCGCCGTACGCGAGGCGGAGGTGGCCCGCTACCTGGAGCTCGTCGGCATCGACCCCGCGCGGGCCGCGCTGACCCCGGACGCGCTCTCGGGCGGCCAGCGCCAACGGGTGGCCCTGGCCAGGGCCCTGGCCGCCCGGCCCGCCGTGCTGATCGCGGACGAGATCACCTCGGCGCTGGACGTGTCCGTCCAGGGTGCGGTGCTCAATCTGCTGCGCCGGCTCCAGCGCGAGCTGGGCTTCGCGATGCTCTTCATCTCCCACAACCTCGCGGTCGTCCGCTACGTGTCCGACCAGGTCGCCGTGATGGACGGCGGACACCTCGTCGAGTGCGGTCCCACCGACCGGGTGCTGGAGCACTCGGAGCACCCGACGACCCGGAACCTGATCTCCTGTTTGCCGACCCTGCCCTCGCCCGAGGAGGCGTCATGCCCCGACCACTGACGATCGACGACCTGTACCGGTTCGAGATCCCCGGTGACCCCGCACTGTCCCCCGACGGTTTACGTGTCGCCTACACACTGACCACCCAGGATGCCGAGAACGACCGTGTGGTCCGCTCCCTCTGGGAGGTACGCGGCGGGGGCGGCCCGGCCCGGCGGCTCACCCATGGGCCCGCGGACACCGCACCGCGCTGGTCCCCGGACGGGACCCAACTGGCGTTCCTGCGCGAGGGGCAGCTCCATCTGCTGCCCGCCGAGGGAGGAGAGGCCGCGGCGCTCACCACGTCCGCCCGATGCCCGGCGGGGGCGGGCACACCGGTGTGGAGTCCGGACGGATCACGGATCGCATTCTCGGCCCCCGGGATCCGGCGCGACGACACCGCACCCGTCGTCATCGACACCCTCGGCTGGAAGGCGGACGGTGCGGGCCTGATCGGGTCGGTGCGGACGCAACTGTTCGTGGTGGACGTGGAATCGGGCGAGGTCAGACAGATCACGGAGGGCGACCGGAACGCCGGCTCGCCCACCTGGTCGCCCGACGGCACTCGGCTCGCCTACCCCGCGCAGAGCGGCCCGGATCCGGATGTGGCCGGCACGTCGGCCGCTCATGTCGTGGGGGTCGGGGACGATGTGCCCGCGCCCCGCCGGATCGGCCCGGCCGGTGGTCTCGCCGGTCCTGTGAGCTGGTTCCCCGACGGGTCCGCGCTGCTCGTCGTCGGCCGGACCACAGCCGGCGTCGGCCACCTGGAGCTGCTGCGCCAGCCCCTGGACGGATCGGCGCCGGTGTCCCTCAGCGCCGCTCTGGACCGCAACGTCCTGCCGGGCGGCCCGGGCTATCCGGGTGCGCTGCCGCAGTTCCACGGCGAGGACATCGTGTTCTGCGCCCGCGACCGGGGCGCCACCCGCCTGTACCGGGTGAACGCGGCCGGGATCAGCGCGTCCCCCCTGCCCGCCGGGACCGGGGTCAGCGGCTGCTCGGTCGCGGCCGAGGCAGGGCAGGCCGCGCTCGTGGTCTGCGACGCGTCGAGCTTCGCCGAGATCGCTCTGCTCGACCTGGACGCCTGGGCGCCCGGGGAACCGGGCGAGCCGTCGGCAGGGCGAGCGCCCGTGCGGCTCACCGCACACATGGCCCGGTCGCTGCCCGAGGTCGCCCTCCACCCGGTCACCGAACGCGAGTTCAGCATCTCGGACGGGACGGTGGTGCACGGCATGATCACCCGTGCCGCGCAGGCGCCCCTGGGCGGGCCGCTGCTGGTGGATGTGCACGGCGGCCCGCACAACGCCTGGGCGCCGCACTCCGACCCGGTCCACCTCTACCACCAGGAGCTGGCCTCGCAGGGCTGGACGATCCTGACGCTCAACGTCCGCGCCAGCGACGGCTACGGCGAGGCGTTCTACACGGCCGCCGTGGGCGCCTGGGGTGAGGCGGACGAACAGGACATCCTGCAACCGATCGCCACCCTCGTCGCCGAGGGGCTCGTCGACCCGGAACGGATCGCGCTCACCGGCTACAGCTACGGCGGCTATCTGACCTGCTGGCTCTCCGCCCGCAGCGACCTCTTCGCCGCCGTCGTACCGGGCGGCATCCTGGTCGATCTGAGGAGCATGCTCGGCACCTCCGCAGAAGGACAGCTGATCGCCGGCCACGAGATCGGCGACCCCGAACGGCTGACGGCGCTCTCGCCGATCAGCCATGTCGACGGGGTGCGCGCACCCACGCTGATCCTGCACGGAGGCGCGGACGACGACTGCCCGGCCGGCCAGGCCGAGCAGTGGTTCCACGCGCTGCGCACCCGGAACGTGCCGGTCCGGCTGGTCCTGTACCCGGGCGGCTCGCATCTGTTCGTCCTGGACGGCAGGCCCTCGCACCGGGAGGACTACTCCCGCCGCCTCATCGACTGGGTCACCACACACACCCACCGCTGAAGCCGCTGAACACCCTGAAACCTCTGAACGCTTCGAAAGGGGAGCTCAACATGTCTGACACCACAGATCTGTCCGCCCGCTGGACCGCCCGCCTCACCGAGCTGATCGCCCGTCACTCCGTCCCCGGCGCCGGTCTCGGCATTGTGCACCGCGGCGAACTGATCGCCGAGGCCGCCGCCGGCCTGGCCAACACCGAGGCCGGTATCGAGGCCACCACCGACACCCTGTTCCAGATCGGTTCGATCTCCAAGGTGTGGACCACCACGGTGGCCATGGCCCTGGTCGACGAGGGTCTGCTGGAACTGGACGCGCCGATCGTCTCCGTCCTCCCCGAACTGCGGCTCGCCAACGAGGAGCTGACCCAGGGAGTGACGCTCCGCCACCTCCTGAACCACACCAGCGGTATCGACGGCGACTTCTTCGCCGACACCGGCCGGGGTGACGACTGTCTGGAGAAGTTCACCGCGCTGCTGGGCGACGTCACCGCCAACCACCCGCTGGGCGCCACCATGTCGTACTGCAACGCGGGCTTCACGATGCTCGGCAGGGTGCTGGAAGTCGCCACCGGCGTCCAGTGGGACGAGCTGATGCGTGAGCGCCTCTACCGTCCGCTCGGCCTGACGCACACCGCGACCCTGCCCGAGGAGGTGCTGCGCTTCCGCGCCGCCACCGGGCACCTGGGGGATCCGCCGGTGCAGGCCGAGACCTGGGGGCTCATGCGTTCGGCCGGACCGGCCGGACTCATCTGCTCGACGCCGCGCGAGGTACTGAAGTTCGCCCGGCTGCACCTCGACAACGGCGTCGCCGAGGACGGCACCAAGATCCTCTCGGCCGAGGGCGTCACCGCCATGCAGACCCCGCAGGTCGAGCTCCCCGGCCCGAGCGTCCTGTGCCGCGCCTGGGGGCTGGGCTGGCTGCTCGACACCTGGGACGGACACCGGGTGTACGGACACGACGGCGGCACGATCGGGCAGAGCGCGTTCCTGCGGGTGCTGCCCGACGACGACCTGGCGATCTGCCTGCTCACCAATGGCGGCGACACCATAGGCCTCTACCGGGACGTGTTCGAGGAGATCGTCCAGGAGCTGGCCGGCGTGACGATGCCCGCCCCCGTCGAGCCGGCGACGGAACCGGTGGCGGTGGACCCCGCCGACTACGTCGGTGTGTACCAGCGGCTCTCCAGCAGCATGGAGATCGTGGAGCGGGACGGCGGCCTGGTGATGCTCGACCGGTTCACCGGACCGCTGGCCGAGCTGATGCCCGACCCGGAGCAGGAGTACGCGCTGCACCCGGTCGAGCCGGGGGTGTTCGTGGTGCGGCGGCCGGGCCTCGATACCTGGATACCGGTCGTGTTCTACACACTCGCCGACGGCACGCCCTACCTCCACCACGGTGCCCGCGCCACCCCCAAGGTGGGTTGACGTGACAGCAATCGCCACCGCCCTGGAGGCAGGGCTGCCGGGCCTGTTGGCCGACATCGGGGAGCTGGTCCGTACCGAGTCGCCCAGCGAGGACCTGGCCGCCGTCACCGACTGCGCCCGGGTCGTCGCCGGGCTCGGCACCCGGCTGACCGGCTCGGCGCCCGCGTGGCTCGACGGCTCGGGACGGCCCGCTCTGCGCTGGCGCTTCGGCTCCGGCGACCGGGTGCTGCTGCTCGGCCACTTCGACACGGTGTGGCCGCTGGGCTCCTTGGCCGGCCACCCCTTCGAGGTGGCCGGGGGCCGGCTGACCGGACCCGGCTGCTTCGATATGAAGGCCGGCGTGGCGCAGCTGTTCCACGCGCTGTCGGTGCTCGACGACCTGGACGGGGTGTCGGTGCTGCTCACCGGCGACGAGGAGATCGGCGCCCCGACCTCACGCACCCTGATCGAGGCCGAGGCCCGCCGCACCCGGGCCGTACTGGTCCTGGAGGCGAGCGAGGGCGGCGCGCTGAAGACCGCGCGCAAGGGGGTGTCCAGCTACGAGATGACCCTCACCGGACGCGCGGCGCACGCCGGACTCGAACCCCACCGCGGCGTCAACACCACCACGGAACTGGCCCACCAGGTGCTCGCGTTGTCCGCACTCGCCGATCCGGCGACGGGCACCACGGTGACGCCGACCGTGGCCTCCTCCGGCACCACCCGCAACACGGTGCCCGACGCGGCTCGGCTGCTGGTCGACGTACGGGTGGAGACAGCCGCCGAACAGGACCGGGTGGACCGTGCCGTGCAGGGTCTCGTACCGGTCCTCCCGGACGCCTCGCTCACGTTCTCCGGCGGCCCCAACCGGCCGCCGCTACCGACGAGCGCGTCGGCGGAGCTGTTCGACCTCGCCCGAAGCCGCTACGCGGAGCTGGGCTTCGGCCCGCTGCGCGGCGTGGCGGTCGGCGGCGGATCCGACGGCAACCTCACCGCCGGAGCGGGCACGCCCACGCTGGACGGGCTCGGGGCCGTGGGCGGCGGGGCGCACGCGGACGACGAGCATGTCGTCGTCGCCGAACTGCCCCGCCGCGCGGCACTGGTGGCCTCCCTGGTGGCCACGCTCGTACGCGAGCCGCTTGCCGGACCCGGCCGGGTGAGAGCGTGAACGGCACGGAGGCGGCTGCCGCGGCAGCCGCCGCGGACCTGGCCGCGCACCGGGCGGGCGTGACCATCTCGGAGCTGCACGGGCTGGACGAGATGCTGGAGGCCCGCCGGGTGCTGGACCAGGTCTGGCGGCCCGATCCCGCCAACCCGCTGATCACCCCGGAGCTGCTGCGGGTCTTCGCCCACTCCGGCAGCTATGTCGTCGGTATCCACCGGGACGGCCGGATGGTCGGATTCTGCCTGGGCTTCCTGGCCGCCGCCGGACTGCACTCGCATATCGCCGGGGTGGACGACAGCGTCCGGGGCCGCAATATCGGCTTCGCCGTCAAACTGCATCAGCGGGCCTGGGCCCTGGCCCGTGGCATCACCACGGTCACCTGGACCTTCGACCCGCTGGTCAGCCGTAACGCCTATTTCAACCTGGCCAAACTGGGCGCGGCGCCGAGCGAGTACCTGGCCGACTTCTACGGCGCGATGCAGGACGAGGTCAATGCCGGGACCGAGTCGGACCGGCTGTTGGTCCGCTGGGAGCTGGCCGGCGAACACGCCGTCGGGTCCGCCGCGGGCACACCCCGCAGCGTCACGGTCGACAGCGCGGGTGCACACGCCGTCGTCGGTCTGGACGCCAAGCCCGACGGCCGCCCCGCCGTCGGGCGCCGGGACGGTGACACCGTCCTGGTCCGGATCCCCGCGGAGATCGAGACACTGCGCCGCACCGACCCGTCCCTGGCCCGCGCATGGCGGTACGCGCTGCGTGAGGTGCTCGGCGGCCTGATGGCCGAGGGGCACACCGTCACCGGATTCACCCGGGACGGCTGGTACGTGATCGACAAACGTCAGGAGAGGCAGGCATGAAGCTCGTCGGTGTGGAACTGCGCCGGATCGCGATGCCGCTGGTCGCACCGTTCCGAACCTCGTTCGCCACCCTGACCACCCGGGAGATCCTGCTGGTCAGGGTCGAGACCGAGCACCATGAGGGCTACGGCGAATGCGTCACCATGGCCGATCCGCTGTACTCCTCGGAGTACACCGCAGCCGCGGTGGACGTACTGCGCAGCCATCTCGTGCCCGCGCTCGCCGCCCTGCCGGCGCTCGACCCCTGGGCGGTCGCCCCGGCACTGGCCCCGTTCAAGGGGCACCGGATGGCCAAGGCTGCGCTGGAGACCGCGGTGCTGGACGCCTGGCTGCGCGCCCATGAACTGTCGATGGGTCAGTGGCTGGGGGCGACGGCCGAACGGGTGCCGGCCGGCGTGTCGGTCGGCATCATGGACTCGGTCCCCGCACTGCTCGACGCCGTCGACGGCTATCTGTCCGAGGGCTATCTGCGGATCAAGCTGAAGATCGAGCCCGGCTGGGACGTGGAACCGGTGCGCGCGGTCCGGGAGCGCTTCGGCGACGGCGTACTGCTCCAGGTGGACGCCAACACCGCGTACACCCTCGGCGATGCCGCACAGCTGGCCCGGCTCGATCCGTACGGGCTGCTGCTGATCGAACAGCCCCTGGACGAGGAGGACATCCGGGGCCACGCGGCGCTGGCCGAGCGGGTGCGCACCCCTATCTGTCTGGACGAGACCATCGTCTCCGCCCGTTCGGCGGCCGACGCGATCGCGAGGGGTGCCTGCTCCGTCGTCAACATCAAGCCGGGGCGGGTCGGGGGCTATCTGGAGGCCCGGAGGATCCACGACGTGTGCGCCGCGCACAGTGTTCCGGTCTGGTGCGGCGGGATGCTGGAGACGGGCCTCGGCCGGGCCGCCAACGTCGCTCTTGCCGCGTTGCCCGGCTTCACCCTGCCCGGGGACACCTCGGCCTCCGACCGGTACTACCGGACCGACATCACCGAACCGTTCGTACTGAAGGACGGCCATCTCGACGTGCCCCGCGCACCGGGGCTCGGACTCTCGCCGATCCCCGAGAAGCTGGCCGAAGTGACCGAATCGACGGAATGGATCAACGCATGACCACCATCCGGTCCGGCACCGCCGAGGCGCGGATCCGGGAGGCCTTCGACGCAGCCGGGGTCGAGGGGTTCTTCTTCGCCCGCGAGATCGACGGCGCACGCACGATCGGCGTCGCAGCGGACGAACCCGTCTGCCTCGCCTCCGTCTTCAAGATCCCGATCGCACTCGCCTATGCCCGCGAGGCCGCCGCAGGACGGCTGGGGAGGACCGAGCGTCACGCGGTGGACCCGCGCTACCGCGACGGCGGCATCGGCACCTCCGGCTGCACCGACCCGATCGAGATGAGCCTGCGCGACCTGGTCCACATGATGATGACGCTGAGCGACAACGCTGCCACCGATGTCGTGCTGGCCCGCGTCGGGCTCGACACGGTCAACGCAATGCTCGCCGAACTGGGCCGGAATAAGACCCACTTGACCGGCGGCTGTCTGGACCTGATCGGATCGCTCTGCGCCGAACTCGGCGCGGCCACCGAAGCCGAGGCGCTCGCGAAGCTGGCGGCGCTGGCCGCGCAGGGGCCGGAGAAGATCCTGGAGCTGTCGGTGTGCGTCCCCGAACGCACCACCCGGGGAACGGCCCGCGACACCGCCGAACTGCTGGCCGGGATCTGGCGCGACGAGGCGGGCCCCGCCGAAGCCTGCGCCGAGGTACGGACCGTGATGTCCCAGCAGATCTGGCCGCACCGGCTGGCATCCGGCTTCGACGACAGCTACCGCCTCGCCGGCAAGACCGGGACGCTGCCGGGCTGGCGCAACGAGGTCGGGGTGATCGAGGACCCCGACGGCGGGCGCTGGGCGGTGGCCGTCTTCACCCGGTGCGACAGACCCGACCTGCGCAACCCCCGGGCGGACCGGGTGATCGGGCAGGTGGCAGCGCTCGCCGTGGACCGACTGCGATCACCTACCTTGTGAAGATGACGGAGCAGCCGCGAGCCGTGCTCGGCCGGATCCTCAACGATCTGGGATCGACGTTGATCGAGGTGGTGGCCGGGGAAGCCGACCCGGCCCGCACCGTCAGCGGAGTGCTCATCCAGGACCCGCTGGACGAACCGGCCAGGCTGCCCGGCGCGGTGGTGCTCGGCGTCGGCGTGTACGGCGCCGAGCCGGTCGCCGCCCTGGTCGACCGGGCCGCCGGACTCGGCGCGGCGGCCGTGGTGGTCCGGTCCCCGGTCCCGGTGGACGGACCCGTGGCCGAGGCGGCCGCGCGCACCGGCCTGACCGTGCTCGGGCTGACTCCCGGCGCGTCCTGGGCCCAAGTGGCCGCGCTGCTGCGGTCGCTGCTCGCGGCGGACGAACTGGGGACGGTGGGCGGCCCCGACGAGGCCGACGGCGCCGAGCCGCTCGCCGGCGACCTGTTCGCGCTGGCCAACGCGACGGCCGGACTGCTGGACGGCCCGGTCACCGTGGAGGACCGCAGCGGGCGGGTGCTCGCCTTCTCCAGCCGGCAGGACGAGGGCGACGACGCCAGGATCGCGACCATCCTCGACCGCCAGGTGCCGGCCGAGAAGCTGCGCGCGCTGGAGCAACGCGGCGCCTTCCAGGCCCTCTACCGCAAGGACGAACCCGTCTATGTGGACGGCATCTCCGACAAGCCCCGGGTCGCGATCGCCGTCCGCGCGGGCGGCGAGATACTCGGATCGATCTGGGTCGTGGTCGACGGACCGCTGAGCGAGGACCGTACGCAGGCCCTGCACGAGGCGGCGAAGGTGGCCGCCCTGCACCTGCTGCGCCACCGCACGGGCGGGGACGTCGAACGCCGGTTGCGCGCCGATCTGCTCGCCACGGTCCTGGAGGGCGGCACGCACGCTCCGCAGGCCGCCGTACGACTGGGCCTGTCCGCGCAGCCCGCCTGCGTACTGGCGCTCGCGGTGACCGGCGAGCCGTCGGCGCCCGACCGGGTGGCCGCGGGCCACCGCATCGCCGAGGCCCTCGCCCTGCACCTGGCCGCCATCCATCCCCGTACGGCCGCGGCCTCGCTGGGGGGTGTCACCTACGCGGTCCTGCCCACGAGTTCGGACGAGCACGCATTACGGGTGGCCGAGGCGTTTCTCGGGCGCATAGGCAACCGTGTGCCCGCCGTCATCGGCATCGGCCGGCTCGCCGCCCGCCCGGCCGAGCTGCGCCGCTCCCGTGCCGACGCGGACCGGGCGCTGCGGGTCCTCGGCTCCGGCCGCTCGCCGCGACGGTCCGCACGGCTGTCGGACGTCTACGCCGCCTCGCTGCTGGAGGAGCTGACGGACCGGATCGCCGCCGAGGACGATCTCCCCGACGGCCCGGTCGTCCGGCTGCGCGCCTACGACGCCCGGCACAACACCGCTTTCACGGACACTCTGGAGGCATGGCTCGGCACCTTCGGCGATGTGCCCGCCGCCGCTGCCGCCGTACACATCCACCCCAACACCTTCCGTTACCGGCTCAAGCGGCTGGCCGTGGTGGCCGGCATCGACCTCGCCGACCCGGACGCCAGATTCGAAGCGATGCTGCAACTGCGGCTGAGCCCGCGGCACCCCTGACCCGGCCCGGCTGTCGCCATGACACCAGCGATTCCGCGGTGGTGCGAACCTGCGAGGACCTCCGCCCGGACCCGATCGCCCCATCGCCGCATCGTCCATCCCGTAGATATGTGATGGACACTATGTCCATGCCACTGCAGATCTCCGACCTCCTCGCCCGGCGCGACCTCAATCTGTCGGTCACCTACGACGTGCCGCCGCGGCTGCTGGCCCGCACGATCGAAGCGGCGACCGTCTCGGATCTGCTGACGCCGGGGAAGTGGCTGCAGGGCGGCGAACTCCTGATGACGATCGGCCTGTTGCTGCCGATGGAGCCGGCCGCCTGCCGGGCGTACGTCCGGGATGTGGCCGAGGGCGGGGCCGCGTGTCTGGCGCTCGGGCTGGGGCAGGGGCTGCCGTACCAGGAGGCGCCGGAGCCGCTGGTGACGGCGGCCGAGGAGGCCGGGCTGCCGCTGCTGACGGTGCCGGACGAGGTGCCGTTCATCGCCGTCACCAAGGCGGTCTTCGACGCGCGGGCCGATGAACAGCGCGAGGTGCTGCACCGGGCGTTCGCCACCCAGCGGCGGCTGACGGCCGCGGCGACCGGCGGGGGGCTGCGGCCGATGCTGGAGGAGTGGACGGCCGCCACCGGCGTGGGCGCGGCGGTGCTCGACCCGCTGGGGCGGCTGCTCGCGGCGGGCGAGCGGGAGCAGCGGACGCCGCTGGCGCAGGCGCGCGATCTGATCGAGCGGGTCGCCGCGCGCGGGCTGCGCGGCAGCGCGTCCAGCACGGCCGGGGCGCAGCAGCTGGAGGTGCAGCCGCTGGGCGCACGGCGGCTGCGCGGTCTGCTGCTGCTCACCGGCCGCCCGGACGACGCCGCCCGCTCGGTCGTCCCGGGCCTGGTCTCGCTGCTGTCCCTGGAGCTCGAACGCCGCCATCTGCACGATGAGCCGGAGCGTCGCCGCAGGTCGGCGCTGCTGTCGGAGCTGCTGGCCGAGGAGGATCCGTCCGCGGACCGGGCCCGGGACATGCTGCACTCGGTGGGCCTGACGTCCGAGCGGGTGCGGGGCGTCGTGGTGGAGACGGAGGGCGGGGCCGGGGGTGCGGACGGTGCCGCGCAGGAGATGGCCGCCGATCTGGCACTGGCGATGCCCGGCGGCCTGGTCAGGGTCACGGACGGGCCGACCGGCGGCCTCATCGAGGCGGTGGTCGGCGAGGATCTGGACATCCGCGATGTGCTCGCCCGCTTCGCCCCGCGGCGCCCGGCCGGTATCGGCCCGGCCACCGCCCCCGAAGCGGCACGGGTGTCACTGCGGCAGGCGGCCGGTCTGCTCGCCGTCAGCCGGGCGAGCGGTGAGCCCGCCGAGGCCCGGCAGAGCCAGGCCAGCCGGCTGCTGCTCGATCTCGGCGACCGCCGTACGCTGCACGGCTACGCCGACACCGTGCTCGGCCCGCTCGATCTCGCGGACAACGGCGAGGAGTTGATCGCCACCCTGGCCGCCTGGCTGGAGACGGGCGGGGCCTGGGACGCCACCAGCCGGCGGCTCGGCGTCCACCGGCACACCGTACGCAACCGCCTCGACAAGGCCATGGAACTCACCGGCCGCCGCCTCGACGACCCCGACGACCGCTTCGACCTGTGGCTGGCCACCCGCATCCGCCGCGGCGGCGCGCCGTCCACCGGGACCGGTGGCCGGCCGGCCCCGCCGCCTTCGTCACGCCCGGGGCGCCGAGGAGCCGCTCCGCCACCGCCGGCCCGGTGACCGACACCCCGTAGTCCGGTCCGCCCTTCACTCTCGCCCCCGCACCGTCTTTACTTCGATGGTGACCTACGAGATCCGCACCCCCGCGCCCGGCGCCGCCGGCACCCCCGGCCCCACCGTCGCGCCCGCGCCCGCCCCCGCACGGGGCAACGGGCACGGCACGCTGGTGGCCGTCAGCGATCTGCACGTGCGCTATCAGGAGAACCGCGACATCGTCGAGCGCTTACGGCCGGAGTCCGACGACGACTGGCTGCTGATCGCCGGCGACGTCGGCGAGTACGTCGCCGATATCCGCTGGGCGCTCACCCTGCTCAGCGACCGGTTCGCCAAGGTGGTGTGGGTGCCGGGCAACCATGAGCTGTGGACGCCCGCCGACGACCCGGTGCAGCTGCGCGGCGTGGCGCGCTATGAGCATCTGGTGGAAATCTGCCGGGAGTTGGGCGTGCTCACCCCCGAGGACCCGTATCCGGTCTGGCAGGGCGCGGGCGGCCCGGCCGTCATCGCGCCGCTCTTCCTGCTCTACGACTACACCTTCCGGAAGCCGGGGATGGCGTCCAAGGAGGAGGCGCTCGCCCAGGCCGAGGAGGCCGGGGTGGTGTGCACCGACGAGTTCCATCTGCACCCGGACCCCTATCCGACGCGGGAGGCCTGGTGCCAGGCGCGGGTGGCGGCCACCGAGAGCCGGCTCGCCGCCGTTCCGCAGGAGCTGCCGACCGTGCTCATCAACCACTGGCCGGTGGTGCGTGAGCCCACCCGGCCGCTGTGGTACCCGGAGTTCGCGCTGTGGTGCGGTACGGAGGCGACCGCCGA
This sequence comes from Streptomyces inhibens, assembly GCF_003389455.1. Taxonomy (GTDB): domain Bacteria; phylum Actinomycetota; class Actinomycetes; order Streptomycetales; family Streptomycetaceae; genus Streptomyces; species Streptomyces inhibens. Next base: position 42,556 of record NZ_QUAC01000057.1, on the reverse strand, counting down.
CTGGCCGCGCCGGTTCCGCGCCGCCGCGGTGGTCTACGGCCATCTCCACATCCCGCGGCTGCTGATGTGTGACGGCGTGCCCCATCAGGAGGTGTCGCTCGGCTACCCCCGAGAATGGCGGCGCCGCTCCGGCACACCGGGCCGGCCGGTCCAGATCCTCCCCACGCCGACCACGGTCGCCTCCGACATCACAGGGACCCGCGCATGATCGACAAGCTGCTGCCGGCGCCGATAGCCACCGCCGCGGCCGTTCACGACGCCCCGGTGTCCGAGATGTACCCCGAGGAGTGGGCGCTGGTGGCCGGCGCGGTCCCCCGGCGGCAGCAGGAGTTCGGCACCGTACGCGGCTGCGCCCGCAGCGCACTCGCCGAGCTGGGCATCGCCCCCGCGCCCCTGCTGCCCGGCCCCGGCCGGGCGCCGCAGTGGCCGGCCGGCATCGTCGGCGCGATGACGCACTGCACCGGCTACCGCGCGGCCGCGGTGGCCCGCTCGACGGACGCGGTGACCATAGGCCTGGACGCGGAGCCCCACCAGCCCGTGGAGGACCCCGGGGTGATCGACCTCGTCACCCTCCCCGAGGAGCGCACCCAGCTCCGCCGGCTGGCGGCCGTACAGCCCGAAGTCTGCTGGGACCGCCTCGTGTTCAGCGCCAAGGAGAGCGTCTACAAGGCGTGGTACCCGCTCACCGGCCGCTGGCTCGGCTTCGAGGACGCCCTGCTCACCTTCGACCCCACGAACGCCACCTTCACCGCCCGCCTCCTCGTCCCCGGCCCCGTGGTCGACGGCAGCGAACTCACCGAATTCAGCGGGCGCTGGCTGATCGGCTCGGGGTTGGTGGTGACGGCCATAGCGCTGATGGCGTGAGCTGATGGCGTGAGCTGATGGCGTGAGCTGATGGCGTGAGCTGATGGCGTGAGAGGAACGGGGTGCGGCGGACGCGGGGGCCTGGGCCCCCCGCGCACGTCAGTCCAAAAACCGGCGATCTCGCGAACATCGCACACGGCCTAACGGGCTTTGCTCATAAGTCGTTTCACACGCATCCGGTCAGACTCCGGGCATTGTCCTTCGGCTCTCACCATGAAAGGCGACCGCCCATGCGTCGAAACCGGATTCATCACCTTCGCCGCCGCCCAACCCCATTTCGCCTCATCGGACACGGCGTCAACAGCCCCCGGAGCATGGGAAGATCGCAACTCGCGGACGACACGCTCTACCACGTCACACCGCATCACCATCCGTCCTTCCGCACCGGTCGGCGGCAACAACGGGCCGGCCGCCGCATCCGTCCACGCCTTACGGTATTTTCATTGATCGTCAGGACGTTGAAGGGTCAGTAGCCCACCATGCAAGAGCAATTCGACACAATCGGTGGGACAGAACTGTCCGATACCGAACTGGTCCAGCGCATCCGTGCGGCAGCCCGTATCGACGGCCGGGCGGCGACTGATCCGTGTGGCGCGCCGGCTCCGGACGGCGCAGCCGAGGCAGGCGAGGAAGCCCTCAACGAATTCCACCGTCGGCACTACGCCGCCGTACTGGCCTTCGCCCGCGAGTGCTGCGGGTCCTCCCAGGCCGCTGCGGATCTGGCGGCGGAAGCCATCGCCGGCGTCCTGCAGTCCCACGGTTCGGGAGAAGGTCCCGATGCGACCTGGCGGGGCAGCTTGCTGGCGGCGGTACGCCACACCGCCGCCGCCTGGCACCGGAAATCCCGAAGCACCGAGCTGCGCGACGACTTCGCGTCCTGGCTGGCCGGCCAGCACCCGGGGGATGGCCCCGACCCTTCCGGCGCCGAACAGGATTCCTCCACCGGCGCCGAACCCACCGCCGCCGCACGCCCCGTGGGACTGAACCCGTCCGCCGAACCGCGCAGGGCCCAGGTATCCCGACGCTCACCGGCGCGCATCGTCGTGCTCGCTGTTGCCGTGACCGCCCTGGCCGGCGTTGCCATATCCGTCGGCCCCCTGCTCGGCCCGGCGCGCCACGACGCCTCGGCCCCTGGCCCCGGACGGTCCGTCTCTTCGGCCCCCACTCCGGACCAGCCCACGACGGCTTCTCCCAGGAGCTCAGCGACCGCCTCCGGCTCGGCGTCGGGCACACCGGCCGCAACCCCCACCACGGCCTCGACGCAACCGAGCTCCCGGCCCTCGTCGTCGGCGAAGCCGTCGCCCTCCGCGCGCCCGGACACCGAGGGCAACCCGTCCCACACCACCGCGTTGGGCGCCCGGCCGTGGACCTCCAGCAAGAGCGGCTGGGGGCCGGTGAGGCTGAATCGCAGCATCGACGGACGTCCCCTCACCATCCAGGGAGCCGGCTACCCCGAAGGTCTGGGGGCCCACGCCGACAGCGAGATCACCTACAACCTCGGCGGCACCTGCTCCGCCCTCAGCGTGGACGTGGGCATCGACGACGAGGTGGGCGCGAACGGCTCAGTGGTCTTCCAGATCTACCGGGACGGCACGAAGGTCGCCGACAGCGGGCTGATGACGGTCGACCAATCCGCGAAGCACCTCACCGCAGACCTCACCGGCGGCACCGAGCTGCGGCTCGTGGTCACCGACGGCGGCAACGGAAACAACTCCGACCACGCCGACTGGGCCGGCCCCCGCATCACCTGCCACTGAGCGGCCGTCTCGCCGAGGGCCGCTCCGATGGGGCCCAGGTCCGCCCCTGACCAGCCCTATCGGCCCTTGGTGACCGTGCTGAGGCCGCGGTCCAGGGCGGCGTCCGGCAGCAGCCGCGACAGCCTTGCGGCCGTCCACGCATCGGTGCCGACGCAGTAGCGGGTCCGGGGCCGGGGGGCGGTCAGTGCCCGGAAGACGGTGCGTGCGAAGTCCTCCGGCCGCGTGTTGCTCGACTGCGCCCGTTGCTCGTTCATCCGCAGGAACTGTTCGAAGGACGCTCGGTAGAGGCCGGCGATGTCTTCGGGGGCCTTGTTGAGGATCTCCTCGCCGGCCTCCCGCACCTTGTCCCAGATCGGGGTCGCGATCGCGCCCGGCTTCACGACGGAGACCGAGACACCGAAGGGCCGCAGCTCGCGGCGGAGCGCGTCACTCATTCCCTCCTTCGCGAACTGCCCCGTCGCATATCCGCCGAGGTAGGGAATCGCCACACTGCCCAGCCCCGAGGAGATATTGACGATGCGCCCGCGGCTCCGGCGCAGCTGCGGCAGGAAGGCCTGGGTGACGGCGACCGCACCGACGACATTGGTGTCCAGCTGCTGTCGCAGCCGTTCCGGCGGCACGCACTCCAGGGGGGCCGAGACGCACGTACCGGCATTGTTCACCAGCGCCCACACGCCNGGGCCGAGACGCACGTACCGGCATTGTTCACCAGCGCCCACACGCCCTGCTCGCCCACGGACTCGGCAACCTCGGCCGCAGCCGCCCGAATCGACTCCTCGTCGGTCACGTCCATGAGCACCGGCCGCAGCCGCGCGGACGACGCCTCGGCGCGCAGCCTCTCACCGTCCGCCACCTTGCGCACCCCGGCGAAGACGCGGAAGCCGCGCTGCTCCAGCTGGAGCGCGCACTCCTTGCCGAGCCCGGAGGAGGCGCCGGTGATGACGACGGCGCGTCCGGCCGGAGGGAGGGGCTTGGGCTGACGGTTCAACAATGCGTTCTCCTTCGGTGGTGGGGTATGCGGCCTGGCCGACCGGTCAGCCGGAGACGTCGGACGCGCCGGACTCGGCCGACACCGCGGACAGCAGGGTGCGTACGGACGCGTCGGCGATGTGGTGTGCGCGCGGTGCCGGAACGATTCCCTCGATGTAGCTGAAGTTCCAGGCGAGTTGGCCGTGGCTGGTGAGGGCGGTTGCCACGATGGCGCCCGTCACCGAGATGCCCGCGACGAGCTGGGTATCGGAGACGTGCCAAGGGCCCACCCGGTCGGGGAAGTCGTGGCGGCCGAGGTTGGAAAGGCACAGGTTGAGCGGGCCCTGTTCGTCCATATAGCGCATGAACGTTTCACCATCGGCCGATGTCTTGGGTCCCGCCCGGTCCAGCAGGTTGACCAGGGACAGGTGTTCCGCACGCTTCCGGCGGTCCGCCAAGTCCCGGCTGATGGCGCGGGCCATGGGCCACAGAGGCATGCCGGGCCGGTAGAGGACGCGGGAGGGGAGGGTGGCCGCGTAGGTGCCGGCCTCGTCGTAGGAAACGGCGGGGTCCAGTTCGCCGCGGAAGTCGAGCGGGGAACCGATCGAGAAGTGGGCTGGTTCCGGCGTCCCCGCCTCCCGGGCGACGGCGGTCACCATGGCGGCGGCGAGGGCTCCGTGCACCGTGACCTCGTGCCGCTTGCAGGCGCCCACCAGCAGCCCCAGTTGCCTGACGGTGAGGGACCTGTGCACCATCCGGGTGCGCCGCCGGTCGAAGGGAACCGGATGGCTGGGGGCGACACGCCGTGGCTGCAACCGACGGGCCTCCTCCTCGTCACGCTCCAACAGAGCCGTGAGACCGGCGGCACCCGCCTCGCCCCGGTGGTGGTGCGGAAGCAGGTCTTCCGCGGCAGGCAGCGCCCGGCGCGACGTACGTGGCGGCTCCTCGCCGGTGCTCAGCTGCGCGGCGAGTTCGATCCACTCCCTGAGCAGGGACAGCCCCGTCATGCCGTCGGCTATGCAGTGCGCTGCCGTGAGAAGCAGGTCGTGGACGTCCTCCCCGCGCTCGGCGCCCTCCCGGGTGATCACGACAGCCCGCAGCAGCGGCCCCGTGCGCCAGTCGATGCCCTCGGCGAGCTCGCGCTCGTCGACCTCGCGTTCCCACCACGCGTCGGCCTCAGGGTCTTTGGCCGGCACCTGGACGTGGCGCAGCGGGATCGGCCGCCCGCCCACCGGACGGAACGCGGGGGCTTCGCCCTCCTCGTCACCACTGATCGCGACGCGCAGCAGAGGGTGCCGGGACTGGAGAACGTCCAGGGCGCGGCGCAGCAGTGGCAGCTCCAGGGGACCGTGGACCCGGGCCCGGATGACACCGTTGAGGGGTGAGGTCCGGTCCGCGATCCAGTACCAGCGCTCAAGGGGGCTGAGGTTCCGCCGGACGCGTGGTTCGGGGTCCGGGATGCCGGGGAAGGTGAGGCCTTCCTCATTCCGGCGGGCGAGCTCCTGCCGGGGCGTCAGCCGGAAGTAGTCGTCCCGGACCTGCCTCTGTTCGGGGGTGTCGGCCTGCTCAAGGTCGCTCATCGACCGGGACGCGGCAACCATGGCCCGGGTGCGGTCGCGGCGGCGGTCCTCGTACGTCCGCAGGGCGAGCGGCAGGTCGTCGCACGCCCCGGGCTCGGCCAGGGTGTGGGCCAGGACCACGGCGTCTTCGATCGCCATGGCCGAACCCTGGCCGAGGGTGGTCAGCATGGGGTGCGCGGCGTCGCCGAGAAGGGTGACGGGACCGTCTCCCCACCGTTCCAGGAAGGTGCGGTCGCGGGAGGGTACGGCGAGGATGTCCCCGGGCGGGGTGGCTTCGATCACCGCCCGCACCTCGTCGGCCCAGCCCGCGTAGGCCTGGGCGATCTCGTCCTTGGTGCCGTCCCAGGCGTGCGAGCGGGCGGCGGGCATGTTCTTGGTGCCCCACCAGTAGAAGCGGCCGTGGCCGATGTCGATGAGGCCGAAGCGCTGGCCACTGCCCCAGTAGTGGCGCACGCTGCCCGGGGCGAGGCCGGGGTGGCGGAAGGGGACGATGCCGAGCCAGCAGACATAGCCGCTGTCCTCGGACGTCTCCGGCCCGACGAGCCGGCCGCGTACGGCCGAGTGGAATCCGTCGGCGCCGACGAGGATGTCGCCGTGCGCCGAACGCCCGTCCTCGAAGCGGACGGTGACGCCCGTGTCATCGGTCTCGAAGCCGGTCGCGGCGGCGCCCAGGTGGAGGGGGCAGTCCCCGGCCGCGTCCAGCAAGGCCTCCTGAAGGTCCGAGCGGCTCAGGCAGACGCTGGGCGCGCCGACCTTCTCGCAGACCTCCTTGAACGGCAGGTCCCTGATTTCCCGGCCGCGGTGGTCCATGACCGTGAAGGACTCCACGACCTGGCCGCGCTTGTCCAGGCCGAGGTCGATGCCCAGCGTGCTGAGCGCGTTGAGGGCGTTGGACATGACCGACAGGCCGGAACCGGCGGCACGCAGCTCGGTGGCGCGCTCGTACACCGCCACGTCGATCCCGACCCGCCGGAGCGCGATGGCGCAGGTCAGTCCGCCGATACCGGCTCCGATGACGAGGGCCTTCACGGGCTGGTTTCTTGGGTTTCTTGACATGAAGTCAGTTCTCCTCGTGAGATCCGGCCGGGCCGGACGTGATCAGTTCCGCGACCGTCCTCGCCACGTGTTCCACGTACGGTTCTTCCATGATCGTGAGGTGGTCACCGGGCACGTCGACGACCTGGAGCGGACCGTGGGTCATGTCGCTCCAGCCGTTGGTCCGGTCCTCGTGGCGGCTTCCGGCCGCGCCGTGCATCGCGGCGAGGACGTCCGGCAGTGGCTCCATGGCGCGGATCAGGGTGAGCCCCTGGTCGCCGTCCTCGGGCCGATAGTCCAGCGCCGCCTGCCAGTTCGCCTGATAGACGCGGAAGAGCCGGCGTATGACGGCCCCCGAACTGCCGGCCGGCAGAACGCCCGCATCGGTCGCGAGACGGGCGATGAAGTCGAACTTCTCCTCCAGCGAGGACAGTTCGTCCGGTATGACCTCCATCGGGGAGTCGCCGCCGCGCTCCAGCCAGAGCAGTTCCCAGAAGAACCACCCCAGCAGCGCGTCGTCGTCGTGACGGTGGCGCTGTCCCTGGCTCAGCGCGGTGGTGTCCAGGAGCACCAGCCGGGCCACGTCCTCGCCCGACGCCCGCAGCCGGCGGGCGATCTCGAAGGCGACGAAGCCGCCGAAGGACCACCCGCCGATGGCGTACGGACCATGCGGCTGCACCTTCCGCAGCGCGGCGACGTAACTGTCCGCGATCTCCTCGACGGTGCGCAGCGGCGTGGTGGCGGGGTCCGCCCCGGCCGCCTGGAGCGCGTACAGCGGCTGATCGTCCGGAAGGTACCGGGCGAAGCGTACGTAGCACAGCACGTTGCCGCCCATGGGATGGACCATGAACAGCGGCGGGCGGGTGCCCTCCGGACGGATCGGCACCAGGGGGTCGTACGTGGCGACCGCGTCGCTCGCGCGCAGCCGCGCTGCAAGCCCGGCCACGGTGGGGGCCGCGATGAACCCCGACAGCGGGATGGTCACCCCGTAGCGCTGCTCGATCCGGACCACCAGCCGCATCGCGGTGAGTGAGGTGCCGCCCAGGTCGAAGAGGCTGTCGTGCACGCCGACGGCGGGCAGATGCAGCAGGTCCGCCAGCATCTCGGCCAACCCGCGTTCGTAGGCGTCGCCCGGCCCGGCCCCGGTGGCTTCGGCGGTGGGGGTGAGCGGGACCCCACGCAGGGCGGCGTCATCCCGCTTCCCGCTGGGGGTCAGCGGCAGGTGCGTCACCCATTGCAGGTGGGAGGGCACCATGTGGTCGGGCAGCGCGGTGCGCAGCCGCTTGCGGATGCCGGCCAGGTCCGCGCCGGTGCCTTCGCCGACGAGGAAGGCAGCGAGGAGGCAATCACCGTTCTCGTGCTGCCGGGCCACGACCGCGGCGTCGCGCAGGCCCGGGTACTGCCCGGCGAGATCGGTGACGGTCAGCTCCACCTCGGCGAGTTCGACGCGGAAGCCGCGCACCTTGACCTGTGTGTCGGCCCGGCCGGCGTACGCGATCGTCCCGTCGGGCAGCACCAGGCCGAGGTCCCCGGTGTCGTACAGCATGCGGTCCTCGCCCGCGAAGGGGTGCGGGACGAAGCGCTCCTTGGTGAGGTCGGGGCGGCCTTCGTAGCCGTCGGCCAGGCAGGTGCCACCGAGGTAGATGGTGCCGCGCGCTCCGGCGGGCACCGGGCGCAGCCGGTCGTCCAGCACATATGCCTCGGCGCCGTCGACGGGACGTCCGATCGGGGGCAGCGTGGGGAACGCGGCCGGGTCCCCGGTCATGGTGAAGGCGGTGGCGACATGGGTCTCCGTCGGCCCGTACTGGTTCTCCAGGACGGCGCCGGGGAGCGCGGCGCACAGCCTGCGGATCTCCTGGGTGACGCGCAGCTGTTCGCCGGAGGAGATCAGCACCCGGAGCGCACGGGGGGTGATGCCCAACGCCTGTGCGGTTTCGGCCAGTTGCTGGAGTGCCACATAGGGGAGGAAGACCCGCTCGATGCCCTCGCGGTCGATCAGCCGCAGCAGCTCCGGCATGTCGCGCCGCTCGGCGTCGCCCACGAGGTGCAGCGTGCCGCCGGAGCACAGCGTCGAGAAGATCTCCTGGAAGGAGACGTCGAAGCTCAGCGGCGCGTATTGGAGGGTGACGCCGCCCATGGCGCCGCTCGCGGCTTGTGTCTGCCAAGCCACCAGACCGGCCAGGGAGCGGTGCGGCATGGCCACGCCCTTGGGCCGGCCGGTGGAGCCCGAGGTGAACAGGACGTAGGCGGTGCTGTCGGCGTGGATCTCTGCCGGCGGCTCCGCGACCGGGCCCGTGGCCGGCTCGGTCACCGACTCGGCGGGCAGCAGCAGCGACGGGTCGCCGACGAGGTGGGCATGGGGAGCGTGGGCGATGACGCGGAAGGGCCGGGCCGCTTCCAGCATCGCGGCCAGCCGCTGTGCGGGGTAGCCGACGTCCAGCGGCACCACGGCGCACCCGGCCCGCAGAACGCCCAGGATCACGGCGATCGTCTGCGGTGAGCGGTCCATGGCGATCCCGATCCGGGCCCGGGGCGGGGCGCCGAGCGCGCACAGCCGCCGGGCCACCCGGTCGGCCGCCTCGGCCAGCCGTGCGTAGCTCCACCGCTCCTCTCCCCTCACCAGGGCCGTCGCGTCCGGGGTGCGGGCGGCCTGCCGCGTGAAGCGTTCGACGACGGTGGGACGGTGCGTGGCCCGGGCGAGGACCGGCCGGTCGGCGAGGAAGGCGAAGTCGGGCTCCGCGTGCGGGTCCTCCACCATTCTCCGCAGGATCTTTTGGTACCCGTGGGCGAAAAGGCGGGCCTGGTCGGCGGAGAATCCGTCGCCGTCGCAGTCGATCCGCAGCCACACGCGTCTGCCGTCCGGTTCTGTGACCGCGTTCACCAGGAGCCGGAAGCTGGTCTCTTCCCAGGTGCGGAAGTCCCGCAGCCGTACGCCCGGCAGGCGGAGGACCTCGGACAGCTGGTGGAAGTGCACATAGTTGAAGGCGGTGTCCAGAACGGGGCCGCCGTGGTCCTCCTGGATGGCGCTCAGCGGGTAGCGGCGGTGGGGGTGGCCCTCCTGTTCCTGCCGGAAGGCCTCGCGCGCCACGTCCAGCCATTCGGCCTGCGCGACGTCGAGACGCAGGGGCACGGTGTTCAGGAAGAGCCCGGCGGTGCGTTCCGCGTGGGCGAGCTCGGGCCGTCCGTGGGTGACCAGTCCGGTGGTCACGTCGTGGGCGCCGGCAAACCCGACAAACCCAGAAAACCCAGAAAACATCGCCAGCGTCAGGCAGTGCGCCGCGAAGAGCACGGACTTCATGGGCAGGTTGTGTACGGAGGCGAACTGCCGTACCTGTGCGACCAGTTCGTCGGGCAGATCGACGCGGTGCGCGGCCGGCTCCCGGCCGGTGCTGGGCAGATGCGGCCGGAGCGCTCCGATCTGCAGGGGTTCGCAGCCGGCCAGCTTCTCCTTCCAGTACCGCCGCGCCTCCGCGGATCCCAGGGCGGCCAGCTCCTCCTGTACGCAGGACGCCGCCGAGGGCGACGCCGTGCCGTCGACGGGGCCGATGCCCAGTCCCAGGCCGTGCGCGTAGTCCTGGAGGAGTTCCTGGAGGAGATTGGCCACGCTGCCGCCGTCGAGCAGTGCGTGGTGGAAGCTGAGGACCAGGTCGACGGCATCGGGCCGGACGTGTGCCCGGAAGAGGTACAGCGGCGCCCGTTCGAAGGCGTAGGCGTGGCGGCGGCGTTCCTCGATGTGCGCGCGGACCTCGGCGTCGGCCGCGGCGCCGTCGAGCGGGCGCAGATCGACGACGTCCAGGCCACCGGGCGCCTGCGGGCGGACGATCTGCAACGGCTCGGAGCAACCCGCCAGGTCGAAGGCGGAGCGCAGCGCCGGGTGCCGTGCCACCAGCCCGTCGAACGACCGGCGGAACGCGTCCTCGTCCCAGGGGAGTTCGAGGGTGTACTGAAAGACGTCCTTGTACGTGGCGGAGTTCTCGTGCCTGCGGCTGTGGTAGAGCAGGCCGAGCTGAAGCCGGGTGAGCGGCCAGGCGTCCTCGGCGCCTTCCAGACGGGCCCGGTCCGTGCCGGACACGAGGGCGAACGGGGCGGGGGCGCCCTCGCTCCCGGGCGCTGTCAGGCTTTCGACGCATGCGGCCAGCCCCGCCACCGTCGGGTTGCGGACGAGGTCGGTGAGGGAGAAGCGCAGGCCCCGTGCCTCGGCCTCGGCGCGCACCTTGAGCATGAGGATCGAGTCGCCGCCGAGGGTGAAGTAGTCGTCGTGGACGCCGACGGTCTCCCGGTCCAGCACCCTGGCCCAGATCTCGGCCAGGGCGGCCTCGGTGCGGTTGCGCGGCTGCCCGCCGGTGGCCGTGTCCATGGTGTCCTGGAGCGGGGGCAGCGCACGGCGGTCGGCCTTTCCGTTGGGGGTCAACGGAATGGCGCCGATCCGTACGAAGGAGGCCGGGACCATGAACGCCGGCAGCGTCCGGGCGAGCAGCTCGCGCAGCCGTGCGGGGTCGATGGCGGCGTCGGCGACGTAGTAACCGGCGAGGTGGGTGCCGCGAGCGGCGGTGGTGTGGTCCACGACGATGGCGTCGCGGACGCCGGGGACCGAGCGCAGGGCGCCCGCCACCTCGTCCGGCTCCACGCGGTTGCCCCGGATCTTGACCTGGCCGTCGATTCGCCCGAGGTACTCCAGGGTGCCGTCCGCCAGCCATCGTGCGAGGTCGCCGGTGCGGTAGAGGCGGTCGCCCGGTACGAACGGGTCGTGGACGAACTTCTCGGCGGTCAGTTCCGGGCGGTCCAGATAGCCCCGGGCGACACCGGCTCCACCGATGCACAGCTCACCGGCGACGCCCACCGGCTGTGGCAGATCGTCAGGGCCCAGCACGTACAGCCGGGTGTTGTCGATCGGCCGGCCGATCGGGACCCGCGCGATGCTCCGGGCGGGATCGCCCGGGCAGTCGTAGTACGAGACGTCGACCGTGGCCTCGGTCGGTCCGTACAGGTTCACCAGCCGTACGGGGCACTGCGCGCCGGATACGCCGAAGACGCCGTTGAACTGCTCGACCCGCGCCGGCGGCAGGGCCTCGCCGCTGCAGAAGACGTACCGCAAGGAGCGTAAGCCCTCACGTGCCTCCGGTAATGCCTGGAGCAGGTCGAGGAACGGGCCGAGCATCGAAGGCACGAAGTGCACGACGCTGACCCGCTGTTCCCGGATGGTCCGCAGGATCTCCCGCGGATCCTGCTGGCCGCCGGGCGGCAACAGGGCCACCGCGGCGCCCTCGACGGCCCACCAGAACAGCTCCCACACCGAGACGTCGAAGGAGACCGGGGTCTTCTGCAGCAGGACGTCGCCGTCGCCGAGCGGATAGCGGCGCTGCATCCACGCGAGGCGGTTGACCACACTGTGGTGCTCCACCATCACGCCCTTGGGCCGGCCGGTCGAGCCGGAGGTGTAGATGACGTAGGCGAGATCGCGGGAGCCGGCGAGCGGTGGGAGCGGGGCACCGCTGCCGTGCAACAGCTCCTCGACATGCCGCACCTTCGCCCCTTCGGCCAGACCGGCGGCGGGGCCGTCGCCGTCCACGATCACCACCTTGGCGCGGCTGTCCTCCAGCAGGAACCGCACGCGTTCGGCCGGGTAGCCGCGGTCCACCGGTACGTAGGCACCCCCGGCCTTCAGCGTGCCGAGGAGCGCCACCAGCAGCTGCGGCCCCCGCTCCATCATCACCGCGACCCGGTCGTCCGGGCCGACGCCCTCGTCGCGCAGGGCCCGGGCGACCCGGTTGGCCCGATCGTCCAGTTCGGCGTAGGTCAGGGTCTCGCCCGTGGCGCCGACGACGGCGGTCTGCCCGGGGCGGCGGGCGACCTGCTCCTCGAACAGGCCGTGGAGCGTGGCCTCGTCGGCATAGGGCACCTTCGGACCGTGGCTGCGCACCGCGGTGAGGTCCTCGTGTTCGGCGGGCTCCAGCATCGGGACGGCCGACGCGGGCCGGTCCAGCATGTCCACGCCGTGTTCGAGCAGCGTCCTGAGGTGACCGGCGACCGATGCGATGGGCAGGTCCTCGTCGAAGACGTCGAGGGCGTAGTCCAGGTCGACGTGGATGTCGGCCGTGTCGTCGAAGGCGCACACGATGACGCCCAGGGCGTCCTGTTCGTGCGAGGGGGCCATCATGGCCGTCTGCCGTTCGACTCCCGGTATCGGTGCCGGCCGCGGCCAGTGCAGGTAGGAGACCGTCACATCGAAGAGCCGGCGGGGGCCCTCGGCCGGCGTGGGCAGTTCGCACAGGACGTCGCCCAGCGAGAGCCGTTCGTGGCGCCGGAGGGCACGGGCCGCATCCTGGGTCTCGGCGACCAGTTCCCGCACCGTCCGCCCGCCGTGTGCCGCGACCCGCAGCGGAAGGGTGTTGGCGAACTGGCCGAGGACGTCCTTGTGGTGATCCTCCGGCCGGTTGAGGAAGGGGATGCCGAGGACCACCTCCTCGCTGCGGTGCAGCCGCGTCAGCCAGGTACCGAACATGGCGGCGATGTACGCGAACGGCGAGAAGCCTGCCGCGCGGACCCGGTCGGCGAGCGGGCCCTCGACGACGAACGAGTGGCGGCCGCGCCCGCTCCCGCCCGTCGTGCGCGTGAAAAGCGCGGGCGCCACGCCGGCGAGGGCTTCCCGGTGGAAGGCACGGTCGCGGTCACCGTCGGCGCCGGCGCGGTAGGCGGCTTCCTCCTCGACGAACGCGAGGTAGGAGGACGGCTCGCAACGGCCGGTGTGCTCCCGCCCGGCACCTGTGGCCCGCGCGTAGTCCTCAAGGATCTCGTGGCTCAGCCGATTGAGGGTCCAGCCGTCGGCGACGATGTGGTGCGCCTTGATGTGCAGATGCGTGACGTCCGGGCCCTCCAGGAGCAGCGTGGCTTCGACCAGGGTGCCGCCGTCCGTGAGCGGCAGTGCCGTCGCCATCGAGTGCCGCATCCACTCGGCGCACGCGACGTCCGGTTCGGGCTCCTGAGCGAAGTCGACCCTGCTGACCCGGATGCCCTCGCCCGCCACCCACTGGAAGGGCGTCCCCGCCCTCTCGCCGAACCGCAGCCGGAAGGTCTCGTGGCGGTGCAGCGCGCGCTCGGTGCACTCGGCGAGCGTGTTGTGGTCGACGCCGCCTCGCAGACGTTCGTGGAGGACGCAGTTGAACTGCGGTGATTTTGGAGCCTGAGAACCGGCGGCCCAGATATCCCGCTGATACGCCGTCAGCGGGCTCTGCGCGTGTCCGTTCACATACACCTGCGTTCCACGGAGGGCTGCTCCGGCAGCCGCGGTCCTCGTCATGATCAACATCATGCCTACTCGTGAGTAGAACCGTGGCAGGCCTGGATGGCGGCAGGGCAAAGGACGACGAAATCACGCCAAAGACCGCGAGCGTCCATCAGGAGCACATACCAGACCCCGCAGCTCGGCGATCTACCGGAGTGCTCTCTTCCGCCAGCCGGAGCGAGAAGCCTCCTTTACGCGCTCGCCGCACCGGCCGGAAGTTGTCCGAATCCATGAGGAAGGCGCATGAGGCGGGCGGTGAAGTGCCACAGGGACGGCGGGGGTTCGCGTCCAGGGACGGCGGGGGTTCGCGCCCGTACCCGGCAGCCCGCTCGACGGGCGCAGGGCACCGGCGTACGGCCGCCGTCGCCACCCCCCGTACTGCTCACCGCTGCCGCCCCGGCCGATGCGCATATCCCGACCGGCGGCATCCCCGCTCTTCGCGTGACCGCCGACACCTCCGAGCGTCGGCGGATTCATCAAGGGCCTGAGCCCCGCCGCTCACGCCTCGTCCGGAGCCAATCGCAGCGAGATCGAGTTGATGCAGTACCGCTGATCCGTAGGAGTCGGGTAGCCCTCGCCCTCGAAGACATGGCCGAGGTGGGAGCCGCAGCGGGCGCAGCGGACTTCGGTGCGGACCATGCCGTGGGTGCGGTCCTCCAGGAGTTCGACGGCGTCGGAGTCCTTGGGGTCGTAGAAGGGCGGCCAGCCGTCATACTTCGCGGATTCACACTTCTCCCGTGCACCTTCCGGCGGGTATTCGGCTCGGGAACCTGCATCGGCTGGAGAGGCCGGGGCGTGCGCTTGGCGGGGGGCTGCCGAGAAGTGGTAGCACCTGCGTGTTGGTAGACGGGATCACCGCGCTGTCCGCTTCTCCTCACTTCCGTCTGCGGCGGGTGTGCGGTGTGTGGGGCATCAGGCGTCTATCCCGTCGGTGGCCGTGTCCAGCGCATCACGGAGGGGGCTCACGGTCTGTCAGGACGGCGCGGAGCGCAATCCCCCTTCACGGGTGCTGCGGGTGCCATTCGAAGAGCAGGATGGTGGCGTCGTCCCGCAGGTCGTTGTTCTGGTAGTCGAGGATGGCGTGGATGAGCAGCCGCAGCACCTCGGCCGGGCGCTGGCCGGCGGCGGAGGCGCGGATGATGAAGTCCGTGAACCGGTCGAGGCCGAACTCAACGCCATTCGCGTCGCGTGCGTCGACCACACCGTCGGTGTAGAGCAGGACGCGGTCGCCCGGTTCGAGTCTGGTCTCGTGGACCTGCAGGGCGGCCGGGGCGAGTTCGAGGTACAGGCCGATCGGCGGCTGCGGGGGGCTGTCCAGCGCCCCGTCGAGCACCCGCTCGGCACGGATCAGCAGCGGTGGCGGGTGACCGCAGTTGATCCAGTGCAACTCCCCGGTGTCGGCGTCGAGCCGGCACACCACACCGGTGCAGAAGTGGTCGGGCAGCCACTGGGCGAGCGCGCGGTCGACGGAGCCGACGAGGTCGGGCAGGTCGGCGCCGCTGCGACGGGCGTTCCGCGCGCCGGCCATGGCCACCGAGGTGGTCAGACCGGAGGCCAGATCGTGGCCCATGCCGTCGAGGATCATGGTGTGCAGCACCTGCTTGACCACCGCGTGGTCGAAGGCGTCGCCGCCGACGTCGTACGCCGGCTCCAGCACCGCGGTCGAGACGCACTGCTTGCTGCCGATGGTGCGGGGCGGCAGGAAGGCCCGCACCATCTCGGCGGGCAGCCGCATCGTCGCGGTGCGGGTGCGAGCGGCGATCCAGTCGCTGTAGGCGCGCTTCGAGGTGACGACCATCGCGAGCAGATCGGCCAGCATCCGGCTGCGCCGCATCCGCGGCCCGTCCAGTGTGGCGGTCCGCACCGCCAGCACCCCCAGCCGCTCCGCACCGTCGACCAGCGGCACCCAGACGACCACGCCGTCGCCGTCGTCCGTCACCCGCGGGGAGACCGTGCGGTACGCCCAGCCGGCCTGCGAGGCGTCCACCGGCAGCGGTTCCAGGGACTCGTCGAGCGGGACGAGCAGCCATTGCTGCAGGTCGACGAGGTAGATCAGCGCCGATTTCAGGCCGAGGGCCGAGGCGCACCGGTTCGCCAGTGCGGACAAATCCACCGGGAGGACGATCTGCGCCTCGGTGATCAGCTCTTCCAGCAGACTCTCGTCGACGGCGGCGCCGGGATCGGCGCGCGCCTGCGATGGGTCCGGCACGGGGATCACCCCTTCCGCACCCAGTCTCACACCGATCCCGGCGCCTCTCACCTCAGCGGCGCCCGCCGAGCCGGCCCACGACCGCGTCGACGACCGGGGTGCGTAGTTCGGCGATGCGCCGGACCGTCTCGCGGCCCCCGGGGACGAGCGGCACACCGGCGGTGATCAGCACCGATTGCAGCTCCAGCCGGTTCGGGTCGGGCGCCGCAACGGTGAACGGCAACCGGTCCTCCGCCCGCGGCGGCGCCGGCCACGCCCTGCCTTCCGGCTCGTTGACGCGGACCCACGAAGACCGCCGCGGTGTCGGCACGGGCGCGGGGTCGGCGGCCAGGCCGAGCGGGGCGGAGGCGAGCGCCAGGATCGCGAGCGGCAACAGACGTACGTTGCCCATCAGACGCAACTCGCAGCCGACCGCACAACCGGAGTCGAGCACGAGGTCGACCAGCTCCGGCAGCTGCTCCGCAATGCCGTAGTGCCCGACCCACTCGTTTCGTTCGACAGCCTGCAGCGTGTTCACCGCCCCCAGCGGCTCGACGGCAGCTACTGGCCCGGCCCAGGCCCCGCTCCCCGCTCCCCGCTGGGAGGACTTTGCACCGCCCGAGCCCAGTGCCTTGTCCTCCCTCTTCGGCGGCCGACGCCGTTATGAGCAACAGCTTGCCCAGGCGCAGGAGCGGTTCCGCGAGACCGAGGACCGCCACAGTCGAGCCGAGGCCGAACACCGTGCGAAGCTGGCGCAGAAGAAGGCCGAGCACCGAGCGGCACAGGAGCGAGAGGCCCACGCTGTACGCGAGTTCAACGAAGCTCTCGACCAGCGGCGCGCCACCTACCGGGCCGGCGAGCCCGCGAGCGTCGAATGGTTCCTCGGCCAGACACCGGACGCCTCCAAGTACCCGCAGGGCTTCCCGTCACGGCACCGGGTGGCCTTCCGCCCCGCCGACGGCAGCACCCTCGTCGAGGTCCAGCTGCCCAGCGAGGACATCATCCCGGCCGTCGACAACGTCGTACTCAACGGACACGTCACGACTGTCGACCGCGCGACCGGGCAGGAAGTCTCGCCCTGTCTGATTACGCTCAGCACCGATCACGAGCAGTTCGCGAAGCTAAGTGGTCGGCTCCGGAAGTCCTTCGGGGGTTGACTCCGGAGCCGGTCGTGGGCGCCGCCGCTCAGGTGTCGAGGTGATGAGGATCGGTGATCTGGGTCCGGTTCGTTTCGGGTGAAGCTCGCGATCAAGTGGTGAGGGCATAGTTCCGCTGGTCGGGGGTGGTGTAGAGGCGGTCGTGCTCGCGGGCGGCGTGGAAGCACCAAGCCCTGCCGCTGACCTGCGGATCCTGTTGTTCCGTCAGTTCCCGTGCAGAGCCAGTCGATCATGATTGAATGCTGCGCGTCGCGGTGCTCGGGGTGCTGATGCCGCGCCCGCCCGCTCTCTCTTCGCGATGTGACGCGGGTCATATCAGCCCCATGTCACGAACGGAAGGGCAGCTTGCGTCTGGTGGTCGTCCGCACAGCGGGAACGACCAACACGAAAGCGGTAACAGAGTGATGAACGCGACAGCAGCGCAGCAGCACGAGGTCCTGGTCCTGGGTGCCGGCTACGCCGGGCTCTCCGCCACGATCCAGCTCGCGGCCCGCACCAGGAAGCATGGGAACCTGCGAGTGACGCTGGTCAACCCCTACGACAACTTCACCGAGCGGCTCCGCCTGCACATGACCGCCACCGGCCAGGAGACGGCCGAGATGAACATCCCGGAGCTGCTGGACGGCACCGGCGCCGCCTTCGTCCGCGGCTGGGTCACAGCCGTGGACGCCGAGGCGAAGACCGTCCGGATCGACGACGACCGGGTCCTGCGCTACGACACCCTGGTCTACGGCCTGGGCAGCATCGCGGACACCGTCGCCGTCCCCGGCGTGGACGACCACGCTTACACCTTCAACAGCCCGGAGGACGCCGCCCTCCTCGCCGACCGGCTGACCCGGCTCGACGGCGGGACCGTCGTGGTCGGCGGCAGCGGCCTCACCGGCGTCGAGGCCGCCGCGGAGATCGCCGAGCGGCACCCGGAGCTCCAGGTGGTGCTGCTGGGCCGGCAGGAGCCGGGCGCGAGCATGCACCCGAAGGCCAAGGCATACCTGGACGCGGCGCTCGCCCGGGTCGGCGTGCGGGTGCGCAGCGGCGTCGAGGTGGCCAAGGTGCTGCCGGACAGCGTCGAGCTCGCGGACGGCTCCAGCATCCCGGCGGCCGCCGTGTTGTGGACCAGCGGCACCCGCGTCTCGCCGCTGGCTGCCACCGCGGGCCTGACCGTCGACGAGCGCGGCCGTGTGGTCACCGACAGTGCGCTGCGCTCGGTCTCCCACCCGGATGTCTACGCCGTGGGCGACGCGGCGGCGATCCGTCAGGGCTACGGCGTGATGCACGGGACCTGCCAGGGCGGCATGCCCACCGGCGTGCACGCGGCCCTCTCGATCCTGCGGGTACTGGCCGGCAAGGAGCCCAAGCCCTTCCGCTTCGGCTACTACCACACACCCGTCAGCCTGGGCCGGAACGACGCCGTCGTGCAGTTCACCCACCCCGACGACAGCCCGCGCCGGCTCGTGCTGACCGGCAAGCGGGCCGCGAAGTACAAGGAGACGGTCACCGCCGCGCCGTGGCCGACCTTCGCCCGCATGAAGAAGATGCCCGTCTCGGGCGCGTTCTGGCCGCACGGCGGCCGCTACACACGGATCCGGAGCGCCAAGTGACTCAGCCGCAGCAGGTCGGCCCCGACCAGCTCGCCTTCCAGCAGTACCGCAACCTGCTCTTCTCCGTCGCCTACCGCCTCCTCGGCAGCGCCGCCGACGCCGAGGACGTGGTCCAGGACGCCTGGCTCAAGTGGTCGGCGGCCGACCGTTCCCAGGTCGCCGACCCCAAGGCCTATCTGACCCGGATCGTCTCCAACCTGGCGGTGGAGCGGCTTCGTTCGACCCGCCACCAGCGCGAGACCTACGTCGGGCCATGGCTCCCCGAGCCGATCCTCACCGGCCCGGACACCGCCGACGGCGTCGCCATGGCGGACTCGGTCTCCATGGCCCTGTTGGTCGTCCTGGAGACGCTGAGCCCCCTGGAGCGCGCGGTCTTCGTGCTGAAGGAGGTCTTCGCCTTCAGCTACGCGGAGATCGCGGAGGCGGTGGAACGCTCGGAGACGGCGGTCCGGCAGGCCGCGCACCGCGCCCGCGAGCACGTCCAGGCCCGCCGGCCCCGTTTCACCGCGGACCGCGCCCGCCAACGCGACGTCACCGAGCGCTTTTTCGTGGCGACGTCGGGCGGCGACATCAACACCCTCATGGAGCTGCTCTCCCCGGACGTGACGCTGTGGACCGATGGCGGCGGCAAGGTCCGCCAGGCCCTCAAGCCGGTCGTCGGCCTGGAGACCGTGGCCCGTTGGTTCGCCGCGCTGGGCACCGTGACCTACCAGGGCATCGAGCCCGGGCAGATGCGGGCAGAGCTCACCTGGATCAACGGCGGCCCGGGCGTGGTCTTCCGCGGCCCGGACCGCGTGCTCGCCACGCTGACCTTCGACTTCGACCCGGAAGGCCGCATCTCGACCATCCACAACGTGGCCAACCCGGACAAGCTCCACGCCGTCGCCGACGGCACTCGGCACGAACTCTCCTGAGCTGCCCGATCGTTGTCGACGCCCTCCGGAATCCTCGTGAGCGCCCGGGTGTGGCTGCCCCAGCACGGCCCAGGTGGAGCTGCTGGCGCAGTCGAGGGCGTCCTCGGGTGGGCCGGCGAAGCCCTGTCAGTTTTCCCAGCGCCATCCCGGCACGGGAAAAACAGGAGCCCGACCCTGAGGAGTCGGACCCCTTCTGATCTGCGCATTTGCCAGATCAGCGACGTGGTGGTGCAGCGCCCACTACACGTTGAAGCGGAATGTCGGCGACTCCGCAATGACCTGCGGGAACGTCCCGTCGCAGCGTCCGATCCAGCACGTATCCAGTAGTCGGCGATCGCCGCCGTCGTACAGCTCACGGAGCGACGCCTGGCGGCAGAGGCGTGCGGGGCAGATGGACCTGCGAGGCGTCGCCCGGCTCACAGACGGTGCTCGTCCATCAAGCGCATCAGGTTCCGCTTGCGTTTCTGGGCGGTACGCAGGGCGGTGATGTACTCGGTGAACTCCTCGGGCGATCCCAGGCGGCGGTGGCAGTCCCGGATGCTCAGCAGCAGGCTGACGAACTGCTCGTAGACCGCGTTGCCGGTCTGCTTGGTCAGTGGCTCCGCCAGGCGCAGGTAGACGCCGAGCGCGTCGGCGGGGCGGGTGGCACGGGCCTGGTCGGCGAGGGTGAGCCACTGCCGGTCATGGGCGCCGGTCTCGATGGCGGCCTGCCAGGCGGCGTCGGCGTCCTTGTCGTCGAGCAGGGCGTCGACCAGGACGGGGCCGCCGTACCAGCCCTGTTGCCGCCGCCCCGCGTCGGCGCGCAGCAGGGCCAGCGCGCCCTCGCGCTCGGCGGGCCAGCAGTCCGCGGCCCGGGCAGCGGCACGCAGCTGCTGGTACGTGAGCAGGGTGCGGCGGGCCCCGAAGTGGTCGCGGCGCAGGGCGACGGCGTCCGCGAGCCGGTCCGCCTGCGCGTAGCGGTCGCAGAGGTGGTCGACGAGGGCGGTGTCGACGGCGGCGAGGTCCCGGGCCTCTTGGACGCCGCGTTCCGCCCAGCGCAGGGCCTCGTCGGGGCGCCGGGCGGTGTCCAGCTCGCGGGCGATGACCAGGTGCGTGTGGCCGTTCGGTGAGAGGTCGGCCGCATGCACGGCGATCACCGCGTCGACGTCGCCGCCCGCCTTGGCCAGACGCTCCATCAGGTACTTCTCCGCCCAGCCGCGGCGGTTGCCCTGCCACGCCTCGACCGCCAGCTTCCGCAGGGCGGCCATCCCCTCTTCGCCGAGAACGTCCTCGTAGTCGAGCGGATCGATGTCGGTGAGGCCGTCGTCCAACTCACCGAGCGCATGGCCGACCAGCCACCGCGCGAGCTCCCCCTGGTCGGGGCGCGCCGCACGGCACGCGTCGAGGTGGGCGTCGGCGAGGCCGGCGCCCACCTGTCCGAGCCATCCGTCGGAGTCGTCGACGCTCTCCACCGCCTGGGCCAGCATCTTCATCGCCTCCCGCGCCAGGACGATCGCGTCGGCCGCCCGTCCGGAGCCGGTGAGCGCGCCGATCGCGGACACCGCCTGCCCGGCCTGGTCCGCGTAGGCGCGGGCATCGGCGTACTCGACGTACCCATACTGTGCGAACGGGCCGATGTCGAGCAGTTCACGGATACGGGCCCGGACCGCGGCGAGATCCCCACGGACGCTCGCGGCTCGCAGCTCCAAGCGACGCCGCAACTGCCGGTCCTCGCCGATCAGTTCCCGAACCAGCGCAAGCAACTCGTCCTTGGACCGGGCGGACAGCCACCCGTCGAGGTCTTGCGCCCGGTCCCGAGCCGCCTTCCGCTGCCGCGGCAGGCTCTCCGGCCGGGCGAGCACCGTCAGGCCGAGGGCGACCAGGTGCTTGCAGAAGTTGCCCTCAAGTCCATACGGGCAGTCGCACTCGCCGGACAGCCCACCGGGCCCGTCCAGGGCCAGATGCACTTCGTACCGTTCCGTGCCGTGGACGCTCGCGCTGATCCATCCATCGCCGACCTCGACCCCGGACACCGCATCCACGTACCCGCACCCGCGCTCGAAGGAACGGACACCGGCCAACGTCTTGAGGTTCGCCTCGGTGAAGCTGCGCATGGTCTCTTTCACTCTGCCCCTGGTCCTGCCCGTTACGGTAGCCAGCTTATGACTGGCACTCACCCCGATCCGGCGGACCAAGGGAAAGTCCGCATCGCTGCGATCCGTACCGCGCGCTGCGCGCCGGGCACGGATGGTCTGCCCACTGGGGGCCCGACGGCCTCCGCGAGGATTACGCGACGGCCACGCTGACCGTCATGAAGGGCGACCTCAGCTACCGGCGTCTGGTCGGTGACCGACACCGGCCCCTTAGCCGACGTCACCGCGTACTTCCCCGGACCGATCGCGGCCCTGCACACACTGAAATCCGACGTCGTCACCGGCCCGGGCCCGCAAGCGCTCCAGAACCCACGTTCAACCGTCGGCGAGAAGAGCACGCCCTCGATCTGCGGCCCCGTCCGCCGTGGACGTCGCCTGTGTAGAAGAGCACGTCGCGCTTCCCGCACTACTGCCACTTGCGCTGATCACTGTCAGCTGCAGGTACCAAAGGCAAGGCGTAGTCGAAGCTGTCGGCCTTGTGGGAACCGCCGTTGGCCCAGCACAGTCAACCGCCTCGGTGATGTACCGGAAGGCAGTGGTCGTTCCGATGCCGAACCCGGCCGCAAGCTGGGCGCACGAGTGACCGTTGCGGACCGGTAAAACATCCCTTGGGCGCGCTGCACGGGCCCGGCAGCGGGCAGCACCTGGACACCGCGCAGATGCACTGTTCCACGCGCAGTCGGCGCTACACGTCCGCGGCCGGGTCGCTCGCCCACTGGTGGCGCGCGGGAGACGCGGATGCCGAGATCCGGCGCGCAGGCCCCGAACGGGGGTTCCGACACGGTCGACTCGTCAGGGGCGCAGCGCAGATCCTCCAGCTGCTTGAGCTGCGCGGCCGGGCGGTCGACCGCCCGGCGAATGAGCGCCGCGGCCGGTTCGCCCGGGAGGAGCACGGCCCGTTGAATCCCTGGCTGCACCGGGTCCACGGGCACTCCGGAACGGGCATCCCCATGGCCCTGTCGCGCATACTGGAATGTATGCCGAATATGGCTGGACTGTACGAGCGAAGCGGCGAGCTCAAGGTCTTGCGGGCGGCGATGGATGCGACCCGTGGCGGCCATGGAGAAGCCGTGATGATCGAGGGTGCGCCCGGAATCGGAAAAACCAGTCTGCTGTCCGAAGCCAAGCGGATCGCTGTTTCCGCCGGTTTTCAGGTGGCCGGCGCGCGAGGATCGGAATTCGAGAGCGACTTCCCCTTCGGAGTGGTGCGGCAGCTCTTCGAACCGCTCCTTGCACGGATGACGGTGGAAAATCGGCAGCGTATCCTGTCTGGCACCGCAGGTCAGGCCGCGATCGTACTGAAGAGAGTGGTTCCCGAACGCTCCCCCGGCGGGGATTTCTCCATGCTTCATGGGTTGTACTGGCTGACCGCAGATATCTGCGATGAGCAGCCCCTCATGATTGCGGTCGACGATCTGCACTGGGCGGACAGCGATTCGCTGAAGTTTCTTAATTATCTTATGCCGCGCCTTGAGGATATCCCGGCCTGTGTGGTGGGAACCCTCAGGCCATTTGAAACAAATTCCCAGTCGCATACACTCGACCAGATTGTCACCGCAGCGCCCTCGGTGCTCGTTTCTCCGTCCAGGTTGAGTGCCGAGGCATCGGCCTCGCTCGTCATCAGTGAATTCGCGAAATCCGGGTCACCCGAACCGGAGGACGACGACTTCCTCTCCGCCTGCTGGTCCGCGACCGGCGGGAATCCCCTCCTGCTCAAGGAGCTCACCGAGGCACTCGCCGCCGAGCACGTCGAACCCACCGCCGCGCACATCCCGCAGGTCTACGCCCTGGGCCCGCGCGCGATCGCCCGGCGGGTGGCGATGTGGATGCGGCGTCTCCCCCACAGCTGTGGGCCACTGACCTGCGCCATCGCGGTGCTCGGGGACGGCGCGGATCTCAGTCATGCGGCGGAGCTGGCGGGGCTTGACCGGGACGAGGCACTTCAGGCGGCGAAGAGCCTCGAACACGCCCAGATCCTCCACACCGCCGTACCGTCGGACGTAATGAACCCCCGGTGGGGGTTTGTCCATCCGCTCGTGCGTGCCGCCGTGTACGAGGAGATCACACCGGCCGATTGCCACCGCGCACACCGGACCGCCGCGCACCTGCTCCGGGACTCCAAGGCCGAGATCGAGAAGGTCGCCCTGCACCTGCTGCGCACCCTGCCCTCCGGGGACGCCGAGACCGTGACCCTGCTGTGGTCGGCGGCGCGGAGCGCCCTGGCCCGCGGCTCCCCGGAGACCGCGGCGAAGTATCTGCGCCGCGCCCTGGCCGAGCCCCCGGCGACCGGTGACCGGCTCGACCTCCTCTTCGCCCTCGGCAGCGCCATGCGGCGGGTGGACAGCGCGGCAGCCGTTCCGTATCTCACGGAGGCACACGAGCTGGCCGGGCCGTCCCGGCAGCGCGTCGAAATCGCACTGTCCCTCGGCGACGCGCTGCTCGCGCTGCGGCGCGCCGAAGAAGCCCTGGCGATCTGGCAACAGGCCCTGGCCGATACGACACCGCAGGACACCGAACTGCTGTACCAGCTGAACGCCTGCATCCTTTCGATCCCGCTCTACGAACCCGGCCGGCCGGATCTGCGTAAGGACATCCTCGGCCGCGTTGCGGCACTGCGCTCCCCCAAACCGAGCGAGAGCATGGGCGGCCGGTACCTGGACTGCGTCATCGCCGGGCACGACGCGGTCATCGGCGACCCGCGGGCGGTCGTCCGGGCGCAGCGCGCGCTCCACGACGCGCCGGCCGGGCCGTCCGACGGACAGATGTCGCTGTCCTTCGGCTGGCTGGCCCTGATCAGCGCCGACCGCAGGGAGGTCCTGGGCAGTCTGGACGCCGCGGTCGAGCAGGCGCACCGGCAGGGGTCGGTCAACGACCTGACCGGGGCTCTCGTCTACCGCGCGATGGCGTGGCTGTACCAGGGCAATCTCGACGAGGCCGCCGCGGACGCCTCGGACGCGATGCACACCGTCGACGCGTCCTCGCTGGATCTGCGCCGGCTGGTCCTCGGCCCCGTCCAGGCCGAGGTGCAGATCGAGCAGGGTGCGCTGTCGCGGGCGCAGGCCACACTGGAGTGGACCGGAGTTCCCGATCCCGCGCCGCTCACCGGGCTGATGTACTACGTGCTGTACAGCCGCTCCCACCTCCTGCGCCTCCAGGGCCGCACGACGGAGGCCCTCAACACCGCGCTGGCCGCGGGCGCGTCGTTCAGCGCGGCCGGCGGGGACAACCCCGCCATCGTCCCCTGGCGGTCGGAGGCCGCCCTGTGCCTGCATCTGCTCGGCCGGGACGAGGAGGCCAGGACCATGGCCGACGCCGAGCTCAGACTGGCCCGCTACTGGAGCGCGCCCCGGGCCCTCGGCCGCGCGCTGCGCATCGCCGGCACGCTGAGCGAGGGCGACGCGGGCGTCGGTCTACTGCGCCAGGCCGTCACCCGGCTGGAGGGCTCCCCGGCCCGCCTGGAGTACGCCAAGGCGCTGGCGGACTACGGGGCGGCGCTGCGCCGGCACGGCGTACGGAGCCAGGTGCGGACCTTGCTCAGCGACGCCCTGGACATCGCCGAGGCCCGTAGCGCGGCGCCCCTCGTCCAGCAGATCCTGGACGAGCTGCATGTGGCCGGCATTCGCCCGCGGCGCCACGCGGTCACCGGTCTGCAGTCGCTGACACCGAGTGAGCAACGGGTCTACGACCTCGCTGTCGCCGGGCACACCAACCGGGAGATCGCGCAGCAGCTGTTCGTCACGGCCAAGACCGTGGAGGTCCACCTGTCCAGCGTCTACCGGAAGCTCGGCGTCACCAGCCGACGCCAGCTCGGCGCGCTGTCGGAGCAGACCCACGCAGCGGACGAACCGGAGTGACTCATGTCCGCCGTGCCCGATGCGAAGCCACCCCCGGCCCCGGACGGACCGCAGGGCGGAGCCCGCAGCAGCCGCAGAATGCGCTTCGCGCCCCGCATCTGGCACAAGTTGCTGGCCCTCTGCATCGCCCTCATGATCCCCCTCGGGGTGGCCACGTTCTCCCTGGTCGACCAGCAGAACAGCAAGATCGACTTTGCTCGGACCGAGCTGGGCGGCGTCCAGTACCTGCGTCCCTTGAGCGCATTGGTGCAGGACGTCTCCGACCGCCGTGCGCTGCTGCACCGCGAGATCACCGGAGAGTCCGTACCAAGGAGCCGCATCGCGGCAGCCGACCGTGCCGTCAGCGCGGACTTCACGGCGCTCATGCAGGTCGACCGGCGGCTGCGGAAGCCGCTGCGCACGACCGTCCCCGACCTCTCCGCCAAGGGGAAGAGCCGGCTGGCGCCCGCGGCTCTGCGCCACGACTGGGCGCGGCTGGCGTCTGCTCCGTCCTACGTCCGCGCCGACGTGCCGCGGTACACCCGGCTCATCGGGAACCTGCTGGCGCTGGGTTCCTACGTCGGCGACACCTCGAAGCTGATTCTCGACCCCGACCTCGACACGTACTACACGATGGCCGGGCTGCTGCTCCGCGAACCGCAGATGATGAACCAGCTCTACCAGATGGCGGAGAGGGGGGACTCGATACTGGCCCAGGGCGACCGGTCCACCGGCAACCGGGTACGCATCGCCTACGACACCACGGTGCTCAACCAGAACCTCCTCCAGCTCAACAGCGATCTGAACCGGGCGTTCGGGGCCACCTCCCACACCGGGCTCCGCCCCGCGATCCAGCCCCTGCTGGCCAAGGCCACCTCGTCGGTCCGCAAGGTGACCGGCACCGCGAACCGGCAGTTCACGACCAGCGACCGGAGTGCGCTCCCGCGGGCCGCCTGGCAGGCCCAGGCCGCCGGCGCCATCCGGGCGAACTCGCACCTGTGGAAAGCCCTGTTCGACCAGGAAGACCACATGCTGAACGCCCGCCTGGACAACCTCCACGACCGCAACCTGCGGGTTCTGGCCGGCATCGCCGCAGTCCTCGCCGTGATCACCGTGGTGGCCGCGCTGCTCTCCCGACGCATCACCGGCAATGTGGCGGCCGTGGCGCACGCCGCGCAGGCTCTGGCCGCGGGCGACCTCACGCGCCGCGCGACGGTACGGAGCCGCGATGAGGTCGGCACGATGGCCACCGCCTTCAACGTCATGGCCGGGAGGCTCCAGGAGAGCTACTCCGCCGTCGAGGAGGAGGTCCGCCAGCGCACCGCGGAGCTGAACCAGAAGACCGAGTCGCTCAGCCTCCTCCAGCATGTGGCTGCCGCCGCCAACGAGGCGGACAGCTGGGAGGACGCGGTGCAGACGGTCCTGGACCTGGTGTGCCGGCACATGGGGTGGCCGGTCGGCCACGTCCACCTCGTCGAGTCCACGTCCGGCTCGGGCTCCCGCACCGGCCGACCCACTCCGGATCCGGAGTTCACCACGTCGCCCATCCGGCACGTCGAGGAGCAGAACCTGCGGGTGCCGCTGCACGACATCGCCGCAGCAGCCGGACTGTACGAGCCGAAGGGCCTGCCCGCCACGGTGCGCGCCACCGGCCGCCCCGCCTGGATACGTGACATCACGGCGGGGTCCGCCGGGCCTCGCCCGACGCCGCTCGGCGTCGCCGAGAGTGCCGGGGTGAGAGGCAGGATCGCCGTCCCGGTCGTCATCGGGAAGGACGTCGCGGCGGTCCTCGACTTCCTGACCCCGGAGGCCATGGAGCCGAACGACGCCTTGCTGCGGCTGATGCTCAACGTCAGCACCCAGCTCGGACGGGTACTGGAACGGTCCCGCGCTGCCGCGGAGCTCCAGGCGTCCAAGGAGGCGGCAGAGGTCGCCACCCAGGCAAAGAGCGCGTTCCTCGCGACCATGAGCCATGAGATCCGCACGCCGATGAACGCGGTGATCGGCATGACCGAAATTCTGCTGGACACCCCGCTCAACGCCGAGCAGGCCGAATTTGCTCATGTCATCCAGAACAGCGGTAACAGCCTGCTCACCATCATCAACGACATCCTCGACTTCTCCAAGTTCGAGGCCGGAAAATTCGATCTCCGGCTTGAGCCGCTACAGCTTCGACAGTGCGTGGAATCAGCCTTCGACTTCGTCACTCCGATGGCCGCGGAGAAGCCGGACCTCGACTTGGCGTACATCATCGATCCGGAATTGCCGGAAGAAATCATCGGAGATATCGACCGGCTGCGCCAGATTCTCATCAATCTGCTCAACAACGCCGTCAAATTTACGGAAACCGGCGAAGTCGTTCTCAGGGTCGCATTGGCCGAAGCGAAATCGGGCTCTTTTCCGGAGCCGCCGGAAACGCTCCACCCACCCGCTTCCGAGGACACGGACGGCATCATGCGCCTCCACTTCTCCGTGTGCGACACCGGAATCGGAATGGCCGCGGACCGCCGGGACCAGCTGTTCCGGCCTTTCGAGCAGCTCGACACGTCCACCACCCGGCGCTTCGGCGGGACGGGACTCGGACTCGCCATCAGCAAGCGGCTGGCCGAGCTGATGGGAGGCACGATGTGGGTCGAGAGCGAACTGGGCGTGGGGGCGACCTTCCACTTCACGGTGGAAACGCGAGAAATTCCCGAAGCGATGCGTTCCAGCCAGGTGGTCTCCCGTATCGAGCTCCGAGGAAAACACCTGCTGGTCGTGGACGACAAATCCACGAACCGGATGATTCTCACGCGCCAGGCGAGCGCCTGGGGGATGGTGGTACGCGCCACCGGATCCCCGCGGGAGGCTCTCGAATGGGTCCGGCAAGGCGATCCGTTCGATATCGGAATTCTGGATATGCAGATGCCGGACATGGACGGCGTCATGCTCGCGGAAGAAATCCGCCGCTACCGGAACATGGCAGAACTCCCGTTGTACCTGCTGACTTCTGTTGGCCGCCCCATGGCGACCCGAGAGAGTCTGGCGGAGTTCTCCGGATACCACACCAAACCCATCCGGGCGGCCGAACTCTACACGGACCTCTGCCGCACGCTGCTCGGCGTCACGGTGCCCGTCGAATCGTCCCGCACGGCACAGCGGCCGGAGGTGAAGGAGAGCCGCCTCACCCCCCTGCGCATCCTTCTGGCCGAGGACAACCTGGTGAACCAGCAGCTGATCGTGCGGATGGTCCGGAAGATCGGTCACTCGGTGGATACCGTCGGCAACGGAGCCGAAGCGCTGGAGTCACTGCAACACACGCGCTACGACGTGGTCCTCATGGACGTACAGATGCCGGTGTTGGACGGCTTGGACGCCTCCCGGCGGATCCACCAGTCCCTGTCCGCCGCGGAACGGCCGTACATCATCGCCCTCACCGCCAATGCGATGAGCGAGGACCGCGACGCCTGCCTCGCCGCCGGGATGGACGACTACCTCAGAAAGCCCCTGCGCGGCGTCGATCTCGCCGAGGCACTCGACCGTGTGCCCCTCGGTCCCCGCGCGCGCAGTCCAAAGACGCCGCAGCCTGCACGGAGCCCGGAGACAGCGACGCCCGCAGGGGAGCCGGGAGCGGTACCGCCCGCAGCCGGCCCGGAGACGGCGCAGTCCGAGCCGGAGGCCGGCGCCGATGCCGGCACCGAGGCGTCGGCGCTGCCCGTCCTCGACAAACCCACCTTCGAGCGCCTGGTCGGCTCCTTCGGCAAGGAATTCGTCAGCCAGCTCATCGATGCCTTCCTGGAGGACTCCCCCCAACTGATCGAAAGCCTTCGCCGCAGCCTCGACAAGGGGGACGGAAGCGAATTCCGCAGAGCGGCCCACACACTCAAGTCCCACGCGAACACCTTTGGATTCCCGCGTCTCGTCCGGCCGTGCCAGGACGCGGAGGACATCGGCGCCAGCGGGGATCCCAGCGCAGCAGCACCGCTGGTGACCCGCATCGAAGGGGAGTACCGCGCTGCGAGAGACGGGCTGGTCGCCCAGAGAGCGGAGCTTGGCCATGACCGATAGCAACGCCGTGACGGACAGAACCGAAAGGAAAGGGCGCATCTTGGTCGTGGACGACGATCGCACGAACCGCATGATGCTCACCTACCGCCTGGAAATGGCCGGGCTTGAGACCGCGACATCCGAGAACGGGCTCGAGGCTCTCCAGATGCTGCGGGAGAGCGACTTCGATGTGGTGCTGCTCGACATCCTCATGCCGGGGATGGACGGCTACGCGACGCTCGATCTGATGAAGCACGATCAGCAGCTCAGCCGCACGCCCGTGATCATGATGTCGGCCGTCGGCGAGCTGGACAGTGTCATCCGCTGCCTCGAAATGGGCGCCGAGGACTATCTGCCAAAGCCCCTGGACCACCTCCTGCTGACCTCCAGGGTCGACAACATCCTGCTGAAGATCCGGCTCCAGCAGGTGGAAAAGGCGCTCGCCGAGCTCACCGAGGCCGTGCAGGCCATGGCCGGCGGTGCGCTCCCGGCGGGGGCCCTGGACCAGGTCGCCGGGCAAACCGACTCGGTCGGCCGTCTGGCACGACAGCTTCAGCAACTCGCGGCCGTGACGTCGGAGCGGTAGGCGCACGACGCCCGGGAGCGGCCCGCGTCTCCCCGCCTCCTCCACCACCGCCCCGCAGCCGGCGCCCCGATTAGGGGTCGTACTAGGGGGTTCCCCTAACGACTGCCACGGGGCGCCGGGTGCACGGTGAAGGCATACGTCAGCTCCCCGGCACAGCCGACGGCACGGAAAGAGGTGGGGTGGACGTGATGACCCGGGTCGTTGTTCGCACACCACAGCCCTCCCGGGTGCCCCACCGGAGCCCGCGTGGCCTCCTGACTCCACCAGCCGCCCACGGTCCCGGAGAGAAAAGCGAGGGCGGAAAGATGTTCCCGGAACCGGAATCGTCCCCGGGCACGGCCCGGCAACCCACGGCGGGCTCAGACCTGACGCCGTACGGCTTCTCCTGGTCCGGGCCTCACGCGAGGGCTCCCGTATGGCGGCCCTCACCCCTGCCATTCCAGCCTCCCGCTGCGGTGGATTCCGCTCGGCCGCACCGCATCGCCATGAGTACCGTCATTCGCACCCGCTGTGTCGCCCTACGTGAGGGCGTACTGCTCCCGCTGTGCCGTCTGTTGGGGCGGCTGGCGGCGACCTCCGCCGCGCGGGTCGCTCAGCTGGCCCGGTACCTGAGGAGGACACGCGGCAAAGTGGTCTCGCTGCCGCTCGAATCGCATGTGCGCGCCGTGTCCCAGGCCCGGCGGATCATCCGGACCGAGCTGGCCCGATGGGGGCTGCCCGAGCATGTCGAGATCGCCGAACTCCTGGTGAGCGAACTGGTCACCAACGCGCTCCAGCACGCCTGGGGCCCCCTCCATCTGCGGATGTCCCACTCCCCCGTTGACCGGACGCTGCGCTGCGACATCGCCGACGGCTGCCCCGCCGCGCCGCCCGCTGACCGTCCACCCGCCCGCGCCGACGAGGACCACGGCCGAGGGCTGCACCTGGTGGACCAGCTCTCGACCCGCTGGGGCGCACGGCACACCGCCGCGGGGAAGACCGTGTGGTTCGAACTGCGCACCCCCGGCAGCAGTGCCCGTCGGCGGGGGGCTCTGCGGCGGCGACTCTGATCGGTGGGGTACACGTCGAGGGTGAGCCGGCTGGCTTCGCGCACTTCAACCGACAGCGTTTGGCGGGCCCCAGTAAGACCGCGGCACTCGCATGTCCGGCACGACCAGCCCTTGTTTGCGGCTCCTGCCAGCACGGATCCAGTGACGGGAACGGCGACGGGGGCGACCCGGCGTGGGGTCGACCCCGCTTGACCGCACGTTTGCCAGATCGCTACGCCGCTGCCAAGGAACGCGCTGGACGTTGAAGCGGAACTCGACGAGTTCGCGAGTCACCGGATTCGCAGGACGCCACCCTCCCGCCGCTCACGCCTCGTCCGGAGCCAATCGCAGCGAGATCGAGTTGATGCAGTACCGCTGATCCGTAGGGGTCGGGTAGCCCTCGCCCTCGAAGACATGGCCGAGGTGGGAGCCGCAGCGGGCGCAGCGGACTTCGGTGCGGACCATGCCGTGGGTGCGGTCCTCCAGGAGTTCGACGGCGTCGGAGTTCTTGGGGTCGTAGAAGGACGGCCAGCCGCAGTGGCTCTCGAATTTGGTGTCGGAGCGGAAGAGTTCGGCACCGCACGCGCGGCAGGAGTAGACGCCCGCGGTCTTGGTGTCGGTGTATTCGCCGACGAAGGCGGGCTCGGTGCCGGCTTGGCGGAGTACTTGGTACTCGGCGGGGGTCAGCTCTGCGCGCCACTGGTCGTCGGGCTTGTCGATCTCGTACGGCATCTGCGGTGCCTCCTCAGCTCAGCTGCCCAGGCGGGACAGGATGGCGGGGCCGAGGTCGGTCACATCGCCCGCGCCCATGGTGAGAACAAGGTCACCGGGCTTGGTCATTCCGGCGATGACGTCCGGGACGGCGGCCTGGTCGCTCTCGGCGGTGACATCGGCGCCCGCGGCGCGCGCGGCGTCGATGATCAGGGCGCTGGTGACGCCCGGGATCGGGTCCTCACGGGCCGGGTAGATGTCCAGGACGACGGAGGCGTCGGCGAGGGCGAGCGCCCGGCCCATTTCCGTGCCCAGCTCCTGGGTGCGGGAGAAGAGGTGCGGCTGGAAGACGACCAGTACGCGAGAGCCTTCGGCGGCGCCGCGGATGGCTTCCAGGTCGGCGGACATCTCCGTGGGGTGGTGGGCGTAGGAGTCGATGACCTGCACACCGGCCGCCTCGCCCTTGAGCTGGAGGCGGCGCTTGACGCCGGTGTACTTGCCGAGCGCGGAGGCGAGGTTGTGCGGCGGCAGGTCCAGGGCGACGCCGGCGGCCAGGGCGGCGACGGCATTGTGGGCGTAGTGCCGGCCCGGGACGGAGACGGTGAAGGTGAGGATCTTGCCGCTGGTGAGGGAGACGGTGACGTCGCTGGTCAGGCCGCGGGGGTTGACCTTGAGGATGCGGACATCGGCGTCGGCGGACTCGCCGTAGGTGACGACCTCGATGTCGTAGCGGCCGGAGATCTTGGCGGTCAGCTCGCGGGCGCCTTCGTTGTCGGCGGAGATGACCAGGGTGCCGCCGGGGCGGATGCGGCCGACGAAGGTCTCGAAGGACTCGTAGATCTCGTCCATCGAGGCGTAGTTGGCGTGGTGGTCCAGCTCGACGTTGAGGACGATGGCGACCTCGGGGGCGTACTTGTGGAAGCTGCGGTCGCTCTCGTCGGCCTCGGCGACGAAGATCTCGCCGCTGCCGTGCTCGGCGTTGGATCCCGGGGCGTCGAGGTCGCCGCCGATGGCGTAGGACGGCTTGAGGCCGAGGGCGGTGAGGGATACGGCGAGCATGGAGGTCGTCGTCGTCTTGCCGTGCGTGCCCGCTACGGCGATGGGGCGCAGGCCGTCCATGAGGGAGGCGAGGGCGTCGGAGCGGTGCACGACCGGGATGCCGCGCTCATGGGCGGCGGCCAGCTCGGGGTTGTCCGGGCGGATCGCGGAGGAGACGACGACGCTGGTGGCGTCCTCGGCGAGATGGGCGGCGGCATGGCCGATGTGGACCGTGGCGCCGAGGTCACGCAGGGCCTGGGCGGTCGCGGAGTCCTTGGCGTCGCTGCCCGCCACCCGGGCGCCGCGCTGCGCGAGGATCTTGGCGATGCCCGACATACCGGCTCCGCCGATGCCGATGAAGTGCGGCCGGTCCATCGAGGCTGGGATGGCGGGTGCCATGGGCGGGTCTCCCTGATCGTCGCGAGCGGTGATGCTGTGGACGATTCTCGCACCCGGCACCGACAGGGGCGGTCCTCGGACCCCGGCCGGGGCCGTTCCGGGGCGGCGGGGGTCCGAGGACCGGCGGTCAGCGGCGGATCAGGCCCTGGGCGGTGGCGGCGGCGACCGCGGAGGTACGGGAGTCCACGCCCAGCTTGGAGTAAATGTGGACGAGGTGGGACTTGACGGTCGCCTGGCTGAGGAAGAGCTGTTTGCTGATCGCCGCGTTCGACAGACCGTCGGCGACGAGCTGGAGGACCTCGGTCTCGCGGCGGGAGAGCGCGGTGGCCGGGGAGCGCATCCGGTCCATCAGGCGCAGCGCGATGGTGGGCGCCAGCGCGGACTTTCCGGCGGCGGCGGTGCGTACGGCGGCGGCCAGCTCCTCCGGCGGGGCGTCCTTGAGGAGGTAGCCGGTGGCGCCGGCCTCGATGGCGGCGAGGATGTCGGCGTCGGTGTCGTACGTGGTCAGGACGAGTACCCGCGGGGCGCCGGAGCGGGCGGTGATCGCGGCGGTGGCCTGGGAGCCCAGCATCCGGCCACCGAATTGGAGGTCCATGAGGACCACGTCGACATCGAGCCGGGCGGCGAGATCGACGGCCTGCTCGGCGGTGGGGACGTCGGACACCACCTCGAAGTCCGGTTCGGTCTCCAGGACCGCGCGCAGTCCGGCGCGTACGACGGGGTGGTCGTCGGCGAGGAGCAGCCGGATGGGGGTGTCGATGGCGGTCACGAGGCGGCCTCCGGGGCGGCGGAGCTTCCGGACGTGGCGGGGGCGGCGGGGCAGGGCAGGGTGACGGCGACCGCGGTGCCCTCCCCGGGGGCGGACTCGACGACGAGGGTGCCCTGTAGGGCGCGGGCCCGGGCGCGCATCGCGGCCAGGCCGAAGCCGGTGCCGGTGACCGCCGCGGAGCCGGGGGCCGGGACCTCGGCCGGGACGAACCCGGCGCCGTCGTCGACGACGTCCAGGGCGACCTCGGTGTCCATGTAGCTGAGGGTCAGCTCGACGCGGTCGGCCGAGGCGTGCCGGACGGTGTTGGCGAGCGCGGACTGGGCGATGCGCAGCAGGGCGACCTCGTGCGCGGTGGGCAGGGCGGTGGGCGCGCCGGAGACCTGGCAGTGCACGGCGAGAGAGGAGGTACGGGCGGTGGTGGCGCAGAGCCGTTCCAGGGCGGCGGGCAGCGAACCGGCCTCCAGGTCCGGCGGGCTCAGCGCCCGTACAAAACGGCGCGCCTCGGCGAGGTTGTCGACGGCGGCGGTGCGGGCCTGCCGGACATGGCCGAGGGCCGCCTCGGGCCGCTCCGGTATGGCGCGTTCGGCGGCCCGCAGCAGCAGCTGGATGCTGGACAGGCCCTGCGCAAGGGTGTCGTGGATCTCGCGGGCCAGCCGCTCGCGCTCGGCGAGCACACCGGCGGCGTGTTCCGCGACGGCCAGTTCGCCGCGGGCCGCGGTCAGCTCCTCGATGAGGCGGCGGCGCTGTTCACTCTCCCGGTAGAGGGCCTGGTAACCGAGGACGACGGCGATCGCGACGGCGGCGCCCAGAACGGGGCCGATGACCGTGCCGGCGGTGAGCGCATGGGTGTGGTTGTGCCAGCGGAATCCGGCGACGGCGGCGACGGTGGTGGCCGCGACGGCGGCCAGCGCCCCGCGCAGCGGCAGCAGATGCAGCTGGACGAAGAAGAGCGGGAAGGCCACCCAGACGCCGTCCGGGGTGAGGACGAGCAGCACCAGCCAGACCAGGGCCACGGCCGCGAGCCAGAGGGCGGCGGCGGAGGTGGAGCTGCGCAGGCGGGGCAGCGCGGGCCCGACGGCGTAGAGGGCGAAGAGCACGACGGCGGTGGCGATGACGGCCGGGGCGTCCGGGGCGTGGTCCACCACCGCCCGTACGGCGGCGAGCGCGAGCAGCGCGGCCACCATCAGATGGAGGCAGCTGCGCAGGACCCGCAGGACGGGGGTGAGGGAGTGATCGGTCACGGCGTCTTCAGGCTAAGGGGCCGCCCGACCTGCGGCATCAATCAAAGGGTTGAACCCGGGGCGCACCTTTCGATGCCGGTGAACCACTCCCGGGCGCGATGTCCGGGCCCCGTCGGACGGGCGACGGTGGGGCCAGCCGCCGGGCAGTGGGGTCCGGCGCCCGGAACCCGAGGATGGCCAAGCCTGTGTTCGTCGCCTGGAGAGACCTGAGATTTGCCAAGGGGCGGTTCGCCCTGATGGGCACCGTCATCGTGCTGATCACGGTGCTGGTGGGTCTGCTGTCGGGGCTGACGGCGGGCCTGGGCCGGGAGAACACCTCGGCGATCACCGCGCTGCCCGCCGACCACCTGGTGTTCTCGGCGCCCGCCGACGGGCGCGGCGTCGCGTTCACCGATTCGCGGCTGCCGGAGCGGACCGTTCGGGACTGGGCGGGGGTGCCGGGCGTACGGCGCGCCGAACCGCTGGGGATCGCCACGACGAAGGCCGAGGCGGGCAGCCGGACGGCCGCGGTCTCCGCGTTCGGGGTGCGGCCCGGGTCGCGGCTGACGCCCGCCCCGGGCGGGGTGGGTGACGGTGCGGTGGTGCTGTCCGAGAAGGCCGCCACCGCGCTCGGTGTGCGGGCCGGCGGCGCGCTGACGCTGGGGGGCCGGACGGTCCGGGTCGCGGCGGTGTCGGGCGCGGCGATGTACAGCCATACGCCGGTGGTCTGGACGTCGCTGGGTGACTGGCAGCGGCTGACGGGCGGCTCCGGGCCGGCCGGCACAAGCGACTCAGGGGGACGCGGCGGATCCGGCGCCACCGGGAGCGGCAGCGCATCCGGTGCCTCCGTAGGTGCGACCGTGCTCGCCCTCTCCACCACGGGGACGGCCGATCTGACGGCCGCCGACGAGAAGTTCGGCACCAAGACGGTCACCACCGACGACGCGCTGCGGGCCATCGGCTCGTTCACCGCCGAGAACGGCTCGCTACAGCTGATGCGCGGCTTTCTGTTCGCCATCTCCGCGCTGGTCAT
Source organism: Streptomyces inhibens (assembly GCF_003389455.1). Lineage (GTDB taxonomy): Bacteria > Actinomycetota > Actinomycetes > Streptomycetales > Streptomycetaceae > Streptomyces > Streptomyces inhibens. Next base: position 6,437 of record NZ_QUAC01000057.1, on the reverse strand, counting down.
CGGCGCGTTCTTCACGGTGTGGACGATCCAGCGCAGCGGCGATGTCGCCGTGCTGAAGGCGCTGGGCGCCTCGACCCGCGCTCTGCTGCGGGACGCGCTCGGCCAGGCCGTCCTCCTGCTGGTGATCGGGACCGGCCTGGGCACCGCCGTCGTGGCCGGGGTGGGCGTCGGGATCGGCGGCGCGGTGCCGTTCGTGCTCGACCCGTCCACCGTGCTGATCCCGGCCCTGATCATGATCGCGCTGGGTGCCGTGGGCGCCGCGCTGTCCATCCGCCGCATCACGTCCGTAGACCCGCTGACCGCCCTGGGAAGTGCCCGATGAGCCTCGAACTGACCGATGTCACCCTCACCTACCCCGACGGCGGTGCCCGGCTGACCGCGCTGGACCAGGTCTCGCTGGCCGTACCTGCCGGGTGCCTGACCGCGGTGATCGGGCCGTCCGGGTCCGGGAAGTCCAGCCTGCTCGCGGTGGCCGCCACGCTGATCGGCCCGGACCGCGGGCGGGTGGTGATCGACGGTACGGACACCACGGGGCTCGGCCGCGCCGAGCTGACGACGCTGCGCCGCACCACCATCGGCACGGTCTTCCAGCAGCCGAACCTGCTGCCGTCCCTGACCGCCGCCGAGCAGCTACAGGTGATGGCGCATCTGGACGGCCGCTCGCCCCGTAAGGCACGGCCCCGGGCACTGGAACTGCTGGCAGCGGTCGGCCTGGAGGGACAGGCCGACCGGCGGCCGCATCAGCTGTCGGGCGGTCAGCGGCAGCGGATCAATATCGCGCGGGCGCTGATGAACGAGCCCGCGGTGCTGCTGGTGGACGAGCCGACCAGCGCGCTGGACCACGAGCGGGGCGCCGCAGTGCTCGATCTGCTGCTCCGGCTGACGCATCAGCGCGCCACCGCGACGGTGCTGGTCACTCACGACCACACGCATCTGGACGTGGCGGACGAGATCGCCGAGGTGCGGGACGGCCGGCTGCGGCCCCGGCTCGGCGCCCGCCCCTGAGCGCCGAGCCGCCGAAAGCCCGGCTCCCCCGGGCCGGGCGCCCGCCCGTGCCCCCCGGTGCGCGGGCCTCGGTCAGTCCTCGGCGGAGCCCTGGGGCTGCTCGTCGGCCGCGTGCGAGAAAAGTTTGAGGACCGGTACGCCGACCTTGTGACGGGCGCGGGAGGCCCAGTCGCGGTGGAAGAACTCCTCGACGAAGTGCGGGGTGGTCAGCACGATCACCTCATCGGCGCCGGTCTCCTCGACGACGGACCGCAGCAGGTCCAGCGGATGGTCCTCGACCACCTGTCCGATGGCCTCCGCGCCCGCAGCCCGCAGCGCGGCCAGGGTGTGGGACAGGGCGAGCTCGGCGGGGGCCTGCGCCTGTTCGCCGCCCGGCTCCTCGCCCTCCCGTACGGCGTCGTCGAATTCGCCGAGGGCGACGTCGTCGATGGCTCGCAGCAGGACGTCCTGCTTGCCGCGCGGCTGCATGAGGACGACGAAAGAGGTCCGGTCATCGCCGTGCAGGGTGGTCACAAACTCCACGTCCGCGGGCGTCAGAGGCTTCTCGATCATCAATACGCTCGTGAACACGACGGACGCCCTTCTTCTCTTCAGGGCGCCGCTTTGCGCCCGACAGAAACCATCCTGCCCCGTCGCCACACGGGACCTGTTGGCTTTTAGTGTGCCCAACGGAAGCTAAGCGGAACAGGTAGTTCCGCTGATTGTCAGGACCGACGGTAGCGAGTGAACAGGAACCCGGCCTCCTCCAATACGGATGCCAGGGCGAACCGCTCCGGAACCGGCACGGCCGGGCCGTCCATGATCCTCGGCGCGTCGCCCACCGCGACCACCGGAGCCAGCGACAGACACATCTCGTCCAGCGCACCGGCCGCCGCGAACTGCCCGAGGAGCTTCGGCCCGCCCTCGGTGAGCAGCCGGGCGTGCCCCCGTTCGGCCAGCACCCCGGCCACTCGGGCCGGGTCGACGCCCAGGCCCTCGCCGGCGAACAGCACCTCGGCGCCCGCGGCACGGGCCTTGGCCACCCGGTCCGCCGGCGCGCCCGCACCGGTCAGTACGAGGGTCGGAACCAGCGGCTCGGTGAACAGGGGCAGGCCGAAATCCAGCCCGAGCCCGGCGGTCACCACCGCGATGGCCGGGGCCGGGCCCTGACCCGCGGCGGCCCGGCGGGCGGCGAACGCCTCCCGGGCACGGGCCGGCCGGTAGCCCTCTTTCCGGACCGTCTCGGCGCCCACCACCACGGCATCCGCGAGCCCCCGCAGCACCCCGAAGATCCGCATATCGGCATCGCTGGAGAGCGGCTGCGAGCGGCCCTCGTGGTGGGCCGCGCCGTCCATGGAGGACACCATGTTGGCGCGCAGCCAGCCGGTGCGCCCCGTACGCGCCGGGTCGTCCGCCGCCGGATACGCGTACGCGTCGGCCAGCTCGTCCAGCGTCCACGGACGGTCCACGACATCGATCGCCGCCACCTGGGCGTTCTCGACGTCGGAGGCCGGTGCGGGCAGGGCGGTGAGAGGGAACAGGCGTCGCATGGCGGCAGTGTGACATGCGACGCTCGGCGGACCGGGTGATACCGCACAGGAGATAGGCTGGACGGCTGTGTCGCCTTCCCAGCCCTCCTCGCCGCAGCCCGACCCCATAGCCGGACCGCCGGCCGACGGGGACGACGTGGCCCCCGCCGCACTCACCGCCCGCGCCCCGCACGTCCCGGCCGACCGCCTGGTCGCCGAGATGGTGCCGCCGCCGCGCTTCCAGGACGCCCGCTTCGACACCTACATCCCGGACCTGAAGCAGCCCAGCCAGTCCGAGGCCGTCCAGGTCCTGAGCGACTTCGCGACGACCATCGACGGCGGCGCCGGGACCGGTGCCGCCAAGCGGCGCTGGTTCGCCAGGAAGCCGGTGGCTCCCAAGGGCCCGCGCGGTGTCTACCTGGACGGCGGCTACGGCGTCGGCAAGACCCATCTGCTCGCCTCCCTGTGGCACGCGACCCCCGCCCCGGCCGAGCTCAAGGCCTTCGGCACCTTCGTCGAGCTGACCAACCTCGTCGGCGCGCTCGGCTTCCAGCAGACCGTGCGCACGCTCGGCGAGCACAGGCTGCTGTGCATCGACGAGTTCGAGCTGGACGATCCCGGCGACACCGTCCTGGTCTCGACCCTGCTCGGCAAGCTGGTGGACGCCGGCGTGGCGCTGGCCGCCACCTCCAACACGCTGCCCGGCAAGCTCGGCGAGGGCCGGTTCGCGGCGGCCGACTTCCTGCGCGAGATCCAGGGGCTGAGCGCGCACTTCCGTCCGCTGCGCATCGACGGCGAGGACTACCGCCACCGCGGTCTGCCCGAGGCACCCGCCCCGTACGACGACGAGACCGTCACCCGCACCGCGTACCGCACGCCCGGCGCCTCGCTCGACGACTTCCCCTCCCTGCTGGACCATCTGTCCAAGGTGCACCCCAGCCGCTACGGCGCGATGTGCGACGGCATCGAGGCGGTCTGCCTCACCGATGTCCAGGCGGTGCCCGACCAGTCCACCGCGCTGCGCCTGGTGGTCCTCGCGGACCGGCTCTACGACCGCGAGGTGCCGGTGCTGACCTCCGGCAAGGCCTTCGACGAGCTGTTCAGCGAGGAGATGCTGCGCGGCGGCTACCGCAAGAAGTACTTCCGCGCGATCTCCCGCCTGACGGCACTGGCGCGCGACGCGGGGCCGTTGGTGGCGGGCGCCAATCCCTAGGGCGTGTCTCCAGGGCGTGTCCCTAGGGGCAAAGAACGCTGACGCACCCGTGCCGCCTGGTTCCCGGCGGCCCGGGTGCGTGGTACACACGTGCGGGTCACGTCACCTGTCCGCCAACAGGGAGTTGCCCATGTCCGCGACACGACGTCAGATCCTGGCCAGAACGGGTGCGTTGGGGGCCGCGATCGCCTTCTCCGGCAGCCTCACGGAGATCTTCGCGGGGACCGCGACCGCACAGAGCATGGGACGGAGCGGCTACGGCCCGCTGGTCCCGGACCCGGACGGCCTGCTCGACCTCCCCAAGGGCTTCCGCTACAAGGTCCTCTCCCGGGAGGGCGACCCGCTGCCCTCCGGCGAGGGCAAGGTGCCCAGCAACTGCGACGGGATGTCGGCGTTCCCCGGCCGCCGCGGCGGCACCTTTCTCGTCCGTAACCACGAGAACCGTACGCACTCCCGCTCCGCCGTCCCCAGGGTCCGCGAGCTGACCTACGACCCCGGTGGTGAGGGCGGCTGTACGGCGCTGGAACTCGACCGGGACAACACCGTACGCTCCGAACGGGTGGCCATCGCCGGCACCTCCACCAACTGCGCGGGCGGCCACACCCCCTGGAACACCTGGCTGACCTGCGAGGAGACCGAGCTCCGGGCCGGTGACGAGAACTACACCAAGGACCATGGCTTCATCTTCGAGGTCGATCCGTACGACCCGCGGCGCACCGGCGCGGTGCCGCTGACCGCGATGGGCCGCTTCCAGCACGAAGCGATCGCCGTGGACCCCGGCACCGGCACGGTCTACGAGACCGAGGACGCCTTCGAGAAGCCGTTCGGCCTCTTCTACCGCTTCCTGCCCGAGAAGCCGATGGGCGGCCGCGGCTCGCTCCGAGCCGGCGGCCGCCTCCAGGCGCTGCGCGTCCCCGATGTGCCCGACCTCTCCACCGTCCAGCAGCCCGGCACCACGTTCGACCAGGTCAGCTGGGTGGATGTACCCGATCCGCTCGCCCGGGAGACCCCGATCCGCTTCCAGGACTTCGGCCCGGGCGGCATCACCCACGCCCAGAAGCTGGAGGGCTGCTACTGGGGCGGCTCCTGCGTCTACTTCGTCTCCAGCTTCGCGCACCGTGCCGCAGGCTCGGCGGCCGACCACTACGGCCAGATCTGGAAGTACGACCCGAAGAAGCGCCGGCTCACCCTGGTCGTCGTCTTCGGCCCGGACGCCGACCTCCAGCTGCCCGGCGAGTCCCCGGACAACATCTGCCTCGCGCCCAGCGGCGGGCTGATGGTCTGTGAGGACGGCGAGGGGGCCCAGCATGTCTTCGGCCTCACCCGGCGCGGCGAGGTCTATGCGATGGCGCGCGGCCGGCAGAACATCGGCACTCCGCAGAAGCCGGAGTGGGGTGAGTTCGCGGGGGTGACGTTCTCGCCCGACCACCGGACGATGTATGTCAATTGCTATACGCCGGGGACGACGTTCGCGGTGACGGGCCCCTGGCACCACTGACCCCGCGGGGCGCCGGTCAGCCCGAGCAGGCGGACCGCTGAGCCTCCTGCCATTCGCAGACCGGGCAGAGCACGATGCCGGGCCGGTCGACCGGGTACTCGGTCGGCCGGCCGCACTGCAGACAGTCGGCGTACGGCGGTCCCGCGGCGGCGCGCGCACCGGCGCAGCTGGTCAGGTGGTCGTGCTCATCGGTGCCCGGCATGCCGCCGAGCGTACGCCTGCGCCTTCTGCCCCCATGTGCTCCCCCGCTGTTCAGTTGCGGCGCGAGCTGAGGGCGCAGGCGACGGCGGTGGCGGCGGTCGCGATCAGGGCGGTGGCGGCGAGGGGCAGCCAGGGGGCGCTGATCGTGCCGTGCGCGGAGCCGGTGACCAGGCCCGTGATGGCGGCGTTGGCGGGCGAGGCGCCCAGTACGGCGAGCAGCAGCGCGGCGAGCAGCCCCGCCGGAATGCCCCAGCCAGGGCTGCGCAGCACCGGCCAGTTGCACAGCGCGCCGATCGCGATGCCCATGAGCAGGCAGGCCAGCGCGGCGAGCAGTCCGGCGCCGGTCGCGGGCAGGACCGGGACGGCCACGCGGTGGTCGGCGGAGTGCGGATCGGACAGCAGCACGACCACCGCCGTACCGACGAGCGCCAGCAGCAGCCCGGCGCAGGCCGCGGTCAGCACACAGGCGAGGTGGACCCGGCCGGGCCCGGCGGCGGCCGCGGCGCAATTGCGGGCGGCCGGCGGTTCGTTGGTGACACAGACCCGGGTGAGCCATACGGCGGCCGGCAGCAGGCCGGCGGCGGCGTACCCGTAGGCATCGAGGATCGGGCCGCCGCTCTGGACGCCGATGGCCAGGAAGGCGGCGTAGAGGATGACCGGCGGCAGCCAGCGGTGCGAGCCGACGAGCAGCGCCGCCTGATAGCGGAGGAGGGCGTTCACGGGAGGGGGGCCTCGTCGGGGTCGGGGGCGGACGCGGGGTCGGGTGCGGGTGCGCAGGGGGGCTCGGGGGCGGGGCCGTCGTCCGGGGCCGGGACCGTGGTGACCGAGCGGATGTGCCAGGGCGGACGGGCGGTGAGCAGGGCGCGCAGCAGCGCGTCGGAGTGGGTGGCCGGGACCGTCAGCCGGGTCGTCCCGTCCGGTCCCGGCGCGATCTGCGGTCCGCCGGGCAGCCGCGGCGCTCCGGCGGGCGCCCGGTCCGGGCCGGCGGCCACCCCGCCCCGTCCGGTCGGCA
>NZ_QUAC01000052.1 GCF_003389455.1 Streptomyces inhibens | reverse complement strand
TGCCGCGGCGCCGCCCGGCGGTTGTGGGCCTCTTGGCGATGTCGGGTGTCATAGGTGACTGGATAGTCGGGCGGCTTAAGAGGTCACGCAAATAGGTGCGGTGGTGGTATTTCGGCAGCAAAGCAGGCATGGGTCTTGGCGATCATGGAGTTGCGATGTTCTGTGATCACCGGGGGGACCTGTGCCTGTCTTGCCATGAGGGATCAGCCGATGACGTTCAGGCCGAGTGCGGCGCAGATTTGGGCGGCTTGGCTCGGGGAGATGACGGCGCCGCGGAACTGTGCGGCGGTGGCGATGGTGAGTTCGCCGAGGTCGGCGCCGCGTAGGTCGGCGTCGGTGAAGTCGGCAGCCCGTAGGTTGGCTTCGGCGAGCCGGCAGTCTTCGAAGGTGGCGTCGCGGAAGTCGGCGCCGCCGAGGTCGGCTTCGGTGAAGCGGATGCCGACGAGGTGGGTGCCGCGCAGGCTCAGGCCGTTGAGGTTGGCGACGGCCAGGTTGCAACGGGCGAAGTTAAGGCCCAGGCCGCGGTGGCCGGTGAGGCGGGCTCCGATCATGCGGCAGCCGGTGAAGGTGGCGTCGGCGAGCAGGGCGCCGCCCCATTTGGTGTTGGCCAGGTCGGCGCTGTCGCAGGTGAGGTCGCCGCAGTCGGCGTCGGTGAAGTTGGCTCTGGCGGCGCTGCCGCCCTGCCAGCGGGCCTGATCGAGCAGGGCGCCGGTGAAGTCGGCTGCCACGGCGGTGCAGTCGGTGAAGCGGGCTTCGGCGAGGTGGGCGCCGCGCAGGTTGGCTTCGGTGAAGGTGCAGCGGGTGAACGTCCGGGGGCGGGGATCGCGGCGCAGGGCGGGGCGCAGGTCCAGGCTGGTGAAGTCGAGTCCGGTCAGGTCGGTTTCGGTGGCGAGCAGCGTCAGTGGGTCACCCTGCTGCCCGGCCGGGTCGGTGTCGTGGCCGTGGGGGTGGAACGGCGGGGGTACTTCGGTCACGGGTTCGGCCTCGCTCTGCGGTGTTGGGGTGGGTGTGCGCGGGAGCGCGATCAGTGGGAATGGGCGGGGTCAGAGGTCTGACGGGGTACGGCGGCTGTGTCGTTGCGGTGGCCGGTGCGGCGGGCCTTGAGGGTGTCGTAGGCGAGGGTCAGCAGGAGGCCGGCGAGGGCCCACAGGGCGAGGGTGAGCCAGTAGCGGCCGATGCCGTCGCTGCCGAAGTACATGATCTGGCGCAGGCTGCCGGAGGTTGAGGTCATCGGCAGGAGGTCGTGCAGGGCGCGGATGGGGGCGGGCATGGTCGCGATGGGCAGGGCCGCTCCGGAGGCGGGCATGCCCAGGAACATGAAGATCGCGACGGCGGGCAGCGGGGTCATGCGCCCGCAGAAGCGGGAGAGGAACACGGTGGCCATGCCGACGGCCATCACGGTGAGCCAGCCGGTGAGGAGGATGGCGGGGGCGAAGCCGTGCACGGCGCCCAGGATCGGTCCGGTGATGAGCCAGACGGTGAGCGCGGCGGCGGCACCGAAGGCGGCAAGCGCGGCCACCGTGCGCCTGCGGGTGAGTCCGGTACCGAACACGGTGGAGAGCATGACCGCCGACAGGTATCCCGCCAGGGTCAGGCTGATCGCGGCGTACATGGTGCTGGTGTCGCTGGTGTCGTCGGTGCTGAGCGGGACCAGGTCGCGGACCTGGAGGAACTGGTGCTGCTGGACGGCGGCGTTCGTGAACGGCGCGGCGGCCAGGTTGACTTGGGCGGCACCGGCGGCTGAGGCGGTATACAGCACAGGGCCGCTTGGGTGCGGCGGTTGGGCGAACGTCGTGCTGGGTGTACCCGCGGCACGGTCACCGGGCGCCGGCGCGGGGACGTAGGCGGCAGCCACGGCCCGGTGCGCCACCAGCTGCCGGGCCCGTTCGACGGAGGCGACCGTGCTGACGTCGTACGCGTCGCCCAGGCCCTTCCGCAGGGAAGCGGCCAGCGGACCGGTCTGCGCCGGTGGTCCGGCGACCGCGATCTTCAGGTGGTGCGGGGTCGGTGCGTGCATCGCGGCGGTGTAGATGCCGACCAGCAGCACGGCCATCGCGAACGGGAACAGCAGCACCCGGGCTATCGGCCGGACCATGTCTCCTCCTTGGAATGTCTTGGCGCTGCCACGTGGAGCGCCCCTCGACGAGAATGCATCTCTCAAGATACATCTCTTGTGATGCATTACTGTAGATGTATCATCCAAGATGTTCCCCAAGGAGGGTGTGCGTGCTACCGCCGACCAGTCCCATGAACCTCGCTGACCTGCACCAACTCGGCAGGCGGCTCACCGCTGCCGCGACCTCGGCGATGAAGGACGCCTCCGACCTGGGGCCGACCGAGCTGCTCGTACTGGAGTGCCTCTACACCACTGGTCCGCAGCCGGTGGGGGCCATCGCTCAGCGCACCGGCTTCGCCCAGAGCCGGGTATCCGCCGTGGTGGCGGCACTGCACAAGCGGGGCCTGGCCGAGCTGGGAACCGACCCGGCCGACCGACGCCGGACCGTCGCCAAGATCGCCGATCATGCCCGCACACGGGCCGGGGAAGCCAGGAGCCGGGATGCCGAACCGACGCTGCGGCAGATGCTCCACGGACTCCCCGACGCGGAGGTCGACGTGGTGATCGCCGCACTGAAAACGCTCAACAGCGCCCCGGGTGAGGCGTCGCCAGACACCTCCAGCGGCACTGACCTCCGGTCGATCAGTCACCCAGAGTAACGGCGCATGCCCCCAACTGGTACTGGTACCCGTCTACCTTGCTGACCAGCGACTTGGTGCAACAGACCGCGAGATGACGGCAGTGCAGTCCGCCGGCATCGCCCCTACACACCTCACCGCACGGGTCACCCATGTGTGGGGCTTCGAACTTCTACAGCCGGGCCGAATGCCACCTGCCGCCCCTGATCGCTAACGATCTCATCGGATGCGACCTTGCCCCGTGTGAGTCCGCAGCGTCGGGGGCTCGTGGTCGGTCAGGCTTCATGCCTTTGGGCGAGGTCGGCTCCCCACCGCCACGAGTTCAAGCTCCTGCCGACGATCGAAGCTGAGACGCCGTAAGAGGTCGCACGGTAGGCGTGTGCTCATGGGCGGCGGTTAGGGCGTTCGTCCCAGCGGTGGGTCGTCCATGCCCTACGAATCAGCCTACGCACGGTGATGATGCTATCGGCGAGGCCGAAGAAGGCGTCGATGACGCCGGCACGGCGCTCGTAGCAGCGGGCGAGACGGTGGAAGGCGTTCTGCCAGGCGTGGGTCCGTTCGACGTGCCACCTCTGGCTTGCCTGGATCGGTGCCTTCTCACCCTTGTGTGCGATGCGGCCGTGCAGGCCGCGTGCGTCGAGCAGGGCGCGGGTCTTGTCCGAGTCGTAGCCGGCGTCCAGGTGCACGGTGATGTCGTCGGGCAGCGGTCCCAGGTCGCCCAGGCGGTCCAGGGTCGAGGCGAGCAGCGGGGAGACGTGACGGTTCGCTCCAGCTAGCACGCGACCCAGCGGGATTCCATCACCATCCGTCATGCCCGAGCGTTTCATGCCCTGTTTGCCGCGATCGACCGGTGAACGTCCTGCGACCTCACCGCCGCCGGGGGCTTTGGTGATGGAGCCGTCGACGGCGATCTGGTCGAGGGCGAGGCCGACGATCCGGTCATAGGACTCCAGCGCGATCTGCTTGAGTTGGGCGAAGAAGCCGAGTTGGATCCACTCGTCGCGACGGTTGCGGATCGTGGTGGCCGAGCAGGTCGTGTCGGCGATCGCCTGGTAGGAGCAGCCGAATCGTAGGAGCTGGAGCATCTTGTCGAAGACGATCCGGTCGCTGATGCGTGGGCGGTGGCAGCCCAGCGGATGGGTCACCGCGTAGGGCGACCGCTCGGGCAGCAGGGCCGCGAACTGGCCCCAGAGTGGTTCGGTCAACCATGGCGGCAGGACAGGCACAGATCTCCTCGGTGATCACAGAGCGTTGCGACTCCATGATCGACAGGACCTGTGCCTGCTTTGCTACAGGGGTACCACGACCGCGCCAATCTGCGCGACCTCTAAGAGACTTCTAAGACATCGCTTCTTATGGCGGTGTGGTGACGGCAGACGGCAGACGGCGGGCTGGGGGCCGCGAGGTTCTGCACGGGACCGACGCCTGCTGCGGTCCTGGGTAAATGCTGAGCCATTCGGGTGATGTCTGGGCCCTCCCCCTATCCAGGGCCCGCCGGTGACGCCTTAATGGTGATAGTGAGTCCGGAGGTCGCCCATCCCTCTCGGGGGCTCATGATCTGCCGGCTGACCGGTAGCGGTCAGCGGCATTGCCTGATGGGTGCTCCTTGGACGGCTGCTAGTTGCCCCTACCAGCTGTTGGCTGACTGTCAGTCAGCGTCTGGGAGCCCCGAACTAGATCCACGCAGACCTAGATCGCGAGGGCTCAACATGGGCAAGGGTTTTCAGCCGAAAAGGCATCAACTGCTTTGAGTCGTGGTGGGTGGAAGTCAACTCACGCCGCCGACTTCACGCCGTCGACTCAGCTGAATCCGACCGTCCCGGTAAGGGCGGATCCACTCTCCATACCGGTCTCCCCGGACCACTAGCGCGCCCAAGTGACCGATTCGGGCGACAACTTCGCCAGTTTCCGGGCGACCCCCCGTTCGCCATCAGACCTTGATGCCGGATCCCCTCGCCGTCTGCCACAGGCGACGGTCTTGCATCAGGCGTCCTCCGGCGCGGCGTCCCAAGGAGTACGCGGCAAGCCGCGCCGACGCCTGACCGTGCTGGTCAGGCAGCTATGGCGAGTTCGAAACCCACGCTCACTCGAAGACCCTCACGTTCCTCCCGGCGGCGCAGCGGCCGGCGCAGCTCACTCAGCGCCCAAGGCACCGATCACAGCGGTGCAAGGGCTGCTCCTCCCACAGTTCCAGGGCGGCATCAGGGCTGCCCCCGGAACCCTTAGGAAAGGAAACCCACGATGGCAACAACAGTACCGCTGGGCACCGCCGCCACCTACGGGGTGCTCGCCAACACGGCGGTCACCAACACCGGCTCCACCGTGGTCACCGGCGACCTCGGAGTGAGCCCCGCCGGTGCGGTGACCGGGTTCCCTCCCGGAACGGTCACCGGAACCATCCACGTGAACGACGCTGCCGCGGCGCAGGCCCAGAGCGACCTGCAAGTCGGGTACGCCAACGCACTGCTACGCCCGGTCACGGCCACTGTTCCGACGGAACTCGGCGGGACCACCCTGACCCCCGGCGTGTACAAGGCCGCCTCCGGCACGTTCGGCCTCAACGGGACCCTGACCCTGGACGCTCAGGGTGACCCCACCGCCGTCTTCGTCTTCAAGACGAACAGCACGCTCATCACGGGAGCCACCGGCAACGTAAACCTCATCAACCTCGCGCAGTCCGGCAACGTCTTCTGGCAGGTCGGCAGCTCCGCGACACTCGGCGCCGGCTCCACCATCAGGGGCAGCATCCTCGCCTTCACCTCGATCACCGCCACGACGGGGGCCATCGTGGACGGCCGGTTGCTGGCTGCCGGCGCCGCCGTCACGCTGGACTCGAACGCGGTCACCGTCCCGCCCCCCGTACCCGTCACCGTACCGACCAGCACCCTCCTGACCTCGGCCCCGGATCCGTCCTCCTTCGGTACGCCCAAGCTTCTGACCGCCACTGTGACGTCGGCGTCCGGAGTGCCGACGGGTACCGTCAGCTTCTTCGACGGCGTCACTTCGCTGGGTGCCCCCCAGGCCGTCAACGGCGTCGGCGTCGCCACGCTCTCCGTCTCGACCCTCAGCGTTGGTTCTCACTCGCTGACGGCGGTGTACAACCCCACCGGTAACTTCCTCACCTCCACGTCACCGGTGGACATCCAAACGGTGACGACCATTCCGACCAGCATCCTGCTGACCTCGGCCCCGGATCCGTCCTCCTTCGGTACGCCCAAGCTCCTGACCGCCACTGTGACGTCGGCGTCCGGAGTGCCGACGGGTACCGTCAGCTTCTTCGACGGCGTCACTTCGCTGGGTGCCCCCCAGACCGTCAACGGCGTCGGCGTCGCCACGCTCTCCGTCTCGACCCTCAGCGTTGGTACCCACTCGCTGACGGCGGTCTACAACCCCACCGGTAACTTCGCCACCTCCACCTCACCGGTGGACATCCAAACGGTGACGTCCGACCGCACCCAGCTGACGGCCAGCCCGGCACTCCTGAAGCTGACCCCGTTCCCGCACCTGGAATACCCGTTCCTGACCGCGACGCTGACCGACCTCGACACCGGCCAGCCGATCCCCGGACAGGTGATCACCTTCACTGCGGGCACCAATTTCCTGGGCACCGCCACCACCGACGCCACGGGCAAGGCGAGCCTCCTCAACCCGTTGGCCTTCATCGCGGTCCTCTTCAACGGCGGATACACCGTCACCTTCGCCGGCAGCCCGGGGCACCAACCCGCAACAGGTCAAGGCGGGTTCATCGTCGTCTGACGGGAACGAAAGGGTACGGAAGATCCAGCCTTCACACGCCCCTGGGCGGTCCCGACTCCGGGACCACCCAGGGGCGCACCCAGTGCCGGGACATGGACGCCCTCAGGCGGAGAACTGCCCCCGCTTGACGGCCGAGACGAACGACGTCCAGCCGCCCGCCGGGAAGACGAGCGCCGGGCCGTCCGGAGCCTTGCTGTCATGGACGGGGACGAGGCCGTGGGCCTGGGTGAGGGCGCGGGAGAGTCGTACAGCTTGCCCCCTGCGGGGCCATCGGCGTAAAGCACAGTTGGATACTTCTCGAAGGTCAGCATGGTGAACCGGTCTGTGGCGAGGCCGGGAAAGGCGAGGTGGTCGCGGGGTGGCGTTCTCTGCACAGACCTGGTCGAGCGCGGACCGGTTCGAGTGGTGGATCAACTCGCCGGGGACGGGCCGGCTGCACGAGAGGCCTGCTCTCCGCGCCCGGTACTGAGCGGCGTCACGCGAGGGTCACGCCGGATCAACGCCGCGGTCATGGCCGACCTCCCAGTCTGATGGGACTGCCCACATAACCCACCCCTGGTGGGGGGTACCCACATCATCCATCCACTCAAGAGGAGGCGTCATGGCGAGCGGCATCTGGAGACGCATTCCCCGACTGATCGCTGCGTCATGCCTGGCCGTGATGCTCGCCGGAACGATGGGCGTGGTGAGCGCCGAGACAGTGCCTCGAACAGCGAAGGTTACGGCCGAAACATCGAGTACGGCGCCGAAAGTGCTCTGCCAGTTCCGCACCGACACGAAGACCGGCAAGATCGTCACGTTCCCTAGGGGCTGCAACCAGCAGCCTCGTGGCGGCACGGTCGGCGGAGGCGGCGGAGGCGGCGGAGGCGGCGGCACGACGCCCGGTGCTCCACCGCGTTGTGGTCCGGTGGGCGAGGGGTGCGCTGCGACGGTTGCCGTGACATCGGCCGGGACGACGCCGGGTGCTCCGTCGCGTTGTGGGCCGGTGGGCGAGGGGTGCGCTGCGACCGTCGCCGTGACATCGGCCGGCACGACGCCGGGTGCTCCGTCGCGTTGTGGGCCGGTGGGCGAGGGGTGCGCTGCGACCGTCGCCGTGACATCGGCCGGCACGACGCCGGGTGCTCCGTCGCGTTGTGGTCCGGTGGGCGAGGGGTGCGCTGCAACCGTCGCCGCGACATCGACAGGCGCGACGTCCAGCACGACATCCGGTACCTCGTCCGGCACGACATCCGGCACGACATCCGGTACCTCGTCCGGCACCACCTCCGCCACCACCTCCGGCACGACATCCGGTACCTCGTCCGGCACGTCGTCCGGCACGTCGTCCGGCACCTCGTCCGGCGCAACCGGCACCAGTGGGTGACGGGCGCCCCGCCTGGGGCTGAGCCTCGGACGCCAGAAAACAGCATGCCCCTTCACCGAAGCAGGACGACGGTGAAGGGGCATGACGCTGGTGAAGGGTTCAGGCGGAGAACTGCCCCCGCTTGACGGCCGAGACGAACGATGTCCAGCCGCCCGCCGGGAAGACGAGCGCGGGGCCGTCGGGGGCCTTGCTGTCACGGACGGGGACGAGGCCGTGGGCCTGGGTGAGGGCGCGGGAGAATTCGACGCATTCACCGCCGTTGGCGTCGCTGTAGGACGACTTGACCCAGGCGAAGTCGCGGGTGAACTCGACGCAGTTCCCGCCGCTGGCGTCGCTGTAGGACGACTTGACCCACTGGGCGGCGGCGAGATCCAAGTCGGGGCTCATGCGCGGTACTCCTTCAGCAGAGACTTGATCACGGTTAATGATTGATCCGGGGACAACGCATGTGCCCTGAGCAGATCGTAGTCATCCAGGGCTGCGTCGACCGTTTGTGCGGAGTCGTGCATCCTGCCTCCTACCCGGGTCTCCGTGTACAGCACCGTGGGGGAGTCCGTGAAACGCAGCACAATGAAGGGCTTCGTGGACGCGGCCGGAGCGCCCGCAGAGAACGGCATGACCTGAAGATTGAGGTGCGTCGACTCGGCGGCCGTCAGCAGATACTCAAGCTGCCCGGCCATGACCTCGGCGCCACCCACGACCGTTCGCAGGCACGCCTCATCAAGGATGGTCCACAGGAGCGGCGGAGCGTCCAGCTCGAACACGTCACGCCGCCGCAGACGCGCCGCGACCTTGCCTTCGATTGCTTCTGCTTTCTCCCGGGAGAAGTAGGAGCGGAAGATGGCCCGCGCGTAGTCCTCCGTCTGGAGAAGACCCAACACAACGCTCGCCGAGTAGGCGAGTATGCGCGACGCCTTCCGCTCCAGCTTGAGGTACGGAACGAACCAGCTCGGGTGATCCCCTTCATCGATCCTCCGCAGCAACCCCGCGAATAGCTCGCCCGTCCCGAACACGGTGTCGCAGCCCTTGGCGAACTTCTCACTGGGTCTGGGCAGCAGCGTCCCGGATTCGACCTTGCTGACGTACCCCTCGGAGTACCCCGTGGCCTTGCCCAGATGCTTCTGCGTGAGCTTGCGGGCCAGACGTACCTGTCTGATGTCACGACCGAAGCGCTGGAGCGGATTCAAGTGCTCGGGTGGGGTCGTCTCGTCCAACGCTATGACCTCTCGTCATGTAAGCGCACACCGGCGTTGCGGCAGGTCGCAAGCTTGAGCGCTGCCGATTCAAGCACCGCAATTCTATTGCCCGTCGCGTTGTCCGCGTGACCGAATGACTACATCCGGTTACCCGAGAAGTGCCAAGGAGGTTGGCGACATGACAGACGCAACGGACGGTGCGCGGCTCCTGCCGTGGACGAGCCCGGACGGTAAGCCGTGTTTCCTCGTGGGCGACGGCATCGGCTACGTATCCCGCATTGCTGACAACATCGAAGCGGTGCAACTCGGCCTGGCCGGCGAACTCATCGACGAGGCGCGGCGCGTCCTCGGTGGGCGGAAGTGGACCCCCGGTGAACTCCACTTGCTGGCCGTCGAGTTGACCGAAGCGCTCGCCGACGTACACCGGGTCGCGAAGAGCCGGGGCGCACGCCTGCCCGCACTCCGCCACGAGGACGGCAGCGGCCCGCAGCTTCCGGCGGAGGCGTTCGGATGACGCACGCAACCCCCGCACCTGAGCGGGGCGACACCGATGTGCCCCGCCTGCCTCAACAGTCGCCCGCCGTGGTCCACGTGCCTGCGGGCAATGCCGTGCAGCCGTGCCCGTTCCCGTGCACGATCTGCCGCCGCGTAGGTCGGCAGGGTTCGCAGCATCCCGACGAAACCCGTGATTGTTGACCGTGCCCTACAGGGCGGCGGCGCACACAGAACACGCCTGATCAAAGATCAATGGGCAGCGACACAAAGGAGGGTGACGGCACCCACCGTTGGCCGCCGTGCTCGGAGAGGGCTTCCATCAGGTCGGTCCGCTGCCGCTCCGTCATCGGACCGAGGACGCAGATGGGGATCCTCCCGGTCGGGCGAACCTTGACCGTGTGTGGCTGGGGATAGATCCATCCTGCCGGTCGCATCATCGTCGGCCGCGTGGCGCCGGGTGCGAGGTCGATGTGGACTCCGGTGTACCGATACGCCGGTGACCCCTGGATCGCTTCGATGGCGACGCGCTGGATCCGGTCCCAGGGGAACTCGTGCGTTCCTGCGGCGCTGTGGGTCACCATGCCCTGAGGGCCGACGTGCAGCGCCCATCCGGCTGTCTTTTTGGGCAGGAGCGCGTGCCGCACGTGGTTGAACATGTTCACGACTACCACGAGGACCGCGACGAGCGCGCAGAGAGCGACAATGCTCCCCACAATGACGAGGACCGCCCTGATGAGGACCGCCCACGGGTTGCCCTTGGCCCACTCAGGTCCCATCTGGACGAGCCCCGTACCGAACGGGAAGTAGATGATTCCTGCCGCCGCCAACGACAAGCCCACGGCCCAGAACCAGGCACGGAAGCTGCGCGGTCTGTCCGCGTAGGTGGACAGCCGCTCCTCGCTGGTCCAGGTCGCGTCGAACGGCCGGGCGGAGCTGGGCAGGCGCCGCGTTTGGACTGCCGTCTTCGCGGGCGGCTGCGGTGACCGGCGGACGCCTTGCGCGAGCGAGGTCCGGGCGGGCACGGTCGCCTTGGCGAGCACCGCCCTCATCGCCCCGGCCGTCCTGGCCAGCATTACCTTGCGGGCCTCGGCCGTACCGTCCCCCGTGACCTGGTCATCGGTGGTGAGGGCGGTCCGGAGGCGGCCGATCCGTTCGAGGACCTGCTGTGCCGACTGGGGGCGTCGCTGAGGATCACGAGCCAGGAGTTCGGCGACCAGCGCCGTCAGCGCGGGCGGCGCGTCCGGGCGCAGTGAGGCGAGTGAGGGTGCGTCCTCGTCCAATTTGAGGCGCACGAGCGCCAAGGCGTTGTGCCCGGTGAAGGGCGGCCGGCCGGTGAGCATGGCGAACAGCACCCCGCCGAACGCGTACAGGTCCGAACGCGCATCGCCGCGTTCGGTGAGGAACTGCTCGGGCGCGCCGTACTCGGGGGTGCCGGCAGGAGTCAGCTGGGAGGAGCCCATCACGGTGAACATGGTCTGGATGAAGCCGGCGATGCCGAAGTCGACGACCTTCACGTGCCCGTCGGGAGTGATCATCACGTTGTGCGGCTTGATGTCGTAGTGGATGACACCGGCCCGGTGCGCGGCGACAAGTGCCGCACAGATCCCGTGGGCGATCTCCAGCGCGCGGGCGGGGGGCATCGGACTCTCGTCACGGATGTGCTCGGCGAGCGTGGCGCCCTCGACCTTCTCCATGATCAGGAACAGCGCGTCCTCGTGAACGCCGCGGTCGTGGAGGGCGACCGCGTGGGGATGGTTGACCTGCGCGGCAGCCACCGCCTCGCGTTCGAACCGCAGGGCCAGTTCCGGGTGGGGCGCATCATGGAGGGCGAGCAGCTTGACCGCGACATCGCGGCGCAGGCTGTGGTCCCGGCCGGCCCACACCTCGCCCATGCCGCCACGGCCGAGCCGCTTGATCAGCTCGTACCGGCCCGCGATCAACTCCCCGCGTTCCAACGCCCACCCCCTGGGACTTTGAGCATGCCGGAGCCAGGATACGAGCGGTGCGGCCAATTGACCCGTACTTGCGCAACTGCCTGGGTAGTTGGCCTGGTGGGCTCGTCGGCATGCAGGCGTTGGGGGTTGAAGTACCGGCCGTGTGGGGGTCGTGCCTCGTTCGGTGAACGGTCGCCACGGACTTCAGCCTTGCGTACGCCCTCGCGGACCCGGACTTGCACGAGATGTCGGCTTCCCCGTGCCCGTACTAGGCGGCGTCACGGCGGGGTCACGCCGGATCAACGCCGTGGTCATGGCCTGCCTCCCACGCTGATGGAGCGTACCTACGGCCCCTCGACTCAAGGGCAGGCATCATGACGACGAACATCCGGAAGCGCATTCCCCACGTGATCGGCGCGTCTTTCGTGGCCGTGACGCTCACCGGAACGGTGGGCGCGATAGGCGCGATGAGCGCTGAGACAGCACCTCAGACAACGAAGGCCGCGAAGGCTACAAAGGCTTCGACCGCATCGTCGAGTGTGACACGGCCGGTGCGTTGCAAGTTCTTTGTCATCAACGGCAAGCTTGTCCCATTGCCGAAGGGCTGCATCCTGCCGCGTACGGGCGGCGGAGGCGGCGGAGGCGGCGGTGGCGGCAGCGTCACGACCGGCGCCACGACGACCGGCGCCACCACCACCACGACCGGTGCCAGCGTCACGACCGGCGCTACCACGACCGGCGCCACCACCACGACTGGCACCAACACCACGCCTGGCACTACGCCGGGCACCACTACGCCGGGTACTACGCCTGGTACTACGCCTGGCGGTGGCACTACGCCTGGCACCACTACGCCGGGTACTGCGCAGGGCGGCACCACTACGCCGGGTACTGCGCAGGGCGGCACCACTACGCCGGGCACTGCGCCTGGCAACGAAATCGGTAATCCCACCATCGGCGGCACTACGGCGCCCGGCGGTGGCGGCACTACGGCGCCCGGCGGTGGCGGGACCACGGCGCCCGCTGGTGGCGGCACTACGGCGCCCGCTGGTGGCGGGACCACGGCGCCCGCTGGTGGCGGGACCACGGCGCCCGCTGGTGGCGGGACCACGGCACCCGCTGGTGGCTGAGGCGAGCCACGCGCTGAGCAGAGTTGCCCGCCCACACTGATGCGTTGGCCTCGCAGTTGCGCGAGGCCAACGTCAGCTACATCGGCCTCCGCCTGATCGCGGTCCTCCCCGTGCCCGTACTGGGCGGCGTCACGGCGGGGTCACGCCGGATCAACGCCGTGGTCATGGCCGGACGAACATTCCGGAAGCGCATTCCTCACGTGATCGGCGCCGCCGGGATGCAGGCTCCCAGGCGGTGGATCCTCGACCGCCACCACGACCAGTACCACCACCAGCGGACGCACCGGCGTGCCGCTCGATGGTGGTCTGACGGCCGTGACCACCATGAGTGGAGGCGCCACGTCGACCGGCTCCACCACTGGCGGTGGCTGAGGCAAGCCACGCGCTGTGCGGCGTCACGCGGGGGTCACGCCGGACCAACACCCTGGTCATGGTTGACCTCCCACCCTGAAGGTGCCCACGGTCCATCCACTCAGGAGCAGGCATCATGGCGACAAACATACGGAAGCGCATTCCCCACGTGATCGGCGCGTCTTTCCTGGCCGTGACACTCACCGGAACGGTGGGTGCGATAACCGCGATGGGCGCTGATGCAGCGCCTCAGACAACGCCGACGTCGTCGGTGCTAGAAGTGCCGGGCCAGACAACGGGCGCCACCACAACCGGCGCCACCATCGGTGGACGTGTTGGCGGTACGACGGGTGCTACTACGACGGGTGCCACCATCGGTGGACGTGTTGGCGGTACGACGGGTGCCACGACGACGGGCGCCACCATCGGTGGACGTGTTGGCGGTACGACGGGTGCCACGACGACCGGTGCCACCATTGGCGGACGTGTTGGCGGCACGACCGGTGCCACCTCGACGGGTGCCACCATCGGCGGAGGCGGAGGCGGCACGACCGGTGCCACCAGCACCGGTGCCACGATCGGTGGTCTCGTTGGCGGTACGACGGGAGCCACCTCGACGGGTGCCACGATCGGTGGTCTCGTTGGCGGTACGACCGGTGCCACCTCGACGGGTGCCACGATCGGTGGTCTCGGCGGCGGTACGACCGGTGCCACATCGACGGGTGCCACGATCGGTGGCCTCGAGGGCGGTCCGACCGGTGCCACCTCGACGGGTGCCACGATCGGTGGTCTCGTTGGCGGTACGACCGGTGCCACCTCGACGGGTGCCACCATCGGCGGTCTCGACGGCGGTACGACCGGTGCCACGACGACGGGTGCCACGATCGGTGGTCTCGACGGCGGTACGACCGGTGCCACGACGACGGGTGCCACGATCGGTGGTCTCGACGGCGGTACGACCGGTGCCACCTCGACCGGTGCCACCATCGGCGGTCTCGACGGCGGTACGACCGGTGCCACGACGACGGGTGCCACGATCGGTGGTCTCGACGGCGGTACGACCGGTGCCACCTCGACCGGTGCCACCATCGGCGGTCTCGACGGCGGTACCACGGGTGCCACCTCGACCGGCGCCACCATCGGCTGAGGCTGAGGCGAGCCACGCGCTGGCAGAGTTCTCGGCCCATGCTGACGGGCGGGCAACAGCCCACGGTCTTAACCTGCGGTCAGGCGATCCTCAAGGCGGCCTCAACGATCGGGAATCAGGGGCTGACCTGCTGTTTCGAGGCCCCGCCTGGCCGTAGTTTCGGCACCGCCCTTCTCGCTCTCCGCACCCGTACGGGACGACACCCTCCCGGACCCGCAGGCGGCACCGTAGGGATCTCCGCAGGCGCCTTCCGGTGAGCTGCTACGCCGGCGCGTTCAGCTGCGCCATGTCCTCGTCGGTGAGGGCGATGCCCGCCGCGTCCACGTTCTCGTCCAGGTGGGCGGGCGTGCCCGTACCGGGGGTGGGCAGCAGGACGGGGGAGCGGTGCAGCAGCCAGGCCAGCGCGATCTGCCCGGTGGTCGCGCGGTGCCGGGCGGCGACCGCGGCGAGCGCCTCGCCCGCGCGGCCGGTCAGCGCGCCGTTGCCCAACGGGAACCACGGCAGAAACGCCGTGCCCCGCTTCTCGCACAGCTCCAGCACGTCCTCCGAGGCGCGGTCCAGCACGTTGTAGCGGTTCTGCACGGACGCGATGGGGGCCATCTCCTGAGCCTGTGTCAGCTCCGTGGCGCCGATGCTGTCCAGGCCGATGTGCCGGATCTTCCCCGCCTGTTGGAGCTCGGTCAGCGCGCCCAGCTGGTCGGCCATCGGCACCTCGGGGTCCAGCCGGTGCAGCTGGTAGAGGTCGAGGGTGTCGGTACGCAGCCGGCGCAGGCTCGCCTCGCACATGGCGCGCAGCTGCTCCGGCCGCCCCGCGATATGCCAGATGTCCGGGCCCGTACGGACCACCCCGCCCTTCGTCGCGATCACCAGCCCCTCCGGATACGGGTGCAGGGCGCGCGCCACCAGCTCCTCGGCCACGTCCGGGCCGTAGTTGTCGGCGGTGTCGATGAGCGTGACGCCGCGCTCGACGGCCCGGCGCAGCAGCGCGACGGACCGCTGCGGGTCCTCGTGGCGCGGCCCCCAGTAGCCGGGGCCGACGAGCCCGCCGGTCCCGAACCCCAGCCGCCGCACCGGGAGACTTCCGCCGATCGGAAAGACAGTCTCAGCATCCATAATTCCGGAGCCTAGAGCGGCACACGGTTCATAAGATCACCCGGTGCCCCCTGACATATCGCTGTTCGCCCTGACCCTGCTCTGCCTGGCCGCCCTCGCTGCGGGCTGGATCGATGCCGTGGTGGGCGGCGGCGGACTGCTGCTGCTCCCCGCCCTGTTGCTCGGCCTGCCGCACACGCCCGCCGCGTATGTCCTCGCCACCAACAAGTCCACCGCCATCGTGGGCACCACCGCGGCCGCGATCACCTACGTCCGCAAGGCCCCGATCGATGTCCGCACCGCGCTGCGCATCGGCCTCGCCGCGATCGCCGGCTCGCTGGGCGGGGCGTTCTTCGCGGCCGGTATCAACAGCGAGGTGCTGCGCCCGCTGATCATGGCCGTCCTGCTGGCGGTGCTCGCCTTCATCCTCTTCCGCCCGGCCTTCGGCACCGCCCCCGCGCCGTCGGGACCGGTCTCCCGCAAGCGCGTACTGGCGGCCGTGCTCATCGCGGGCCTCGGCATCGGTTTCTACGACGGTCTGATCGGGCCCGGGACCGGCGCGTTCCTGGTCATCGCGCTCGCCGCCGTCCTGCACATGGACCTGGTCACGTCCTCGGCCACCGCCAAGGTCGTCAATGTCTGCACCAACGTCGGTGCGCTGACGATGTTCGCGATCCAGGGCACCGTGCTGTGGCAACTGGGCGCGCTGCTCGCGCTGTTCAACCTCGTCGGCGGGATGGTGGGCGCGCGGATGGCGCTCAAGCGCGGCGCCGGGTTCGTACGCGGCGTCCTCGTGGTCGTGGTCGTCGCCCTGCTGTGCAAGATGGCCTACGACCAGTGGCTGGCGGTCTGACCCGCCCCGGCGGTCCGGTCGGGACCGGCCTCGGACGGTCCCGCTGACCTACATAATATTCAGAAAAATGTGAATGCCCTGAAGGGTGGTGGCTGCGGGGGCACTACCCCCGTGCGCCCGCCGCCGCGTGCAGCGCGCCGCGCGCCCGCGCCGGCACGTCCGGGACGGCCGTCAGCAGCACCGCCGAGTCCTCGATGGCCCGCAGCCCGTGCCGCTCGTGCGGAAGCATGGCGACCTGACCGGCCTTGAGCTCCTGGCTGCCGCCGGGCCCGGTCAGCTGGACCCGCCCCTGAAGTACCTGAAGGCTCGCGGCCGGGGGCGCGTTGTACTCGTTCAGTTCGGCGTCCGCGATCAGTGCGATCACGGTCTGCCGCAGCGGGCCGTCGTGGAGGAAGAGATGGGCGCTGCGCCCGTGAGGGGAGGCCTTGGCGTCGTCGAGCTGCTGGCGGGCGAGCGCGTTGAGGTCGTCCATGATGCCGGCCTTTCGCATGCGGACGGTGGGCGCGCGGTACCGCGAACCAACCGCACCGTGGCCCCTGGCTGGCTGTGCTCCCTTCCATCGTTGCCGTTGCGCGGGCGGATGCAACCGGGGGGTTCGTCCGTGGACGGACGGCGTCCGGGTGCATACCGCTGCGGGGCGGGCCCGTCACTTTCGGGATGATCATCTCGGTCCGTACGATGCGAGGCGGTCCGGCGCACCCGGTCAAGCGTGCTTGACCGGTGCGGTCCCGTCCCGCCTGCCTCTTCCCGTCCCCCACCGCGAAGGATGCGCAACCGTGGCCGACCCCAGTGCCCTGCACGAACCGCCCGACCCCGCCGGTTTCCTGACCGTCATGACGACCACCGACAGCGAGGCCAAGGCCGTACGGCTGGCGCGCGGTGCGATCGAGGCCCGGCTCGCCGCCTGTGCGCAGATCAGTGCGCCGGTGACCTCGGTCTTCCGTTGGGAGAGCGCGGTCGAGACCAATCAGGAGTGGCAGGTGCTGTTCAAGACGGCCGATGCCCGTTTCGAAGCGCTTGAGGCCTATCTCCTCGAAACGCACGACTACGAAACCCCCGAGATCAGCGCCACCCCGATCACCCGCGGTGGCGCCGGCTATCTGTCCTGGGTCGCAGAGGAGACGAGCTGACGTGGAGCGAGACGACACGGGGCGCGCCGGCGCGGAGCGGGCCGCCGGTCTGGAGAGGCGCACCCAGGTGCGGCGGTGGAGGAGGGCAGCGACGGCCGCGGTCGGCATGGTGATGTGTCTGGCCACGGCGCCGGTCGGCCACGCGGCCGAGGGCGCCCGGGGCGGCGTGCCGAATGCCGGCAGGCCCAGCCCCGCCCCCGACACGGTCTGGAGCAGCCGGGACGCCGCCGCCTACTGGACGTCCGAGCGGATGGCGGCCGCCGCACCGCCCGACGGCGACACCCCGGCTTCCCCTGCCGCACCCCCCACCGGCAGCACCCCGGCCCCCTCCGTCGCCCCGCCCAAGGCCGGCAGCCCGGCCCCGTCCGCCGTGGCGGCCCAACGCGCCGCCACCGCACGGCACTTCGACGGCATCCGATCCGTCGGCGTGCTGTTCTCCGTCGACGGGGATGCCCGGGCGCACCACTGCACCGCCAGTGTGGTGCACAGCCCGCACCGCAATCTGATCCTCACCGCCGGGCACTGCAATCCGGGCACCCGTGCCGCCTTCGTCCCGCAGTACCGCTCCGGCGCGGAGACGCAGCCGTACGGGGTGTGGGCGATCGGCGACACCTTCGCCTACCCCGAGCGCGGCACCAGCGGCGACGGCGCCGACCTGGACTTCGCCTTCGCCACCGTCGCCGCCGACGAGGACGGCCGCTCCCTGGAGGACGTCACCGGCGGCAACACCCTCTCCCCGACGCCCGGTTACACCAACGACGTCACCGTCGTCGGCTACCCCAATGTCCGTAACGACCCGCAGGACCGGGCCGTACGCTGCGCCACCCGCACCGCGCGGCTGACCGGTACCCGCCAACTGCGCATGGACTGCGGCGGGTTCTACGGCGGCACCTCGGGCAGCCCCTGGCTGCGCGATTTCGACGAGGAGAGCGGGACCGGCCGCCTGATCGGGCTGATCGGCGGTCTCAACGGTGGTGGCCCCAAGGGCCCGAACAGCGACCGGACCTCCTACAGCCCGTACTTCGGAGGGAAGATCTTCGCCCTCTACGCCCGCGCCTCGCAGGCGTAGCCGGAGAGCGGGCCACCCGGCCGTGGCGGGGGCGCTAGCGCAGCGCCTCCGCCACGCCCTTCTCGTGCGGACCCAGGAAGCGCGGATCGGGCCGCAGCAGGGCGTCCGCCGCCGCCTTCCCGGCCGCGAAGATCTCCCGGACACCGCCGTACGCCCAGGTCACATCGTGCCGGGCGGCGACCCCGACGCCGTAGGAGTCGATGCCGGCCGCCGCGCACAGTGCCAGCGCGCGCCGGATGTGGAAGCCCTGGCTGACCAGCACCGCCCGGTCCACACCGAAGATCCGGTGCGCACGGCTGCAGGAGTCCCAGGTGTCGAAGCCCGCGTAGTCACTGACGATCTTCCGGGCCGGCACGCCGTGCCGCAGCAGATAGGCGCGCATCGCGTCCGGCTCGTCGTAGTCGTGCCGGCTGTTGTCGCCGGTGACCAGGACCGCGCGGA
Source organism: Streptomyces inhibens (assembly GCF_003389455.1). GTDB lineage: Bacteria > Actinomycetota > Actinomycetes > Streptomycetales > Streptomycetaceae > Streptomyces > Streptomyces inhibens. Next base: position 7,473 of record NZ_QUAC01000052.1, on the reverse strand, counting down.
CCGTGCCCCGGTCGTACAGCGCGGCGGCCGCGTCCAGCCGGTGGGCTAGATACGGGGACGGCTCGCCGTTCCACAGGCCCGCCCCGAAGACGATGGCGACCGGCGCGGCGGGCGCGTCCGCGACGCTGCGCACACGGGGGCCGGCGGTCGCATTCAGCCAGGTCGCGGGCGCCAGCGCGAGCACCGTCAGCACCACGACGCACTGGTAGGTGCGGCGCCACCCGCGCCGTGTCCGCGGCAGCCGAATGCGGCCCGCACCACCCCGTATTCGCTGTGCCGGCCCTCGCATCCGCTGCCCCCGTCCGTGATCGCGCCTGGTGTGTCCCGATCGAGTTCGATCTCGCAGGCAGCGACGCCTGCCGGGCGGTGATGGTTGCACCGTGACCTGGCATCGTGGCAGGAGGAGCACCATGTCCCGGAGAGTCCACGAGAGCCCCGGGCCCCGGAGAGCCCCCGAGAGTCCCCGAGAGGAATGCCCGACCATGACCACCGAGCCCGAGCGTCTGCCGTTCTTCGTCTACGGAACGCTGCGCCCCGGCGAGGCCAACCACGACCGGTCCCTGCGCGGCCGCACCGCGTCCGAGGAGCCGGCCCGGATCGGCGGCGCGCTGCTGTACGACGGCCCCGGATATCCGTACGCGACAGCCGGGCCCGCGGAGGCGGTGGTGCACGGCGCCCTCGTGCGGCCCCGCGACACCGACTACGACCAGGTGCGCACGGCGCTGGACCGGCTGGAGGGCTATACCCCCGGCGATCCGTCGAACCTCTACGAGCGGGTGACCACCGAGGCCGTGTGCCCGGACGGCAGGACCGTACGGGCCTGGGTCTATCTGGCGGCCGAACCCCTCGCCGCCCGGCTGCGCGCCACCGGCACACCCCTCCCCAGCGGCGACTGGCTGAGCGACCCGGCCGCGCGCTCCCGGCGCCCCGGTGCCGCCGCGGCCCCCGACCGCACCCCGGATAACCTGGACGACTCCTCCCGTACCGAGGACCCTTCCCGTACCGCAGAACAGGTGTGACCCGCGTGGCTTCCTCTCCCGCCCCTCCCTCCGACGTATCCGCCCCCAGGCCGCTGCCCAAGGCCGAGCTGCATCTGCACATCGAGGGCACCCTGGAGCCCGAGCTGGCCTTCGCGCTCGCCGAGCGCAACGGCGTCAAGCTCCCGTACGCCACCGAGGACGAGCTGCGCCGCGCCTACTCCTTCGCCGACCTGCAGTCCTTCCTGAACCTCTACTACGCGCTGATGGCCGTGCTGCGCACCGAGGACGACTTCGCCGACCTCGCGGACGCCTATCTCGCCCGCGCCAAGGAGCAGGGCGTACGGCACGCCGAGATCTTCTTCGACCCGCAGGCACACACCGCACGCGGCATCTCGATCGGCACGGTCGTCAACGGCCTGGCCCGCGCGCTGGACCGGGCCCAGGAGAACTACGGCATCAGCACCCGCCTGATCATGTGCTTCCTGCGCGACGAGAGCGCCGAGTCCGCCCTGACGACGTTCGAGGCGGCCCGCCCGCACCTGCACCGGATCACCGCCGTCGGCCTGGACTCGGCCGAGGTCGGGCACCCGCCGGAGAAGTTCAAGGAGGTCTTCGCGCTGGCCCGGGAGGCCGGGCTCAAGTGCGTGGCGCACGCGGGGGAGGAGGGGCCCGCCGCCTACATCTGGGAGGCCCTGGACATCCTCGGTGTGGACCGGATCGACCACGGTGTGCGCTGCATGGAGGACGAGCGGCTGGTGGCCCGCCTGGCGGCGGAGCAGGTGCCGCTCACCGTCTGCCCGCTGTCGAACGTCCGGCTGCGGGTCATCGACGACCTCGCCGACCACCCGCTGCCCGCGATGCTGGACGCCGGCCTGTTGGTGACCGTCAACTCCGACGACCCGGCCTACTTCGGCGGCTACGCGGACGACAACTTCACCGCCGTACGCGACGCCCTCGGCCTCGACGAGGCGACGCTGCGCACCCTCGCCCGCAACTCCTTCCGCGCCTCCTTCCTCGATGAGGCGACGCGCGAGAAGTACCTGAAGGAAGTGGACGCACACCAGGCGTAGGGCGGGTTTTCGGATCGGCCCGGGCCCACGGGCGGCAGGGGCACGAGTTGTCCCCTGCCGCCCGTCCTTGCCACGGGGCCACCGCCGATGGCAGCCGGACGGAACACGAAGTTCGCCGCGGGGAAACGGTCCCGCAACGCCCGGCTGCCAGGCTCACGCCATGACGGCGTCGATACCGCAGGATCCCGCCCCGGCCGCCCCGATCGACCTCGGCTCGGCAGCCCTCGCCGCCGAGATCACCGCACAGCTGAGCAGCCGGCTCAGCAAGGTGCGGCTGCGCGGCTTTTGCCGCTCCGCCTCGCCCGTCCCCACCCTCGTCGCGGTGGCCCACGGCAGCCGCGACCCCCGCGCCCTGCCCACCGTGCGTGCGCTGCTCGACCGGGTCCGTGCGCTGCGCCCCGGCCTGCCCGTACGGCTCGGGCACATAGAGCTGAACCGGCCGCTGCTCGCCGACACCCTCGCGGAGCTGCACGGCGAGGCCGTTCTCGTACCGCTGCTTTTCGGCCATGGCTTTCACGTCACCCACGACCTGCCCGCCGCGCTCGCGGCCGCACCGCACCTGACCGGCCGGCTCGCCGCGCCCCTCGGCCCGCACCCCCTCCTCGCCGAGGCGCTGCACGGCCGCCTGCTGGAAGCCGGCTTCCCCGCCGGCCGGCCCCGGTCCGGCCACGACGCCGTGGTCCTGGCCGCCGCCGGCTCCCGCTCCGCGCGCTCCGCCCAGGACACCGAACACACCGCCCAACTGCTCTCCGCCCGGCTCGGCGGCCTCCCCGTAGTCCCCGCCTATGCCTCAGCGGCCGCCCCCACCGTCCCCGAAGCGGTCCGTACGCTGACCGCCCGCGGCCACGACCGGATCGCCGTCGCCGGCCTGTTCACCGCACCCGGCCGCTTCGCCACCCAGTGCNCGACCGGATCGCCGTCGCCGGCCTGTTCACCGCACCCGGCCGCTTCGCCACCCAGTGCGCGGCCGCCGCCCCCAAGATCGCCGCCGCCCCCCTGGGCGACCACCCCGCACTGGCCCGTCTCGTACTGCACCGCTACGACCAGGCGCTCCTCGCACGTACCGGATCCGACCCCGAGAGCACCAGGGCGGCTACCGTCGCTGTATGACGGGCACACCACCGACCATCCCCGGCTACACCGCGGCCGACCTCGACCGCTGGGTCCCCGAACCCGACAAACGGCCCGGGCGCACCGCGTTCCAGCGCGACCGCGCCCGGGTGCTGCACTCCGCCGCGCTGCGCCGGCTGGCCGGCAAGACCCAGGTCGTCACCCCGGGCGCGCTCACCCCCGCCTGGGACGCCAGCCCGCGCACCCGGCTGACCCACTCCCTGGAGTGCGCCCAGGTCGGCCGGGAACTCGGCGCAGCCCTCGGCTGCGACCCGGACCTGGTCGAGACCGCCTGTCTGGCGCACGATCTCGGCCACCCGCCCTTCGGACACAACGGAGAGCAGACGCTCAACCAGGTCGCCGCGGCGTGCGGCGGCTTCGAGGGCAACGCCCAGTCGCTGCGGCTGCTGGCCCGTCTGGAGCCCAAACGGTTCGTGCCCGCCCCGGACGGCTCGACGGTCAGCGTCGGCCTGAACCTCAGCCGCGCCGCGCTCGACGCCGCCACCAAGTACCCCTGGCCGCGCGGCGCCCACCCCGACGACCCCGCGTCGCCGAAGTTCGGGGTCTACGAGGACGATCTGCCGGTGTTCGAGTGGTTCCGGCAGGGCGCGCCCGACGGAGCGCAGAGCTTCGAGGCGCAGGTCATGGACTGGTCCGACGATGTGGCGTACTCGGTGCACGACGTCGAGGACGGGCTGCACGCCGGACATCTGGACCCCAATGTCCTGCTCGCCGACGCCGAACGCGCCGAGATCTTCGCGGTCGCCGGTGCGCGCTATGCGCCGGGCGCCGGCCCCGAGGAGCTGGCCGCGGCGCTGGACCGCCTCCTGGACCAGGAGTGGTGGCCGCACGGCTACGACGGCTCCGCGCTCGCCCAGGCGCGCCTCAAGGACGCCACCAGCCAGCTGATCGGCCGCTTCTGCCTCGCGGCCGAGGGCGCGACCCGGGCCCGGTGGGGGAGCGGACGGCTCACCCGCTACCGGGCGGAGCTGGTGGTTCCGGCCGAAACGCGGCTGGAATGCGCCGTTTTGAAAGCCGTCGCCGACCGGTACGTCATGCAGCGCCCCGACCAGGAGGCGCTCCGCGCCGACCAGCGCGTGGTCATCGCCGAACTGGCCGAGGCGTTGCTCGCCCGCGCCCCCGACGGCCTTGATCCGCAGTTCCGTTCACTGTTCGACACGGCCGCCGACGACACCGCCCGTATGCGCGCCGTCATCGACCAGATCGCAGCCTTGACGGACACCTCGGCCCGCTCTCTGCACGCCCGGCTCACCCGTCGCCCTGGTAACGCCAGGGACAACCGAGGGTGACCCTAGGGGGGATGCCCCTCTTCCCCCATCACGCTCCGTGCGGGACGCTCAAGGCGACCCTCGAAGACGACCGTTTTCGAACGGAGACCCTGACACCACCGCACGCACCACCCTGACAACACCGCACACCACCCTGACAACGGCGCACGCACCACACGGACAACACCGCACGCACCACACGGGCAGCAACGAGCAGCGAACCCTGACAACAGCACACGGGAGACCCCGAATCACCACCGAACGGGAACCCCGACCGCACCGCACACATCAACGGGGGAAAGCAGACCGGGGGCACATCGGGGGCGTTTACGGACGCGGACGCGGACGTACGGCACCGCAACGAGGAGGAAGCAAGTGGTCGACGCACACCAGACGTTCGTCATCGTCGGGGGTGGCCTGGCCGGCGCAAAGGCCGCGGAGACTCTCCGCTCGGAGGGCTTCACCGGCCGGGTGATCCTCATCTGTGACGAGCGCGACCACCCGTACGAGCGCCCCCCGCTCTCCAAGGGGTACCTGCTCGGCAAGGAGGAGCGCGACAGCGTCTTCGTCCATGAACCCGCCTGGTACGCCAAGGCACAGATCGAGCTGCACCTGGGCCAGCCCGCCGTCCACCTGGACCCCGCGGCCAAGACCGTACGCCTCGGGGACGGCACCCTGATCGCCTACGACAAGCTGCTGCTGGCCACCGGCGCCGAGCCGCGCCGCCTGGACATCCCCGGCACCGGCCTGGCCGGCGTACACCATCTGCGCCGCCTCGCACACGCCGAACGGCTGCGCGGCGTACTGGCCTCCCTCGGCCGCGACAGCTCGGCACCCGAAGACACGCAGGAGAGCCGAGGCGGAGCGAGGCGCAATGGCCACCTGGTCATCGCCGGCGCCGGCTGGATCGGCCTGGAGGTCGCCGCCGCGGCCCGCTCCTACGGCGCCGAGGTCACCGTCGTCGAGGCCGCCCCGACACCGCTGCACGGCATCCTGGGGCCCGAACTCGGCGGCCTGTTCACCGATCTGCACCGTGAACACGGCGTCCGCTTCCACTTCGGCGCCCGCTTCACCGAGATCGTCGGGCAGGACGGCATGGTGCTCGCGGTGCGCACCGACGACGGCGAGGAACATCCCGCCCACGACGTGCTCGCCGCGATCGGCGCCGCCCCGCGCACCGCGCTCGCCGAACAGGCCGGCCTGGACCTGGTCGACCGCACGGGTTCGACAGGTGGCGGCATCGCGGTGGACTCCTCGCTGCGCACCTCCGACCCGTACATCTACGCCGCCGGCGACGTCGCCGCCGCCGACCACCCCCTCCTGGACGCCCGGTTGCGCGTCGAACACTGGGCCAACGCCCTCAACGGCGGCCCGGCCGCCGCGCGCGCCATGCTTGGCCAGGACGTCAGCTACGACCGCATCCCGTACTTCTTCTCCGACCAGTACGACGTCGGCATGGAGTACTCCGGCTACGCCCCGCCCGGCTCGTACGCGCAGGTCGTCTGCCGCGGTGACGTCGCCAAGCGGGAGTTCATCGCCTTCTGGCTCGGCGCGGACGGCCGGCTGCTCGCCGGGATGAACGTCAACGTCTGGGACGTCGCCGAACCCATCCAGCAACTGATCCGTTCCGGGGCGCCGTTGGAGCCCGACGCGCTGGCCGATCCGGAGGTTCCGCTGACCTCGCTGCTCCCGTAGCGTGCGCGTATGACGCAGAGCCCCACCGGTCCCACCGACCACGCCCGCCCCGCCGGCTCCGGATCCGGCGCCCCGGTCGTCACCTTCGACGACGTACGGGACGCCGCCCGGCGGCTGGCGGGCGTGGCGCACCGCACGCCGGTGCTGCGCTCCCGCACCCTGGACGCGCTGGTCGGCGCCGAGGTCCACCTCAAGTGCGAGAACTTCCAGCGCGTCGGCGCGTTCAAGTTCCGCGGCGCCTACAACGCCATCTCCCGGCTGTCACCGCAGCAGCTGGCCCGAGGAGTCGCCGCCTACTCCTCCGGCAACCACGCCCAGGCCGTCGCACTGGCCGCCCGCGAGCTGGGCAGCCACGCCGTCATCGTGATGCCCGAGGACGCCCCGAAGTCCAAGACCGACGCCACCGCCGGATACGGCGCCGAGATCGTCCGCTACGACCGCTACACCGGCGACCGCGTCGCCCTCGGCCGTCAGCTCGCCGAGGAACGCGGCCTCGCCCTCATCCCGCCGTACGAGCATCCGCACATCATCGCCGGCCAGGGCACCGCCGCCCTGGAGCTGATCGAGGAGACCGGCCGGCTCGACGCGCTGCTGGCGCCCGTCGGCGGCGGCGGGCTGATGGCCGGCTCGGCCACCGCCGCCACCGCACTCGTCCCCGGCATCCGCATGATCGGCGTGGAACCGGAGACCGGCGACGACACCCGCCGCTCACTGGCCGCCGGCCACCCCGTCACCATCCCCGTCCCGCGCACCATCGCCGACGGCCAGGCCGTCGACACCCCCGGCGCACTGACCTTCGCCATCAACCAGCGCCTCGTCGACGCCGTCGTCCTGGTCAGCGACGACGAGATCCGCGCCGCCATGAAGCTGGCCTTCGAACGCCTGAAGATCGTCACCGAGCCCAGCGGCGCCAGCGCCCTGGCCGCCCTCCTCGCCGGCCGCGTCGACCCACTGCCACCCCGCATCGGCGTGATCATCTCCGGCGGCAACGTGGGCCTGGACCGCTTTATGGAACTCCTGGGCTGACCGGTTGCCGTTGCCGGCGCCCCGCTGATCGGTTGCTGGTCCCCCAGCAGACTGGTCGCCGGCCCTCCGCAGACTGGTCGCCGGCCCCCCGCAGACTGGTCGCCGGCACCCCGCAGACCGGTTGCCGGCACCCCGCTGATCGGTTGCCGGCCTCCCGCAAACCGGCCGCCGCAGACCGGTTGCCGGCACCCCGCTGACCGGTTGCCGGCCTCCCGCAAACCGGCCGCCGACACCCCGCAAAGCTCTCCCCCGCCCCCTCCCCCTCTCCCCCTTCGGGGGAGGGGGCGGGGGGTGGGTTCGGGG
>NZ_QUAC01000055.1 GCF_003389455.1 Streptomyces inhibens | reverse complement strand
CGGCGGCGGCGGCGGCGGCGGCGGCGGCGGCGGCGGCGGCCCGCTCAACGGCCGTGATCAGCATCGGGTTCCGGGTGGCCCAGGAGCGCCGGCAGCTGGGACTTGGCGAGAGCGACCTTCTCCGGTCCGGCGACCTTCCTCAGCATCTTCACCGCGTCCCGGTCCTTGAGCCGAGGTACGGCGATGTGCTCCGCCTCCAATGCGAAGGGCGGTCCGGACGCGATGACCAGGAGGAAGACCTCTGGGGTGGCAGGGATGAGATTGCGGACCTGCGCGACGGATGAGGCATGGCCAATCACCACCAGCGCCCTTCGGCCGGCTGTCAGCCGCCGGTACAGCTCTTCCCGCCCGGCCTCCGTGGGCGGAATCCGTTCCCGCTCGACCCCCATTTCCAGCAACAGGCGCAGCAGGACGGCCGGTGGCCCGGGTCCGTTCTCGGCGGCTGCGTTGCGGAGATCGACGTAGAACTGTCCGTCGGGGTATCGGGCGAGCTGGCCGACACCCCAGTACAGACCCACCGCGGTGGGTCCGATTCCGGGCGGCCCGTACAAGAGGGCAACCCGTGGCCGTCCCTCTGCCGACCGGACCGCTTCTCGTGTCAGCTGCTTCAGTACCCGCTGGCGATCGGTGAAATTTCAAGTGGCAGGCGCTAGCCCGGCGCCCGGGTGCAATAGCAGCGCGGATTCCGGCATGCTCCGCAGCAGCTGAGCCCACTCGTCATTCTGCCGCCCGTCCTGGCCCAGCCGCGCATGCAGCTCCCGTGCCAGCACCTCCCACCCCATCGGACTGGCTGGAGACGGAGTCTCACGCCCCCAGTGTCCGTCTCACCAGAGCACCCGTGGACACAAGCACCTGCTTGCCCATCTCCCCCGCGGCACCATTTCCCACTGCGGTGAGGAATGCGGTGAGCGCCCCCACCGTCACGATCTCGAACACGCCAGCCCCTCCCCCGGTGGTCCCGTGCTGCGGTCCCTGGCCGGACTGTATCCCCGCCGAAGAAGACCGGAAAAACAGTTCCTGACTTCGCTCGCGCTCCTGAGGGCCATTCAGGAAGTCTTCTGTCGCCGGTGATGCCCCTGGCACGGAACTGAGTACCTGATCACAACGCAGCGTGCATCGGATGCCTCACTCGAACATGAGTCGCTGACCCGGAAACCGTTCGCCCCAGGTCAACCGAGAAGTAGCTGCCCCTCACGCAGGCTCCTCGCTGCCCTGCGACCGGGGCCCTCCGCTTCCTACGCCCCCCCCCCCGCTGATTTGGTGGCCTGGGTGAGCGGGGGGTCAAAAGGTCTGCAGCACCTGCGACTTCAGCCAGCACGCGTGCCAGGTCGGCCAACGCCTGCCGGGAGACACGAAGCTGCTCCCGAAGCTCGGCTTCGTGTTCCCACCCCTGCTCATGCATCTGAGGGGCTACGCCGGCCGGTCTGGCTGCTTCATGTTCGGCGAGAGCGGGGTGCCAGCGTGTCAGAAGTGGACGTACGACCGCATTGAGGACCGTCACTGCCAGCGAGCCGAAGGTGATCTCGCCTTGCCGGCTACGGGGCGCAACGTCTGGACCGTAGCGGCGCAGGATTTCGCGTGTGGTGTTGAAGAGCGTGTAGTGCGAGGAGAGCGCTTCGCGCAGGACGCCTTCTGCCGGGCCGAGTTCGATCACGCTCACACGGGTGATCAACTCGACGTACAGCTCCCAGGCCGCTTTCCGTTCGGCGTCATCCGGGCGCCACGTGCCGCTGATCTCTCCGACGAACGGCACCGTGAACTTGACGGCCACCTCCGCCGGTCGGCCCATGCCTTTCCTCCTCGGCACGCATTCCCCCCACGTCACGTCGCGCCCCAGCCCGGCCCGCCACGATACTGGACCGGATCACCGGTCGGGCAGACTGCCTTGGGCCAACGTAACGAGAAGGGAACGGGATGGATCGGCAGACGGGCGAGGAGGACTGGGACGTCTTCATCAGCTACAGCCGGTCCGACGCCGACCTGCTGGAGCCCCTGGTCCCCGCTCTGCGTCGCCGTGGACTGCGGGTGTTCGTGGATGACTCCTCAGTCGAAGATTTCGCCGGCATCACTGCCACCATCTCCCATGCCCTGGCCAGGTCGAAGGCTCTCCTCGCGCTGTATTCGCAGGAGTACCCTCGCCGCCGTGCCTGCCAGTGGGAATTGACCTACGCATTCCTGGCCGGGCAGCGTGAGGGAGATCCCCGGCGCCGCATCCTGGTGATCAACCCCGAGCAGTCCGCCGACCATGTGCACCCGCTGGAATTGCGCGATGCGCGACACTGGCCCGGTATCAGGGGCGAAGCTGCCGCGAATCTGCTGGCCGAACGTGTCACGTCCTATGTCAGGGATTTGAGCGGCCCGTTGGGCGGCGCCCCGGGTCCGGCGAGCTTGAGATGGCTACCCGCTCCGATACCGGCCGGATCCCGCCGCTTCACGGGCCGGCTGGCTGAACAGTGGCATCTCCACACGGCGCTGCACCGACACCGTGCCCCTCTGGTCTCCCAGGCAGGCCATGGGAGAACCGCGGTAGTCCGGGGGATGCCAGGCATCGGGAAAACGCTGCTCGCCCAGGAGTACGCGCTCCAGTTCGCGCCCTCGTTCCCCGGTGGCATCTTCTGGTTCGACCTGCACAACGTCGGCTCCCATGCGCCCGACCGCACGCTGGAGAGCTATTTCCGTCAAGTACGAACGGTGGCTTCAGCGCTCGGCATCGAAGCGCATTCGCGCTCCTTGCCTGCGCTGCTCAGTCACCTGGCCGTCGCATTGGGAGAGCGCGATAAGCCCTGCCTGTGGGTACTCGATGGTGTCCCCGACGGCCTGTCCCGAAAACAGCTGGCCCTGCTGCACGGCCCCCACCTGGTCACCGCCACCCTGCTCACCACCCGGTCCCGCCACTACGGCTCCTCCACCGAGGCCCTCGACCTCGGCCCCCTCCCCGACGCCGATGCCTACGATCTGCTCACCTCGCGCCGCCGTCCTACGGGCCCGGCGGAGCGTCTGGTCGCCGATGAGGTCCTTCGTGACCTCGGTGGCCATCCCCTGGCGCTTGACCTTGTCGCCGAACGAATGCTCCACGAGGATCTGTCGCGCCTGCGGCGGCTGCTGCACAGCAATAGCACCGATGTCCTGCTGCGTTGGGAACGTGCTTCTTCCCCTCAGCGGCCGGCCGTGCGAGCGCCGCTCTCCTCCACGCTGCTGCCGCGCAGCATCAAGGCACGTACCGCAGCCAACGACATCCTGCGTGTACTCGCCATCGTGCACCCCGCCACTCTCGGTGAAGGCCCGCTAGAGCAGACCCTGGCACTGGTCGACGGCCTTCGCCCAGCAGAAGCAGCTCATCGCGTGGCCGAGGGGGCCAATACCCTGATCGGTGAAGGCATCGCCCGCCCCTCGTCCCCTGACACCCGCGCATGGAGCGTTCACCCCCTCGTCGCACGAGCCGTCCGCCGTCACGACGAAGACGTCGCCAGGCAGGAGGACCTGCGCCAGGCACTGCTGCACACTCTGGTGCAATCGTGGCCGGCTCCTATCCTGGAGAACCGAAACACTCCGACGAGGGCACAGGAGTACCCCGTGCGTTCCCAGTCGCCGACTTCTTCCAACGATGTGGAGCGGGCAGTCGCCTTTGACCTGCAGGTCGAGCTTGCCCTGCGGGTCGGAGTGCAGCCCCTGGCCGAGGGCCAGGGCTCACTCAGAGAAGCCCTCACCTCGCTCCACTCCCTCTTCACCGCAGCGCGGGACGGCCTCCACCGCCTCGGCGCCAACGCTTCCGCTTCGCGCCTCCCCCAACTTGTGGCCGGCCTCGTCAACGACCAATTGCGCCCGTTCCTCAGCACCTGGCACCCGGCGCTGGAGGTCCACGAAGCCGCACGGCCGGACACCATGAGCGCCGTCGAACACGAACGCCGCTGGGAGCACGCGGCTGACATGCGCAACGCCCTGTCCGCCTTGCGGGAGCCCCTCACCAACATCACCGCTGCACTGGGAGAGCTATCGGGGGCCGACCTGCTCGCCGCGGGGCACTGAGTGAACGCGAGCGGCCGGGCCTCTACCGCTGCCTTCATGAACGCGTACAGGTTCGTGGCGAAGCCAGCCGTTTCCCTGGGAGCCGTCTGGGGGAGAAGTCACTGACTGTAGGGCCTGGTGACCCAGTTACCGAACTCCTATTCAAATAGGTGTGCAGACGTGCGTATGTCGGCCAACGCTGCGGGTACCACGCGCACCGCGTCGCTGATCCATAACCGAGTGCACTGCTGAGGAGACACGACCGTGCACACTCGGGCCCGACCTGCTCTGCCAGGTCGGGCCCGTGCATCACAACTCACCACAGGGACCGGGCCCAAGGAGCAGCTACTCAGCGTTAGGTGCGTAGCTCCATATCGAGATTGCACACTCTGTTGACGCCGCCTCCCTCGGGAGGGACGGCTACAGCTAGTGCGTCGCGAATTAGAGGCTTTGACCTTCCCGTGGTCATGCAGTGCCGCCTGTCGGTGCCGCGAGAGGTCAATTCGCGGCAGGCCATTGCCACGTCCGATTTGCGGGGTAATGTGACTGGCGTGAATAACTTGCAAACAGAGGTCCACCTGGCGCTCAGCGGCCGCATCACCTTCGAGCAGGGCATCAGTGTCGCCCAAGCTGCCCAAGTGATAGGCATGCTGCATTCCCCGGCGGCGACCGAGCATCCAGTCCCACGCCCCGAGCCTCCTAGCCTCCTCCCATCGGCTCCCTTGGAAGCGGAAGAGGAACCCCGAGAGGCTCCAGCACTCGAAGCAGCGCCCCGCCCGCGACGCGTCGAGGGCCCGAGGCAGTCCCTGGAGTTCTCCGGCGCGAAAACCATCGCGGAAAAGATGACCGCCTTCGCCGCCTATCTCACCCAGGAGGAGGGGCACGAGACGTTTACCCAGAGTGACATCAAGCGTCTTTTTCAGCGATCGCGCGAGCGTATCCCGTCGCACTTTTCTCGAGAGTTCGACCGCGCCGTGCGCGCAGGATGGATCCATGAGGGAAGCGTCAAGGGTGAGCACTACCTCGGGGACGCCGCGAAGGATGTCCTTGGAAGTAAGTTTGATGGCCTTCGGATTAAGCGTGGCTCCAAACGCGACGGCTCCAGTTACGCGGCGCAAGCAAGCGGAAAGAGGAAGCCTCGCTCAGTGCCCACACCAGAGGCATTCGCGGATCTTGACCAGATCCCCTCCGAGATGGAGGGGATCATGCCCTACCACCGAGTCAAGAAAAAGCGGGACAAGCTTCTCTGGGCCCTCAAGCTCGCCAAGGTTCTCGGTATCGGGGGCCTGCAAAACTCGGAGGCCACATGGCTCACTGACAAGCTGGGCGATGCACTACCGACAAGAGATATGAACGGTCACTTCACCGGCCTCCGCCGTGTCGGTTTCGCCAACCGCTCAATGACGGACAACAGCATGCGGATCACGGACGCGGGCGAAGAGTACCTCGAATCGCTGTAGACACGGGTCCCAGAACAGTGCAGTCCCCTTAGACAACACGTGCAAGCTCTCGGGAGGCGCACGCCAGCGTCGGCCTGCCAGAGGCGCAGACACTGAGAACTCCACGCTTCTGGCGGCTACGAGGCGGGAAGCGCAAGCCCCAGAACGAGTTGAGCAAGTGCGCATCGGCGAACGAGCCGCTGCCCAGCCAGCGAGAGCTGCATCCAGATACTGCTGCACCGGCTCGAACAGCCCGTACGGGATGTGCTCGGAAATCTCCCCATGGGGCACTCAGGCAAGCTCGGCCAGTTCCTCGTCATCCGCGACATAGGCCGTTCCCCCGACCGCCTCGCAGGCGGTGTAGGACATCAGTCGGCCCGTGGCCGGGTGGACGCGCTCACCTAGCAGCCTGACGGCAGAGACGCTCAGTCCGGTCTTCCTTGATCTCGAACTGACGGTTAACGGCGTCCGCCGGCATGCTAGCCCAGCGCAAGAAGTCACTGCCCCACGTACGAGGCCGGAACGATCCCTCAGGCTCCGCCTGACGGGTCCGAGCGTACTCATCCTGGTCAGCGACTGCGCCCCCTAGAGCGTGCCTCTTTGATGGGTAGAGGGAACCGGCACTGGAGGATGAAGCGTCCATTTGTACGCAAGATCGTTAATGGGCGCAGAGGAGTTTGAGATGACCGGCACGGCCACTCGTTACCTCTATCTCGTCCGGCATGGCGAGGCATCGCCGGACGAGAGCGGGCTGACAGAGGACGGCCGTCGGCAGGCCACGCTGCTCGGCCAACGCCTCCGGGGCATCCCCTTCGCAGCTGTTCACCACGGTCCGCTGCCGCGGGCAGGGCAGACCGCACGCCTGATTGGCGACCAACTGAAGAACGTTCCTCTGCACGTCTCGGAAGTTGCCGGTGACTACGTGCCCTACATGCCAGGAAGGGACGAGCTTCCGGCGCAATCAGCAGACTTCTATCTCCGCTTTCTCGCTGGTGCCACTGCCGAGGAGCGGGAACACGGTCCTGGGCTGGCTCGCCAGGCGCTGGATCTGTTCACCGGGCCGGTGGACGGCGAAGAGGACCGGCATGAACTGGTCGTCACCCACAACTTCCTGGTCGCCTGGCTCGTCCGGGACGCCATGCATGCGCCGAAGTGGCGTTGGCTCGGCCTCAACCACTGCAACGCTGCACTCACGGTCATCCGCTACGCGCCCAGTCGGCCGGCTTCCGTCCTCATATCCAACGACATGCGTCATCTGCCGACCGAGCTGCGCTGGACGGGCTTTCCTCCCGAGTTGCACATCTGAATGCGCCGCCAGGCCGATGCCTTGGGTGATCGCGCCAGACGATGGCTGAGACAAGCGTGTCCCTTCAGAGCGTTGGTGAGTTGATCGGATGTGTCTGTCCGGTTAGTGATCACTGATCAGACGTGGGGCCGGATCGAGCCGCTGATGCCGGCCGATCCGGTCCGCGGCAGGCGGTGGGCCGACCACCGCCGCACGCTGGAGGCCATCGCGTGGAAGTACCGCACCTGCTCGCCCTGGCGGGACTTGCCTGACGAACTCGGCTCGCTCCGAACCGCTCACAAGCGGCTGATCCGATGGGCCGTCGACGGCACCTGGGAGAGAATCCTCGCTGCTGTCCTGGCCTCGGCCGATGCTGACGGCGACATCGGCTGGACCGTGTCCGTGGACTCCACCGTTGCCCGTGCTCACCAGCACGCCGCCGGAGCACTCAAAAGGGGGCGACAAACCGAGCAGAGCCCGCTGACCACGCACTTGGACGCTCACGCGGCGGGCTGAGCACCAAGGTCCATCTGGCCGCGGACGGCCATGCAAGGCCCCTGGCCTTCAGCCTCACCGCAGGCCAGGCCGGTGACGCGCCGGCCTTCGAGACCATCATGGCGCGCATCCGCGTGCCGCGACCCGGTCCAGGAAGGCCCCGGATCCGCCCCTTGGCCGTTCTGGCGGACCGCGCCTACTCCTCCCGCGCCATCCGTAGCCATCTATGCCGACGGGGAATCCGCGCGCGCGGTCATCCCACAGCCGGCGGACCAGGTCGGGCACCGTCTGCGGCGCGGCCGCCGCGGCGGCCGCCCGCCCGGCTTCGATACCGAGACCTATAAGCAGCGGAACACTGTCGAACGCTGCATCAACCGCCTCAAGCAGTGGCGCGGCCTGGCCACGCGATGCGACAAACTCGCCATCGCCTACCAGGCCGCCCTCCACCTCGCCGCCATCCTCATCTGGGCACGACGCTGACCAAAGAGACAGAACCTAGCTGACCATCACGCCGCACGGCGGACAGTAGCGCGACGTGCGAGCTGCTCCTAGCAGAAGCAGTGGCCAGCCGCTGGGCCACGGCCGTCCGACTCGGCATGGCGGAAAGGTGGTCTGGTTTGAGGTATCAACCAGCAAGCCGGGCTCGGTGAACGCCCAGTGAGCCCACCCTCGCCCGGACGGCTACTGGAAAGGCACCCGCTGAGATGACCGCGGCTGCTGGAAGCGCTATCTACTCAGTCAGGCGCGCGGCATAGACGCTCGACTTCTGCCCGGAGGGTGGCATTCTCTTCCTCCAGCTCGGCCTTCGTCCGACGACCAGCGGGAGCAGGGCGCGACATCGTGTTCCCAGACATGATCTGCGGCACTGTCGGCGGCTCAGCCAAAAGCCCGATCACCTCAAAGACCACAATCACCGTAGGATTCTCGGCGCATTGGGAGCAACGGATGTCCGTTGTCCTCCCATCAGGGCAGCTCTCGCGGCGGTGTCACTCGACCTCTTGAATATGGCCACAGTAGAGCCGTACTCGCCGCCTCATGTACTCCCACGAGGGTGGCACCGCACTGAGCTCAAAGAGCTCCAGCATCTCCCGGATCTTCTCCTCAGACCAGCGAGGCGCCTTAGCGAGATGGTGCTCCACCCATGCGGCTATGTCCTCGGCCTCGCGCTGACGACGGTGATCGGCTCTCGAAAGTTGATATTCACCTAGAGGAAGCCCAAGGCTCTCGTACTCGATCTTCACCCCGGCACATTAGGCGTGCCGGGACGTCCCGTGGCGACGCGTTGCCCTGTTATCACTCGAACGAGAAACCTGGGAGCTCCGCCGGGATCCCGCTCCCTCGGTTAGCCTCTCAATACTCATTCAGCGAGCCTGAGTTCAGCAGACAACGCCGCTGGTGGCGCGGCAGGTGAGCTACTTCTGCTTCGGTTTCCTGGCGCCCTGCGCGATCACGCGGGAAAGGCGAGTCTCGATGCTCTGTCGCACCCCTACATGAGGCAGTGACCGCACCGTTCCCTCGCGACACACGCTGCATTGCCGTGCGTCGCTTGGAGCGGGTTTTCGCGGCTGATCCCCTCCCAGACCCCCTCATCTGGCTCCATCACCCATCCCCAGCCCGCCTCTCGGTGGCTCTTGTCGGGATGGTGGTTGCACTTGCCGGGCAGGTGCGCCACGCCGTGGGGAGAGATGAGGACCATGGCGTACCGCGGTGGCGCCGTTCTAGGGCGAACTAGCACTTCATCTCCAGCTGTTGCGCCGTTGAGAGACCTCGAAGCATCCATGGCATAGATCCTGCCAGCAAGCTCCGACGTATAGGAAAGCTGTTCTTCACGCGTCCCTGGAAAGTGCTTCGCTTGCGCACACCAGGTCATCGGCAAAGTCGCAGAGAAAGCCAGCCACGCCGACCTAAGTCGCGGATCTTGCCGTCGTCGTGCCCCGCTCCGGCGCCGTGCCCTAACAGCCGGTAAATCACGGTCAATACGGGTACCACCCGGCACTCCGCACTCTGCCATGTAGTGCACGTTTACGCAGGTCAGAGGCGAAAGGCAGCCACAAGTGCCATTGACTCCCAAGCTCAGAGCACGGGTTCGATTCGCGTCACCCGCTCCATAGTTGAGGTCCCGGGCACTGGCCTGGGCCTTGGTTGTTGTCCAGACCTGTCGAGGGCCGGCGCGCCCTCCGCGTGCCCTATCTCGCGGAAGTGCACCGCCCGCAGAGCCGCCCCACACCTGATAGCGGTGTGGCCGTACTCATCACCAACAGCCAGGCTCTTGCCATGGACGCGGTCGTGGCGCTCGGCGGGCCCAGCTTCACGTGGGCGCGCCAGCGCCGCCCTCGGGGCAAGGTCGAGATCGGCGAGACGCGACCACCATCGATCTCACGGTCCTCGTGGACTACGGCTTCGGCCAGCACCACTCCGACCGTCAGGCGGCAGCCGCTTCCCTACGGCGGAAGTCGTCACCGGCACCGGGCATCCGGCAGATCGTTCTCGGGTAGTAATGGCGACATGTCTGGCGAAGTCGGCGACAACGATTCATCCGGTTTACCGCGTCCGGTCATGACGCAGGAGTCCGATGACGCGCGAGACGTCGATCCCTTGACGGCGTTCCTCGGCTCGGCCTTCACCACCGCCTACGCGATCGCTGCCCCAGCCGCTGGTGAGAACCCGTTCGCGCGTGCCACTCGGTCCTGGGGCCTATCGGCCATCGGCATGGCGGAGTCTGCACTCCGAGCCTGCGGGGTCTCTTCCGCCAAGGGCGCGCTGGCGCAGGGCAAGGTAGCGCTGGGAAACGTGGCGCTGGGACTCGACCTGGACGCATACGATCCATCGGACTACGACGCCGTGGCGGACCAGTTGGAGCCTCTGGAGGCGCTGCTGGACGCTCTGCCCACCGATGAGAACGGGATGCGGTGGCGCCACGCCGACGGTGCTGTGCTCTTCGCCTGCGAACGGACCGTGTCCGTTCCGTACGACGAGTTCGTCTCGCGGGTGGACATCAGCCAGGCCATCCGGCTGACGGCCGACTACCTCGGCGGGTGTGTCGTCCCGGTCGACCGGGACGAGGCGGGCCGGATCATCCGGCAGGCCGAGCGCAGCATCGCCCTGCCGCAGCCGAACTACCTGGCCTTCTTCGGCGCCGACATGCTCGATGTCTGCAAGCTGGAGTCGATCTGCCGTACAGCCGGCGCCCAGTGCCTGAGCTGGTGTGCGGTCCGTAGTCCCAACGATTCTGCTGTCCTTGACGACGGTTCGGTGACCTTCGCCCGCGCTGACGGAGGTGCCCGCACGAAGATCGTTATCCGCACCCATCAGCAGTTCACGCTGCCGCTGTTCTTGCGGATGGTGGACTTCGACGCGTGGCCAGGTGTGCCAGGTGTGAAGAACCTGCTCGTCGAGGACGCCTACCGCCGTTTCTTCACCACGACGCTGGACAACTTCGAGGCGTGCTACCAGGGACGCCTGCTAGGAACCGGCTCAGGGCGGGACGAGGGCCGCCCGCGGCCGCTGAGGGGTGCGGCCTGCCCCGACCACGTCGACGCCAATGGATTCCGTCACTTCGCTGCCGTCCGGCCGAGGGCCCGCATTCTCACCGCCGTGCCGGGTAGCACGCACCGGCCACCCACGAACTGCTGAAAGGTGCCGTTCTTGGCAGCTACGACGGGGGACTATCCGTACGCGTTCCACATCGCGCTGGACGGGAACGGGCTCAACGGGCTGGAAGGCCGTGCCGGCGTGTGCGTCTTCCATTACGACCCGCGCACCGAGCGATACGCGTACAAGATCGAGTACTACGACGGTGTGGCGGGCGGCCATGCGGTCAGTGTCAGCCCTGACCGGGCGGTCGGCTTCCTCGGTAACACCGGTCAGCACCTGATGTTCTACGACACCTCGACGCTGGCCGAGGTCGAGCGCGTCTCCACGCTGCGCTTCGAGCCGACCGACACTTCGATCAAAGGCACCACGCATCTGGTCTGGCTGGACGCGACGCAGGCCGTGGCGGCCATCGGCGAGCACCTGTGGCAGTTCGATCTGAGGCGGCCGACCAGGCCCGAGCGCCTGGGCCCGCACGGCGTGCTGCTGCCCCATGCAATGAAGACCACCGCCTCCGGCCGCTACGTCGTGTACGGCGGCATGGATCATCCCCTGCGCGGCGAGGCGCGCGAAGTGGGCATCTTCGACTTGGAGAAACGGACCCGCCGTCGCGTGCAACTGCCCGCCACCTGCTGGCACGTGGCCTGCCACCCTCGCGACGACCGCTTCTATGCCCTGTCGTTCCGGGTCCTTCCCCAGGACGGACGGGACTGGCACGAATGGGCAATGGCGTATTTCAAGGAATACGTCTTCGAAATCGATGCAAGGACCGGAGAGGTGCTGCGACATTGGGCCTCCGGCCAGGAGACCCCGGCCCACATCAACTCCGATGTCTGCATGTCCGACGGCGAGCTGATCTACTGCAACGGCGGCAGCGGCACCATCGTGATGATCGACCTGGAGAACTTCTCCTCGTTCCGCATCATCGACGAACGGCCCGGAATGGCCGATCAACTCCGCGCCGGACGCCAGTCCCTACGGCAGATCACCGACGCTCTGACACGGGGATCGCCGACGGCGAGCAGCCGCCACTTCCTCGCCGCGCTGCGCGTATCGCGCGGAACCCTGCTCGATTCGGTGTACGCATGCCAGCTCTCCGCCGACCAGTCGCTTCTGTTCACCGCCAATCGCGGACTCAACACCATCACCGTCTACGACTACCCGTCGAACACCGTCCGCCTTCGCGTGGCGATGCCGGAACTCCAGGAGTACGTCGATGGGCTTCCCTGGTGGGAGGACCCACGACTCGGCTTCCACCACAGCACCCTGCTCAGCCCGGCTCCGCAGACACAGCGGTCGACGGATTGAGCGCTGCGGTCTGCCACGTAGGGCCCCTGACCCTGCAGACCGCCCCGCACATCGTCATCCCGCGCTCCAGAACGCGGACACGGACTCCACACCACAGAAGCATCCGTTCACGCAGGCAATCCGCACCTGCCGACGGCAGCGCCCTCGACACCAACCAATGCCCCACTGCTCGCACGACGCGCCCTGCCAGGGCTGCGCAGACCACCGTGCCAGGTAGACCGGTAAACAACGGTCAACAAGGGGCAGAGATGCAGCCGGAAATCCCGCCCCCGTTGCAGCGTATCCGCTGGTCAGAACAACATTGAGCACCGGAAAGCCCCCTGATTCCCAAGCTCAGAGCGCGGGTTCGATTCCCGTCACCCGCTCCGGCGTTAAGACCCTGGTCAGCGGAAGGACGCCGATCGCGTCCGCATGTCACCGGGGGGCTGACCGCCACGCCACCGATGCCCGTGACAGGCTGAAACAGCGCCTGGGGCTGAGGCCCGAAACCCGCCCTGAACAGGCAGAACACCGTGGTTCGTGGTTGCAGTTTTGGTTGCATTCACGGGCGTCCAGCACCGTTCACGAGCCCTCCCAGCGCCCGCTCCGCCGAAGGTCAGGACGCCCCCGCCCGTCCCTGAACCCCCGGACGAACATTTGGAAAGCGTGTTGGGGGGCAACCCCTCACGAGTTCGAATCTCGTATCCTCCGCCCAGCCTCACCGGGCTGAACGAAGGCCCCGACCGGGAAACCGGCCGGGGCCTTCGTCGTGTTCCGTCTCGGTCGATGCCGAGTGGGCTGCTGCCGGCGCTGTCGGGGGCACCCCCGCTCTCGTCCGTCTGCCCGCCCCGGAGGGCGTGGCCATGCGTCTGTGCGTGGCCGGCTCTACGCCTGACGGAGTCGGGCGATGATGCCGTCGAGGTCGCGGATGGCCATCTCGGGGCGGATGAAGTGTCCGCCGGGCTCCTCGTGCCACTCGTGCGGGATGCCGGCTTGGTCGAGGCCGGCTCGGAACTCCCGCTGGCCGGCGAGCACCTCGGTCTCGTTGAGCAGGTCGAACGGGTCGACCGGGGTGGGACTGGTGCCGGCGACCATGAAGACCCGCTTGTTGCGGTAGCTCTCGATGTGCTCCATGGGGTTGTCGGCGCTGACCCTGGCCTCGTCGAACGGCTCGCCGTAGATCGTGCCGCCGCCCAGGTCCAGGGCCGCGGAGGACACGTTGGCCCAATGGGCGACCGCGCTGAGGTCGCGGCGCAGGCTGGGCGGGCCGGAGTGGGCGCTCACCGAGGCGAAGTGGCCGTAGTACTTGGCTGCGTACTTCAGCGCGCCGAAGCCGCCCATCGAGAACCCGCCGACGGCGCGGCCGTCGTACTCGGCGTACGTCCGGAAGTTCGCGTCGATCCACCGGAGCAACTGGTCGATATGGAAGGTCTCCCAGTCCCGGGGGCCGGTATTGGAGTTGACCGGGTTGGAGTACCAGCCCGCGTGTCCGCCGTCGGGCATCACGACGATGATCGGCTTGCCGGCGGTCCAGGCGCGGATGCCGCCCTCCGGCAGCCGGTCCCAGGTCATGAAGTCCTGGTCGGTACCGCCGCCGTGGAACAGGTAGAGGACAGGGTAGGTGCGTCCGCTGGTGTGGTAGTCGTCAGGGAGCAGGACGTTGACGGCGGGGTCCCATTCGATCGCGTCGGTCGCGAACCGGTAGTACCACATGCGGGGGTCGGCCTCGTTGCGGTCCTTGATGGTCAGCCCGAAGCCGTCGTCGGCCGCACTGGCTGCACTGGCCGGCGACGCCGTCGCAAGGACGCCCGCGCCGCCAAGAGCCATCGCCGCGGAGATTCCGCCGACGGCCTTCAGGACACTCCTGCGGGTGGAGAGGTGCTCGCTCAATATGACCTCCTGGTCGGGAAGTTGCACGAACGGTTCGCTTGCTGCGGAACACTCGGGTACGTCATGGTGAGTTCCCCCGTGGCGGGTGCCGTGGAGCCGGCCGAGCCCGCGCCCGGTGCCTTCCCTCTCTCGCCGTTCCCTTGCTTCCCAGCGGTTCTCGGTGGTGACTTGCCAACCCTTGCGGGAGGCGCTGAAATGCCGATGAAATCTCGATGATGCGGGGGAGCGGAGGCTTCGGGATGGACGGGGGATCTCATCAGCGGCTTCGGATCGCGGTGCTCGGGCCGGTGCGGGCCTGGCGTGACGGGACGCCGCTGGACCTGGGGCCGGTTCGGCGGCAGGCGGTGCTGGCCTCGCTGATGCTGCGTCCGGGCCCGCTGGTCAGCCAGGAGCAGCTGCTCGTCGGCGTGTGGGGTGCACAGCCGCCGAGGTCCGGTCGCCGGGTACTGCCGAGCTACGTCTACCCGCTGCGGAAGGCGCTCGACGCGGAGGGCGCCGGACGGACAGGGTCGGTGATCCGCAGTGGCCGGGGCGGATACAGCTTCGTCAGCGACGGAGTGCGGCTCGATGTGACGGAGCTGGCCGAGCGGGTCGGTGAGGCGCAGCGCGCGAGGGCATCCGGTGACCTGGCCACCGCAATGGACCGGTTCACCGAGGCGCTCACCCTGTTTCGGGGCGAGCCCCTGGCCGGGCTGCCGGGGCCGTTCGCGCAGGGCGAGCGGCAGCGGCTGTCGCAGCGGCAGCGCACGCTTCAGCAGGAGAGGCTTGAGTGCCTGGTTCTTCTCGGCCGGTCCGCCGACGCCCTGGACGACCTCGCCGCTGTGTCCGCTCTGCCCGAGTCCGATCCGTACGACGAGTCGCTGACAGCGCTGCGGATGCGCGCCCTGTACGGCAGCGGACGCCAGGTGGCCGCGCTGAGCGCCTATGAGGACATGCGCGAGCGGCTGCGCGACCAGCTCGGGGTCGATCCCGGCGAGCAACTCCGCCGGGTGCACCAGGCGGTGCTGCGCCGGGATGACGAGCAGCTCCTCGGTCCGGCGGTGGCGCGCTCTGCCGCTCCGCCGGACCGGCCCCGGCCCCGCCGCGCGGTCAACGAACTGCCGGGCGACACCGGCCGCCTCATCGGGCGGGAGCGCGAACTGGCGCTGCTGACCGCGTCCTCGCCGCCCGAATCCGTGTCCATCGTGGCGGTGGACGGCACTGCCGGCGTCGGCAAGACCGCGCTCGTCGTCCACGCGGCCGGTGCGCTGCGCGTCCACTACCCGGACGGCTGCCTGTTCGTGGACCTGCGCGCGCACAGCACGGGCGGGCAGAGGCAACCGCCGCAGCGAGTGCTGCGGCGGTTGCTGCGGTCGGTCGGCGCAGCCGACAGCGAGGTGCCTGACGACCTCGACGAACTCACCGCGGCCTGGCGGGCCGCGACCAGCTCGCTGCGGCTGCTCCTCGTGCTCGACGATGTGCTGAGCGCGCAACAGATACGGCCGCTGGTGCCCGCCGGGCCGGGCAGCATGGTGATGGTGGCCGGCCGGCGGCGGCTGGCCGGACTGGACACCGATCGACGAGTCACCCTGGAGCCCCTGGAGACGGGCGATGGGCTGTCCCTGCTCAGGCACATCGTCGGGGAGGAGCGCGCGGACCGGGAGCCGGAGGCGACGCGTGAGCTGGTCCGGCTGTGCGACGGGCTGCCGCTGGCGCTGCGCATCGCCGGGGCACGGCTGCAGACCCGCCCTGCCTGGACGCTGGCGTACCTGGTGGACCGGATGGCGGGCGACGAGCGCCGCCTCGGCGAGCTGAGTGCCGGGGATCGCAGCGTGGAGGCGACCTTCCGGCTGTCGTACGACCAGCTCGCGCCGGCGCAGCAGCGCGGATTCCGTACCCTGGGCCTGTCGCCGACGGTCGAGTTCGACCCGCTGACATCAGCGGCCATGCTGGGTTGCTCGTCCCGCGACGCCGAGCAGACCCTGGAAAGCCTGGTCGACGCGAGTCTGCTGCAGCAGACTCGTCCGGGCCGCTACCGCTTGCACGACCTGGTTCGGGTGCACGCGCGGCGGCTCGCGGAAGCCGCACCCGCCGAAGCCGGCGCGGCCCGTACAGCCGTACTCCGCCTCTATCTGGACGCGGGCCGGATCACCAGCGACTGGGGCGAGGGCGGTTTCCCCACCGGGCCGCAACCCGCCGGAGCGCCGTTCGCGGACTGGAAGGACGCCGGCGGCTGGCTGGACGCGGCGAGCGGAGAGCTCGTCGACGTCGTCGGGCACGCCGTAGCGCTCGGCGAGGCCGACTACGCGTGCTGGATCGCCGAGGCCCTGAGCGACTACTTCGTACGCCGGGGCCGTTACCACGAGTGCCGAACAGCCCTGGAGATCGCGCTCGCGCACGCGGACGAGGCCACCGACCGGCGGATGGCCCCCGCACTGCGGAACTGCATGGGCATCACCGACATCTATCAGGGCCGCATCCTCCAAGGGCACGCCTGGTTCACCGAGGCGCTTCACCTCAGCCGCCACCGCGCGGACCGGCGCGAAGAGGCGCGGGCCCTGGCCGGGCTGGGGGCCGCCGACCTGAATTCGGGCCGGGCCGAGCGGGCAATTCCCTGTCTCACCGAGGCAGTTGAGCTGGCTCAGCGGCTCGACGACCACTGGCTCGCCGCGATGGGGCTGTGCGTACTCGGCGCCGTCCACCACAGCCAGAGGCGATGCGAGGAGGCGCTGGCCTGCTTCGCCGCCGCCCGCGCCCACGCCGAGACGAACGGCAGACCTCGCATGATCAGCATGGCCTTGGGCAACGCCGCCGGCGTCCACCTCGACCTCGGCCAGTACGGTGAGGCCAAGATCCTTTACCGCCACGCGGCGGACCTGGCTCAGCGGGTCGGGGACGTCCTCATGCACGCGATCGTCCTGACCCGGCTGGGCGCGGCAGAGCATGGAGAGGGAAACCTGAGCGCCGCGGCGGCCCTCCACCACCAGGCTCTCTCCCAGCACCGGACGCTGTCCCCACTCACTGAACCCAACTGCGACCGGCTGGAGATGGACATCCGTTACCGGCTGGGCCGCACCTACTCCGCGGCAGGCCGCGTCGCCGAGGCACGAGAGCAGTTCCGGACCGCGCTCGCCCTGCCCGGAGCCGATGAGCATCCTGAGGAGCGCGCGCTGGCGATCGCGGGCCTCAAAGAGTGCAAAGACTGCTAGCCCGTAGGTCGGCGTAGATGCGGCGTCGCCACCATGCAGGCCGCGCCTCTGATCCCCCCCGGGCTCCGGAAGGCGTGAGCGAGTCACCCGACCCACGGTTCGGGCCCTCGTCGCATTCTCTGCCCAGGACGGCAGATGTGGTCCGCGACCGATTCGCCGGTCGGGGCTCTCATCGCGGTGATCACTTGCCGGCCGGTGCGACCCGGCCTGCTCAACCACACCTACGACAACGCGCCGGCCATCGACGGGAAATTCGGCACCGGCACGGAGACCGCCGTACGCGCCGTCCAAAAATGCAGCGGCCTCACGCACGACGGTCAAGTGGGGCCGCAGACCCGGGAATTCCTCGACGCTCCCATGCCGGGCTGCGGCCGCTGAGGGCCTGTCCGGCCGAGGGTCTGGGCGGCGGCGGTGTCAGGTGGGTGGTGGCTGTTGGGGGACGGATTCGCCGGCTTCCTCGTGTTGTACGGCTGCGTTCACCGCGTCCGGGGGGATCGCGAGCCGTACGGCGGTGTAGTGCACGGCGAGGCTGAGGGCGATGACGATCGCCAGGTCCCACCAGTTGGGGAGGGCGCCGGTGCCGCCGTACCGGCCGAAGTGGGCGATGAGGACCATGCCGCCCAGCCAGGGCAGCACCCAGGCGGACGATCTCCAGCGCAGCCCGCTGCGTTCGGCGGCGGGGATTCCGCGTCGGGTCAGCGCCAGGACGGCGAAGCCGAGCAGGGCGGCGATGCCGAGCTTCCAGTCGGCCTCGTAGCCGGACCAGTAGAAGATCAAATTGGCGAAGACGAATCCCGCGGGGGCCAGTACCGACCAGGCGGGCAGCCGGTAGGGGCGCGGCCGGCCGCCGTCGCGGACCCGGAGGGCGTGCAGTGCCACCGGTGCGAAGGCGTACATGACCGCGGCCGCCGAGGTGACCAGGCCCACCAGCGCCTGCCAGCTGGGGAACGGCAGGAAGGCGAGCTCGCCGACCACGAAGGCCAGGAGGATCGAGACGACCGGTACGCGGCGGCGGCCGATCCGGGCGAGGGGTCTGGGCAGGACGCGCTCGCGCCCCATGGCGTACGACAGGCGGGCGGCGCCGGCCATGTAGACCAGGCCGGTGCCGGCAGGGGAGATCACCGCGTCGACGTAGAGGATGGTGGCCAGCCAACTGGCCCCGACGACGGTGGCGAGAGTGGCGTACGGACCGAAATTGCCCTCTCCTACGGGATGGGCCCAGCCGTGGGCCAGGGCCGCGGGGTCCAGGGCGGCGATGAAGGCGGCCTGGAGCAGGAGGTAGAGCACGGTGCCGATCGCCATGGCCACGATCACCGCCCGCGAGACGTCACGCTGCGGATCGCGGGCCTCACCGGCCAGCTGGATCGCCTGCTCGAAGCCGAGCAGCGCGAACACCACACCGGCGGGCAGCGCCGCGAAGACGCCGTGCGCCCCGTTCGGGGCGAAGCCGCCGCCGGCGGTGAAGTTCCCACCGTGGAACGCCAGCGTCATCAGGACCACCACGGTCAGCAGGGGTACGGCTGTCTTGATGACGGCGGTGACCGAGTTGGTGGAGGACAGCAGCTGCACTCCGAGGACGTTGATGAGGGTGAAGAGCAGCATGAAGCCGGTCCCGATCACCAGGCCCGCGGCGGTGAGGGTGCCGTTGGCGTGCAGCATGTGGACCCGGTCGTGGATCCAGCCGATGCGGTCCAGGTAGGAGAGGGTGGCCTCCACCTCGATCGGCGAGATCAGGACCGACCGCAGCCAGGACATCCAGCCCGCGGTGAAGCCGACCAGCGGACCGAAGGCGAAGAACGGGAACCGTGCGGTGCCGCCCGCGACCGGATATGTGGCACCCAGCTCGGCATGGGCCAGCGCGAGCACCGCCAGCATCGCCGAGGCGAGCACCCAGGAGACCAGTGACGCGGGACCGGCGATGACGGCGGTGGTGAGCGCCCCCAGCAGCCAGCCCGAGCCGATGATCGACCCGAGCGAGATGAACATCAGGCCCCAGAACCCGACCGCTCTGCGGAGGTGGCGGGCTCCGGCGGTGCTGTCACCTCCGGCTGTGTGGGGCTTTGTCACGCGCGCTCCTGGTTCATCACATCACCATGGTGGGGCCGGGGAGCGAGCCTCGCTCGTTTTGGCGCCTTGTGTGGTGAGTACTCGTGGCGTCACGGAGCGCACCCATGCAGTGGCTGCATGGGTGCGCTCCGGACCGTGGCTCCCCGGGTGCGCCCGGGCCCCGTATGCCCCCGAGGGCTCCGGGGCTCCTCTGTCGTCAGCGACCCCCCGACGGCCGCACCGCGGCATGCGACGTGCCGTTGCGGGACGGGGGATGGGCGTGGAACAGCGTCGCGTACAGGCCGTGTTGGTCGAGGAGTTGGGGGTGGGTGCCTGATTCCACCAGGCGGCCTTGGTCCAGGACCAGGATGTGGTCGGCGTCGGCGGCGAAGTCCAGGTCGTGGGTGATCACGATGGTGGTGCGGCCTTCGGCGAGGCGGCGTAGGGGCGCGATGATGCGCTGGGTGGCCAGGGCGTCCAGGCCGGTGGTGGGCTCGTCGAGGATGAGTACGGGGGCGTCGCGGAGCATGGCGCGGGCGATCGCGATGCGCTGGAGCTGGCCGCCGGAGAGCCGGGCGGTGCCGGGGGCGATGACGGTCTGGTAGCCGTCCGGGAGGGCGGCGATGAACTCGTCGGCGTCGGCTGCCTGTGCGGCCTGTACGACGTCGCTGTGGGTGGCGTGGTCGCGTCCGCAGGCGATGTTCTCCTCGACGGTGTCGTGCAGGACGAGGGTTTCCTGGGGCAGGAGGGTGATGTTCCGGCGGAGGTGGACGAGCGGCAGCCGGTTCACGGGGATGCCGTCCAGATGGATGCTGCCGGCATCGGGGTCGTAGAACCTCAGCAGCAGCGCGGCCAGGGTCGACTTGCCGGCGCCGCTGGGGCCGGTGACGACCAGGATCTCCCCGGGGCCCGCGGTGAAGGAGAAGTCCCGGAGGGCCGCGTCGGGGCTGCCGGGGTAGCGGAAGGTGACCCGGCGTGCTTCGACCTCGCCGGCCGCGCGGTGCGGTGCCGTGGCGACGGCGGAGGGGTCCGGGTCGGTGACGGCGGGCCGGACGTCGAGGATCTCCAGCAGTCGCGCGGCTCCGGCGGTCGCCTCGGTGGCCATCAGGCCCAGCTGGCCCAGGGAACGGATCGGCGGGTAGAGGTAGCCGATGAAGGCGGCGAAGGCGAGGAGCTCTCCGAGGGACATCCGGCCCGCGGCGATCTCCCATACGCCCAGGCCGATGATCGTCAGGACGCAGAGCGTTTCGAGGACCTCTACGATCTGCTCGTAGAACTCGTTGATACGGGCGCTGGACACCGATGCCCTCAGCTGGCTGCTCGCCTCGCGGCGGAGCCGCTCCTCCTCGTCGTGCTGCCGGTTGTAGGCCTGGGTCAGGACGACGTTGACCAGTCCCTCCTCGACAACCGAGGTGATGGCGCCGTCCGCCGCGCGTTCCCGGCGGGACACCTCTTTGAGACGGCCCGTGAAGCGGCGGGTGGTGATCAAGAACAGCGGGGCCAGGACGAAGGTGGCGAGCGCCATGTCCCAGCGCAGCCAGAGGGCGGCAGCGGCGTAGAAGAGGACGCCGAACAGGGCCGTGGCCGCCTGGACCAGGCCGGAGACCACGAGCTGTTCGATGGCGTCCACATCGCCCGTCATCCGCTCGACCAGGTCACCGCGGCGATTGCGCTGGAAGAAGTGTGGCGGCAGCGTCTGGAGATGGGCGAAGACGCGGGCCCGTAGCCGCATGACGAAGCGTTCGGCGGTCCAGGCCGCGAGCGAGCTGCCCAGGTATCCGACCACAGCGCCGGCGACGGCTACGGCGAGCCACTGGCCGGCCGGGGTCCAAAAAGCGCTGACCGACCCCTTCTGCAGGGCGTTGTCGGTGAGTTCGGCGAAGAGAAGGATGGCGACGGTCTCCGCGAGTGCGGCCACGATGGCGCAGACGAAGATGAGGATCAGCCAGCGTCGGTCACCTTTTGTCAGCGGCCAGAAGCGCCGCCAGGCTTCCTTGACGCTGACCCGCCTGGTGCGGATCGGGGCGTCCGCCGTCGGGACCCGGTGTACGCGGCCCTCGCCCTTGTCGGGCATATCGCCGGTCGTGTCAGAGGTATGTCCGGAGGAAGAACCTTGCCCAACGGACAGGAGATCCCTGCCTTGTTGGGGCGGCGCCTCAGTACGTGCTGAGCGCCGGCGTGAGCTGTGCAGGTGCATAGGGTCGCCACGTCAGGTCGGGCAGTGCGCACTGTTGACCGGAGTTGGGCTGTTGACCGCCATCAGACGCAGTGCAGACGGTACGGGCTCCTGACCGACGAGGCGGGCTCGCGGTGTACGCGAGCCCGCCCCGCACTCAGGGCCGTTGGTCAGTAGTAGCCGAATCCACGACCACGACCACGACCGCGTCCGCGTCCGCCGAAGCGCCCGCGCCCGCGTCCGCGACCACCACCGCGACCGCGCCCGCCGAAGCGACCCCCTCCGCGCCCGCCGTACCAGTCATCGTCGTGGCGCCTGCGCCTGGGGAAAAGATTCCGGAAGCTCATGCTCGCCTCCCTGCGTTGGATTGCTTTGTGGTGCGCCGTTTCCAGCGCCTCAACTCCCAAGCTACGACGCATACCTACCTTCAACAAGGCGATATGCGTGAAAATTCAGATATGGGCGGATGTGCCCCTTATCTACCTGCGAAGAGTGCCGCTGAGTAACTCTCCGGATACCGCACGGCGGGAGCGTCCGGCCCTGGAAAATCCGCCTACTTGCGCACACCAACTACCTGCCGACTACGCGTCAACTGCCTGTCGACCACCTTTCGACTCTCCGCCACCTCCCCACGTGGGGAGGGGAGTTGAGGCCGTCAGTCGAGCCGCCCGCCCTTCGCGGACGCCGGCCGCGCCGACACCGACCGGGCTAGCCCCGGCTCGGCCACGGCAGCGGGGCGCCGCATGAACACCGCGGCCACGCCGGTGGCGGCGATGAGGCCGGCGGCGGCCCAGAAGGCGCTACGGGCGCCGCTCAGCGCGGTGACCCCGGTCGGCGGGCCGACAGCCGCGGCGTGGAGGAAAATGGTGCCGAGCAGGGCGACACCGAGCGTGCCGCCGAGCTGCTGGGCAGCGTTGAGCAGACCGGCCGCCGAGCCGGTTTCGTGCGGGCGGACCCGGCCGAGGGCGGTGGTGAAGAACGGGACGGCGAAAAGCCCCTGTCCCAGCCCGCACGCCGCCAGGGCCGCCGGCAGCGGCCAGGGGTACGACGTGGCCGGGCTCGTGGCGTAGACGGCTATGGCGGCCAGTGCGCCGCCGAGCAGGGTGGCGAGCCCGGCGAACATCACGCGGGAGCCGCTGCGGGGCACCAGGCGGGCGCCCGCGATCCACGAGGCGATCGCCATCGCGCACGACCACGGCAGCAGGGTGAGGCCGGCCGAGCGGACATCGGTGTGCGGCCCGAGCCGGAGCTGGAGCACGACGACCACCATCAGGCCGTTGACCACCGCGAAGAACAGCACGGAAGCGGCCAGCGCGGCGGGAAAGCCGCGGTCCCGGAACAGACCGGCCTCGACGAGCGCACTGCCGCCCCGCCGCGTACGGCGACGCTGGTGAAGCCCGAACACCACCATGACCAGGAGGCCGGCGGCGAGGGTTCCCCAGGCCCGGGGCGACCCGCCGGCCCTGTCGCTCTCGATGAGGGGGTGGACAAGCAGACCCGTACCGAGGACCGCCAGCGCCGTACCGGTGAGGTCGAGCCGCGGCCGCCGGGCGGAGCGGTCCTCGCGCAGGAGCGGTGCCGCGGCGAGCACACCGAGCCCCAGAGGGAGATTGACGAGGAAAACCGCCCGCCAGGAGGAGCCGAGCACATCGGCGTGGGTCAGCACCCCGCCGAGTACGGGCCCGCACACCGCGGCCAGGCCCATGACCGGGCCGATGCTGCCCATGGCTCTGGCCAGTTCGTCGCCGCTGAACATGCTGCGGATCAGACCGATGGTCTGGGGAATGACCAGGGCGGCCGCGGCGCCCTGGACGGCCCGCGCGGTGATCAGCATCGCGGGTGAGACGGCCAGCGCGCAGAGCAGCGAGGCGAGCACGAAACCGGCGACGCCGATCCGGAAGACCCGCTTTCGCCCGGCGATGTCGCCGAGCCGGCCGCCGGTGATCAGGAGGACGGCGAACGGCAGGGTGTAGGCGGCGCTGAACCACTGGATGTCGGAGGCGGGCCCGCCGAGGTCGGTATGGATCACCGGTGCGGCGACCGTCATGATCGTGGAGTCCAGCAGGTTCATCGCCTCGGCGGCCAGCAAGGCCGCCAGCGCGGCCCAGCGCCGGTGGTACGGCGCGCCCGGCGACGCCGACAGGTCCTTCGGCATGCGTTCTTCCCTTCGGCAGCGAGTGGTGTCTTCGCGGCCGAGCGTGCTGCCACGTACTGTCTGCGTTCCACCTGTGGCGCAGAGATCGCCGATCTGTTCCATGCAGCCGGGAAGAGTGAAGGATTTATCCATGCATGACACAGTCAGGCGGAACGCAGCCATGCTGGACGAGATCGACCGCGGTCTGATCCATGCGCTGCACATCGACGGGCGGGCGCCCTTCAGCCGGATCGGCGCCGTGCTCGGCGTATCGACCCAGACCGTCGCCCGCCGCTACCGGCGGCTGCGCGCCGATGCCGCGCTCCGCGTCGTCGGACTCGCCGACCCGCACCGCGCGGGCCGGGCCCAGTGGCTCGTACGGCTGACCGCTGCCCCGCACAGCGCCCAGGATCTTGCCCATGCACTGGCCCGGCGGGCGGACACCTCGTGGGTGAAGCTCGCCTCCGGCGGCACCGAGATCATCGCGGTCGTCCACACCCCGGCCGGCGGCGGCCACTCACTGCTGCTGCACGACATCCCCCGTACCGCCGGCATCACCACGGTCTCCGCGCACTACCTGCTCCACAGCTATCTCGGCGGCCCCACCGCCTGGCGCGGCCGCGCCGGCACCCTGACCGAACGGCAGCAGCGCCAACTGGCGCCGGAGGACAGCGGTAGCGTGCCGACCGCCGGGCCGTCACTGACCGACGCCGACCACGCCCTGCTGACCGCGCTCCAGCGGGACGGCCGGGCCGGCCACGCCGAATTGGCCGCGGCCACCGGCTGGTCGCCGGCCACCGTCGCCCGCCGCCTCACCGCCCTGCAGGCCGGCGGCGTGATCTTCTTCGACGTCGAGGTCGACGACGCGTGGTTCGGTGCCACCACCCAGGCGCTGCTGTGGATGACCGTCACTCCCGCACACCTGGAGCAGGTCGCCACCACCCTGGCCGGGCACCACGAGCTCGCCTTCGTCGCCGCCACCACCGGCCGTACGAATCTGGTCGCCCACGCCCTGTGCCCCGACCCGGCGGCCCTGCACGACTACCTCACCCACCGCCTCGGCGCCCTCGGCGCGATCCACACCCTCGAAACCGCACCCGTGCTGCGCACCGTCAAGGGCGCGGGCCCGATCGCGCCGGCCGGGGAGGTCCGGCGGCTGCCCCCGCGGTCCGGGTGACCGTTGCCGGGGCCCGGGGCGGGCCGCGGTCGTACGGCCTCAGGACCGCTTGCCGCGCATCAGGAACAGCCCCACCGCCGACGCTATGAGCACGACGCCGCTGGACACGCTGATCAGGACCTGCTGCACGCCGTCGAAGGCGAAGCTGGTGGAGACATTGACGACGAGGGCCACGGTGAGCACGAACCAGAGCAGGGCCTTCATGGGGGTTCCTTCCACGGGAGTTCCTTGAAACGGGGAGCGGTGAATCGGGGAGCGGTGAATCTCTGCCACCGACAATGCCGTCACCGGGCCGGCGAATCGAGGGAGCGCTCTCCCGAACCGTTGGTGTAGCGCGCTACACCAACGCCCGGGGAGCACGCCCGCCCGCGCCCTGCGACCCGGTCGCTTAGCCTGATGACCATGGGGGAGACAGTACGGCGGGCGGGGCGGGCCACGGTCCAGTTGCTGACGGCGGCCGGGCTGGCCCTGGTGTCGTATCTCTTCCTCGGCGTACTGCTGTTCACCGCCGTCGCGACGGTCATCTGGGTCGGCGCCGGCGTGCTGCCCGAGACGGTCCTGATGCTGCGTCGGATGGCCGGGTTCAAGCGGCGCCGGGTGGCGGCCTGGACGGGTGAGGCGGTCCCCGAGGCGTATCTGCCGCTCACCGGCGCGTTGTCCGAGCGGGTGCGTACGGCGACCGGGGACCCGGGTACGTACCGGGATCTGCGCTGGCTCGCCGTCCACTTCGGCTACGGCGTGCTCCTGGCGTACAGCTCGCTTCCCCTCTGGGTCATCGGCCTGCTCGTCGACGGCGTGTGGTGCGGGCTGCTGGGGCGGCGGGCCGTGGTGCTGCCGCTGATCACCCGCCTCGCCGACCTCGACGCCACCTGGTCGCGCGCGCTGCTGCTGCCGTCGCCGGAGCACCGGCACACCGCGCAGCTCGCCGAGCGCGTCGAGGAGCTCACCGTCACCCGGGCCGGCGCGGTCGCCGCGCACGGTGCCGAACTGCGCCGTATCGAACGGGATCTGCACGACGGTACCCAGGCCCGCCTGGTGGCGCTGTCGATGCGGGTGGGGCTGGCCAGGCGCGCGTACGACAAGGATCCCGAGGCGGCGCGCAAGCTCCTCGACGACGCGCAGGACCAGGTCGAGGAGGCCCTCACCGAGCTGCGGCATGTCGTCCGCGGCATCCATCCGCCGATCCTCACCGACCGGGGTCTGGTGGGGGCGGTGCGGGCGCTCGCGGCGAGCAGCGGGCTCGATGTGGCGGTGCGCGCGGACGGGGTGGAGGAGGGCCCGCGGGCGCCGGCGGCGGTCGAGGCGGCCGCGTACTTCGTCGTCGCGGAGGCGCTGACCAACGCCGCGAAGCACAGCGGAGCCGACCGGGCCGCCGTCGAACTCGTCCGTAGGGCAGGCCTGTTGACGGTCTCGGTACGCGACGAGGGACGGGGCGGCGCCGAGACCGCCTCCCCGGCGGGCGCCTTTGGCGGAGCGTCGGGCGGCAGCGGGCTGCTCGGCATCCGGCGCCGGGTCGCGGCGCTCGACGGGACCGTACAAGTGACCAGCCCCGTCGGGGGGCCGACCGTGATCGGAGTGGAGCTGCCGTGCGCGTGGTGATCGCTGAGGACAACGCCTTGCTGAGGGAGGGGATCGTCCTGCTGCTGACCTCCGCCGGACACGAGGTGGTGGCGGTCGCGGCCAGTGGGCCCGAGGTGCTGCCCGCGCTCCTCGCCCACCGGCCGGACGTGGCCGTACTGGATGTGCGGATGCCGCCCGGGTTCCGCGACGAAGGGCTGCGGGCGGCGCTCGCGGCCCGGCGGGAGATCCCCGGCCTGCCGGTTCTGGTGCTGTCGCAGTACGTGGAGGAGACCTACGCCGCCGAGCTGCTGGGCGGCGGCGCGAGCGGGGTCGGCTATCTGCTGAAGGACCGGGTGGGGCGGGTCGACGAGTTCCTGGACGCGCTGGAACGGGTCGCGGCGGGCGGTACGGCGCTGGACCCGGAGGTGGTCACGGAGCTGATGACCCGGCGCCGCGACAATCCGCTCGACGCCCTGACGCCGCGCGAGCGCGAGGTGCTGCAACTGATGGCGGAGGGCCGGGACAACACCACGATCGCAAAGCTGCTGGTGGTGTCGGACCGGGCGGTCAGCAAGCACATCGGGAATGTCTTCGCGAAGCTCGGGCTGCCGCCGAGCGACAGCGGGCATCGGCGGGTGCTGGCGGTGTTGGCGTATTTGAACGGGGGGTCCTGAACGTCGTCTTGGACGGGGGCCGCCGCTATCCGGGCTGGTACCGGCACATCACCCTGGCCATGCTCGCCCACGCCTTCCTCGCTGCCATGGCATCAGCGGCAGCCGAAAAGGGGGCGGCAGAAACGGTTCCGGCACTCTTGCACCGCTCACCGTGGCAGAAATCCGGCGCCTCATGGCAGTTGGCCGTCCATCGCTGACGCACTTTCAGCGCGCCGGCCACGCGCTGAGCTGGTCCCGCTGGCGCCGCCGTCACCAAGCCATCGCCAGACGCTGCCACTACCGCCGCCGCACGCGAGGTCACGAACTCCCGCAACCTGACGGAACGCCAGCCGAGTACACTCAGGAACACGGCTCTGACCAGCAGTGATAGCAAACTGCGACTGGAGTACTAGGCCTCAGGGTCGACAGAAGTGCGTTTGTAGTGACATGGGTAGGGATAGGGGTCCCCCCCGCCCGCGTAGACAGTCCCATCCATCTGCAGCTCTCCATGCTCCAAAAAGAATTGCAGAATCTGGATGTCGTTGTGATTCTTGAACCTAAGTACCAGATAGGGCGACAGGCCAGGGTCTTTGTTGACCCCATGCCATTTCCCGTCGGATGAACGGCGTGTCACCTGCGCGTCCGGCACGGGGCCGTCCCACTCGACTGGAAAGTCTTTGCTGGAAAAAGTGTAATCGTCACGTAGCCGAACCATCGGCGATCCGCATTTCTGCTCCCCGTCCCATCGGCCGACCAATTCGGAATGAGTTACGGCCTCTGGAGTGACGACGGGCTTGCCTGCCCCGCAAGAGGACGGGGCGAGTGCCGTCACGGTGGCAGCTGCAAGGCTTGCACTGATGCGAAATATGTCGGATTTCACGCTATCTGCTTCCGGCCGTATTTTGGATGGCGCCCAGTATGCCGGTCGATGATCCGAAAGAGACGGCCTAGGCGCGTCTTCCTGACTGGCCCCCGATGGGGCGGTTGCCTGGCAGCCGTGGGGGCGACCGAGTAGTGAGCGAGACCCGCCCGGCCTCCCTTCTAGGGCGGTCGGACGGGGCTCGGGGTGGACCAACGGCAGCGCCAAGGCGCTTCGCTGTCGGTGGCTCTTAGGCGCTGAGACCAAGTGCGGGCGCGAAGTAGGCACCCGTCAGGAAAGCGCCGGCGAAGGTTCCGGGGCCGTGTCGAGCGTCAAGCCATGCGCTCAACCCTCGTACGTCTCCGCTGATTACTGCGTTCAAGAGGAGATCGTGCAAGTCCTCTTCTTCCCCCGGTGCGAACTCCGCGAGGAACGCCGCGTACCGGTGGTTCACCCCTGCTTCGTAGCGGCGGAGCGCTCCCACGTAGTGGGCAGCTTCACCGGTGCGCTCCTCGCCCAGGTCTGCCGTCACGTCCTCTTTCGAGAGCGTCCCCGTGGTGTCCCGGAAAGCTAGCCGCCCCAGCACGTGGTCAGGTTCGCGCATTCCGGCGCGGGCTGCCGTCTCACGGGTGATGCGGCGGGCTTCCCTGTCGCACGCGCCCTCCATCACCACCCCGAGATTCCGCGTGTGCGGAGTTCCTTGCGGGTCGGCAGCGGAGTATGACTGACCCGTGGTGCGACGGAAGTTGATCCCGTACTGAGTCCGGGTCGGCTTGCCCCCCACATCCACGTACCGCCGCCGCGAGCCGTAGTGCAGGCAGTCATGGGCGTACGCCCGAAGCAAGTCGAGTAGCGCCAGCTCCGGGCGCTGCGGGCTGGCGTGCTGGCGTGCTGGCGTGCTGGCGTGCTGCATGGGGCCGTACATGGTGACGACCGACAGCATTTGCAGGTGGCGGTATCCCTGGTCGGGGTGGTGAAACCCGCCGAAGGCACCCGCCCGAGCCGACTCCGCCCCCACCAGCACCCTGTCGAGCGGCATCATTTGAGAGAGCCCGAGTTCGGCGTATCGGCACCGAGCCGCGTAGAGACCGCTATGGAACACGGCCGTATCGACCCCCGAAGCCTGCCACTGCGTCAGGCGGTCGGGGGCCGAACGGAACGTGTGGTCCGGGTGTCTCGCAGTCAGTTCGGACGAGTCGGCGCGCAAGGCAGCGAGGGTCACCGCGACCTGTGCCCCGACTACGCTTTCATTGGGCGCCAACGGGGTCAGGACGGGGTGTTGCCCCCGATGAGCTGCCGATGGGAGTCCTGCATCCCCGTCGGCAGTGAGTCCAAGCTGAACCACCGTGCCTCCAAGATCTCGAACTTGTCGATCTTCAGGGTTCCTCCGACGTGAAGTGCCTCGTAGGCCACTTCAACTCGAAGCTTGTAGCCGCTCGTCACGTTCACCAGGCGACCGGGCTTGATGTCCAAGCCGGTCTCTTCCTTCACCTCCCGGACGATGGTCAGCGGGAACTCTTCGCCCTTGATGGCGTAGCCGGTGGGGAGACCCCAAGGCCGCTCCGGGGGCCACATTCGGTGCTTGAGCAGGAGGACTTGCCCCGCGTCGTTCCTGACGACTCCTGTAACGCCCACCATGAATTTGGCGTGCGCGAACCACAGCACCCGCCATTGCAGGGGGCCACGGATGAGACGCCACAGGCGGGCAACGAGTCGTTTCATGGGTTTGCCTTTCGCTGAGCTGTCGGGCGCTTCGGCGATGTGCTCACGGTGATTGACACAACTCTGTCAGCCGCTACCGGTCACGTCCTCTGCGAGCGGACAGCACCCGCGTGGGCGCACCGCCCTGGACCCGCCCGGCCAACACCGTGGTGACGTGGCAGCCGGACGGGGCCTCAACGGGTCGGGCAGACACGGTCTTTACGCGTCGTGCTCGTGTGCGTTGGCTTGGGTCTCGTCCCGCCGTCCCTGCTGACGAATGTCGGCGGGGACCTCATGCAACAGCGCCTTACGCTGTGCAGCCTCTTGGTTATCGACCCTCATGCGGGTCGCCTCGCTCCTCACGGCTGCCACGGTCGGGGACGACTTCTTACGTGTCACTGCTACCTGTGTCTTTCGGTTGTCGTGACCGTCCGGCGGGGCCGGTGCTGGCCTTCCCCGCCCCGCCGGAACGGCGTGTGTTGAGCTGACCGGCTGCTGCCTTACGCGGCGAGCAGTGCCCCGACCAGATCGACCGGCTCGGCGGTGTCGCCCTCGCCCTGGTCGGCGGTGTCAGCGTCCGTCTCGGACTGGTCGGTCTCGGTGGTCTCAGGCTCAGTGGTCACGGGCATTCCGCGCCTCCTTGTGTCTCGTCGACCCCGGCCCGGTTGGGCTCGGGCATTGCCCGTCCGTCCGTCACAGCCGAACGGGCGCCCGCCATCGGTTGAGCTACCGGCCGTAATGGGTACCGGCGCCTCGGGGAGTCCCCGCTGATGGCGGAAGTCATGGCTGTTAGGGGTGAGCGGGCAAGGGGCGCGCGCACCACGCAAGCGACACACGGAACTCGCTGTGAAGGATGTTGATCGACATGGCCCCTTCTGCAATGAGGTGGAGGGGGCTACCTCCCGCTGCCATCCGCCGCAGAATTTCGACCCGCCATTCCTCGGGGAACCGGGTGAAGCGACCGACCACCGCCGCGCTGGTCTCGCTGCTCCGGTCGTCGTAGGAGACAGGAGCGGGTGGGGACTCGTAGCGCTTCATCGCGTCGGTAGCGGTAGCGAGAGCTACAGAGAGCGGGGGCCGTTCTGCCCGGCGCTGGTCTCGTTCCCAGTCGGCCGGCTCTCGCGGTGGCTCCATCCGACGCAGGATCTCGGTCATCCATCCGGGGGAAAGAGCCGTGAACTGACGCTGGAGGGCGACCGCTTCTGTCCCGTCAGCGGATCGGCCGGGTTTGGCCTCTGGCCACCGTCGTCGAGACCAGGGGTGCTCGCACTCCTCGGCGAAGTGGGCTACTTCGGAGATCAGCCGGGCAAGCCGCAGCGGGTCCGGTGCGGGGGCAGTGGCGACGTTGTGGCCGTCCGCGAGTGCCCAATACATGGCGGCGTGGTCGTGCTCGGGCAACTTGTCCCAGAGCCCGCGCGCCTTCAGCTCGTCCCAGACGAGGGGGGCCAAGGTTCCGGCGACCTGACGTACGTCCGTCCACTGGTGGCGCGGACCCATTGCGAGAACGTCCAACGCACTGCGCAGCTCGTCCAGCTTCGCTCCGGGGGCGCGCTCCGTCTCTGTCGATTCCGTCATGACCTTTCCAGGGGTAGAAGTGTGCAGGGCTGACATCCCCCTCCCGAGCGGGCGGACAGCAGGGGAGGAGGAAGACTGGTCAGCGGGTGAACGGCACGAGCAACAGCCACCCGACGAGCGCATACGCGGCGAGCGTGGCAACGGACACAAGTACCGTTCGGGCGCACTTAACACGGCGCGATCGTGTGGGTTGCCGATACACGGGCAGCGTCGCGGCGGTCCCCGAATCCGCGGGAGCGGGCAGAGGCCAGACGGTCAGCGTGTAGCGGTCTGTCCTGTCGGACACCACCAGCGTGGCCGGCGAGCCGTTGTTGAGCTGTTCGCGTGCTGTGTTTTGCTCGCGAGCGTCCTCGCACCAGGCTCGTAACTGCGCGGAGCAGGTTGCTGCGGGAACCTGGAAGTAGTGTCCGGCCTGTTGCTGCCACACCGCGCGGCGCTCGGGATCGAGCTTGTCCGCAATGTGCTGTGCCTGCCCACGCAACCACCGGAGTGCGAGTTTCGGCGAGATCGTTTGGGAGGTTGCAAGAACGTCCAGGACGGTCACACCCTCGCCGTAGACCCGTTCCTCCTTGAAGACTTCGCACCTGTAGCCCCGCAGTGGCCCCCTTGAACCGTTCACTGCTCACCCCGTTCGGCTCGGAGCCGTGCCAGGGCTGCCGCGTATTGGGGGTCCGCCTCGAACCGATCCAGCGCGGCGAGCCGTGCCCGTTCCTTGCGGATGGTGCCGAGCCGGTTTCCGACCCGCCGGACCGCTATGCGAGTGCCACAGAGCGTCAACGTGCACAACTCGCGGAACCGGTCGCCTGTCCGCGCCGGGGGTACGCCCTTGGCGTCACCGAAGATCGCGGCGCGCAAGTTCGTACCGTTCTCGGTGTCGTAGAGAGCCAACGACACGGCCCGTAGCGCTGCGGTGCGCTGGTACGCCTTTCGGGTGCGGTAGCCCTTGATGATGTTCATGGGCGGGTGTTCCGGCATCGGGCGTTGTGTTCCGCCGCCAGGGCGCGCACGTGCTCGGAGGTGCCCGCCGGCTCAACCGCTTCCGGCTTCGCTTCCCACTCGACACCGCCACCAGCCGGCCGAAGCATCCAACGGCCACCGATGGCGCCACGGAACTCGCCTACCTTGTCGGTGGCCGTGTCATGGACGATCTGACCAATATCGGGCAGTGTCTTTGCTGTCGGTGCCTGCTGCCGCTCATCGTCGGCTGTGTTCGGGACCGTCTCACGCAGAGTCATCCGCCACCCCTTCCGGGTCTGAGTTGCTAGACAAGCCAACTGCGGGCCGGACAAGCGGAGTAGCTTCGACGGGGTGGCAAACCCTGGCACTTGAACTGTCGTCGGAAGGATGGACGCAGCAGTGAGAGAACCTAACCACCTGTTAGCTGACGCACTCGCGAGATCACTGATGAGTCAGGGCGAGCTAGCCCGACGCGTCCATGCCCGAGCGCTGGCCACTGGTCACAGGCACATCAACCCCGACGCGACCGCCGTACGTCGGTGGCTGAGCGGCCAGGAGGCAAGACAGCCGCTTCCGGCGCTCATCGCAGATGTGTTTTCGGGGCACTTTGGCAGGCGCATCACGACTTATGACCTCGGGCTAGGCGCGGAACCCGACCTTGACCGCCAGTTGACTTACAGCCCATCTTGGGCTTCGACGGTCGAGTCAGTGACCGAGCTTGGGAGAGCGGACATGGATCGCAGGAAGTTCCTTGCAGCGTCGCCGTTCGCTGCGGCGGCGGGGATCGGACCTTCGCGGGATTGGCTACTCAACACACTTGATCAAGCGCCACAGACCGGCCCTAGGGTGCGGCTGGAAGACGTGACGAGCGTGAGGAACATGTTCGCCGCGTTCCAGGACACCGACGTTATGCAGGGTGGAGGCTCGGGCCGCCTGCTCCTGACGGAGTACATGAATGAGCATGTGTACCCGTTGCTCCGCCGGACGTACTCCGAGGATGTGCGTCGGGCGCTGTGCGCGGCAGTCGCCGAACAGACGTACCTGCTTGGCTGGATGGCCTTCGACGATGGCGAACACGGCACGGCACAGCGGTACCTGATCCAAGCGCTCCGACTCGCGGAGGAATCGCACGACGCTGCTCTAGGTGCACATGTGCTCGCCGGCATGGCGGACCAGGCAACGCTAACGGGTAACCCGACTGAGGGACGGAGGCTCGCACAGTCAGGGCGTCACGGGCTTGCGCACGTTAACTCTCGGGCCTGCCTCGCCGATCTGTGGGCACTTGAGGCACGCGCCCACGCTGCGATGGGCGACAAGACTGCTACCGCCCGTGCGGTGCTCGAATCCGAGAAGACCTTCTCAACGGTTGATCACGCCACCGAACCCGTGTGGGCAAAGTTCATCGACGCGGCCTATCTGCACGGCGAGATGGCGAACGCGTTCAGGGACATTGACCAGGCGGATCACGCTGCCGAGCACGCGCGGCAGTCGATTACGCACGCCCGCGCCCAGAAGCGCGCACGCCGTGGGGCAATGTCGCAGGCGGCGCTTGCCGTGTCTCACCTGCAACGCCGTGACCTTGAAGCGGCGCACTCCGCTGGAGTCAGGACACTGGAACTCGCCCAACGGGTGAAGTCATCCCGAGCTGTCGAAGCCGTGGAAGACGTCCAGCGGCGCATGATCCCCTTCGGCAGTCACCAGCTCGTCGCCGACTTCAACGAGCGCGCCCGGGTACTCCTCGCCGCATAGCGTCCGGGCGTCGAGACCCCGCTACATCACTCGGCGGATTCCAGTGATCGTTGCAACACGTGGTCGGTTGATCAGGCCGCGAGCAGTTCAGACAGGCGCTCGGCTGGGGTTTCCCAGCCGAGCGTCTTGCGTGGACGGCTGTTGAGTTCGGGGGCGACGGTGTCCAGTTCCTTGCGGGTGTGGACGGACAGGTCGGTGCCCTTGGGGAAGTAGTGGCGGAGCAGACCGTTGTTCTCCGAGTCACCCAGCGGTCCCGCCGAACCCCTCCCGTCGAAGAAGCCCGGCCTGCCAAGGCTGCACCAATAGGTGTTCTCGTTCGAGCCGCGCTGCCAGGGGCTCGCCGGGTCGCAGAAGTAGACCGGGATGTCGGTGGCGACAGCGAAGTCGTGGTGGGTGGCCATCTCGGAGCCCTGGTCCCAGGTCAGGGACCGTTTCAGGTGCGGTGGCAGGGTCTGCACAGTGGTCTGGAGGGCGTCTCGGACGTCCTCAGCGCTGCGGCCGCTGGGCAGGTGAACGAGCATCACGTAACGGGTGCTGCGTTCGACCAGTGTGCCGAGGGCGGAGCCGCTGTCCTTGCCGACGATCAGGTCGCCCTCCCAGTGGCCGGGGACAGCCCGGTCGGCGGCCTCGGCCGGACGCTCGCTGATCATCACCATCGGGCGGGAGAACCGCTTCTGCCGCTGCTGGGCCTGGCGGTGGGGCTTGCGACGGGCGCATCCGGTGCGCAGAGCGCGGAACAGCTCACGGCGTAGTTCGCCGCGGCCTTGGAGGTAGAGGGCCTGGTAGACCGTCTCGTGGACCACGTGCATCTCCGGCCGGTCGGGAAAGCGGGTCCGCAGAGCCTGGCAGATCTGCTCCGGACTCCACCGCTTGTCCAGGTGGCCCTGGATGAAGTCCCGCAGCTGAGGGTTGTGGCCGATCTTGCTGGGCTTGGGCCGTGGCCGACGGGCATCGGCGCGGGCCTGGGCGGCGAACGGGCAGTAGTGCCGCTGTTTTCGGGTGCCGTCAGTGCGGTTGCGGCGGATCTCCCGGCTGATCGTCGAGGGACTGCGGCCCAGCTCGGCGGCTATCGACCGGATCGATGCCCTCTCCCGGAGCCGGTCGGCGATGTGTATGCGCTCGTGCTCGAACAGATTCCGGGACGGCTCGGCGGCGGGCACCTGCTCCTTGGGAACAGGCGCCCGCTTGGTGCCGGCGGGGCAGGACACCGCCCCGCCTACTGGCGGTCTGAACCGCTGCGGATCCCACCGGCCGTTACGCCACTCACGGCGCGTTCACGCCGACCAGCTCGGACGCTTCCTTGTTGCTGTAGCCCGCCTTCACGAGCCGGAAGTATTCCGCCCGCTCGACGTGGAGCTTCCTCGGCCCCTGAGCTGTCCGGCCCTTACGGATCTCGAAGTCCATCGCACCCCTTGAGCTGGGGCGTTGCAACGACCACTAGAAATCAAGAGGGCTGGGACGGGGTCTTGGACGTGGGCTTGAACGTGGTCTTGGACGTGGTCTTGGACGTGGTCTTGGACGTGGTTTTGGACGTGGTCCTGGACATGGGGCAACTGCTGTCTCCCCCCGGGGCGCCGGCCCGCCTCACCCCCGCTGCCGCGCCGGATACCGCCCCCGCAACGTCTCCCGCAGCGGCAGCAGCGCCCCCGCCCCCGTCGTCACGGCCACCACCACGACGATCAGCACGCCCTGGACCGCCGGCAGATACGGCAGCGTACGAGCCATCGCCAGGCTGAACGCCAGCAGCGGCACCGAGGCCACTCCGGCCCCCACGGCCAGCCCCGTCACCGCCGTGGCCGCCGCCTCCAGCCGCAGCATCCGGCGCAGCTGCCGGCGCCCCGCCCCCGCCAGGCGCAGCAGCCGCAGTTCGGGGCGCCGTCCGATCGCGATCAGCGACAGTGTGCTCAGCACGGCGATCACCGTGAAGGCCCCCACCGCCGAGACCGCCGCCGCCGAGACCACTTCGCCGAGCGCTTGGTCCTCCGCCGCGACCCGTACCGGCGCGGGCCCCCGCTCCACACGGGCCCCCGCCACCGCCGCCGCCAGCGCCTGCTCCACCACCCCGCGGTCCCCGTCCGAGGCGGTCCGCACCAGCACGCGTCGCCCCTCCCCCGGACCCGACACATGCCGCAGCAGCTCGTCGCGCGCGAAGAGGAAGTCGCCGAGCGCGAGCGACCGCTCGTAGGTCGCGACGACCCGCAGCCGCGCCTGCACCCCGTCCCCGAAGCGCAGCGTCACCGTGGACCCGGGCCGTACGTCGAGCGACCGCGCCCGGTCTTCGCCGACCGCGACCGTGCCGGGCCGCAGCGCGCGCATGGTCCCCTCGCGCACTCCCGGATCGAGCGTCTGCGTCAGCCGCTCCGGCGTGACGCCGAGCACCGGCAGCCGGTCGAGCTCGGGCGAACCGGCCGCCCGCCGCGCCAGCACCACCGTGCCGGGTACGACGTCCGTCGCCGCCCGCACCCCCACAACCCTCCGGATCCGCTCGACCGCACCGGCCGGCAGCCCGCCGTCCGCCCGCACCGCGAGATCGGCCCGGAGCGCCCGGCCGGCCTGCGCCGCCCCCTCGTGCGTCAGCGTGGCACCCGCCGAGAGCTGTACGCCGATGAAGGCGGTGACCAGCACGATGGGGGTGATGGCNGTCAGCGTGGCACCCGCCGAGAGCTGTACGCCGATGAAGGCGGTGACCAGCACGATGGGGGTGATGGCCGCACCCGAACGGCGGGCCGCCGCCGTGCTGTTGGCGGCGGCGAGCCATCCGCCGGGCCCGCCGAACCGCCGTAGTGGCGCCCCGAGCAACCGCATCGCACCCTCGGCGATCCACGGCCCGAGCAGCGCGCAGGCGATCACCATCGTCACCGCCGCCGCCCCGGTCGCGGCGGCCGCGGCCTCGCCGTGCAGCAAGGTGGCGGTCCCCGCCGAACTCACCCCCATGACCAGCAGCACCAACCCGGTGACCTGGCGCCCCTTGCCGGGCGCCGCCTCGCGCAGCGCCTCCGCCGGCCGCACGTTCGCCGTCCTGGCCACCGCGATCAATGCCGCGAGGCGCGCCGCCAGGACGGTGACTCCCGCGGTGACCAGCGGCGCGGGCCACAGCCAGGGCGGAAGGGGGAGTTCAAGGCCGGCGGGCAGTGCGCCACGGGCGTCCAGCAGCCCGCGCAGTGCGACGTACGCGGGGAACGCGCCCGCCGCCCCCACCAGCGCGGCAAAGGTCGCCACCCGCCCCACTTCCCTGCCCACCGCAC
Source organism: Streptomyces inhibens (assembly GCF_003389455.1). Classification (GTDB taxonomy): domain Bacteria; phylum Actinomycetota; class Actinomycetes; order Streptomycetales; family Streptomycetaceae; genus Streptomyces; species Streptomyces inhibens. The sequence continues at coordinate 30,559 of NZ_QUAC01000055.1, read as the reverse complement.
CGCGCAGCTGCCCAGGTGTCGCCCCGACCGCCCGCAACAGCGCCAGTTCATGGGCGCGTTGCTGGAGCGCCTGCACCACCGTGGACGACACCACGAGCAGCGCGATCAGGACGACGGTGGAGGCCACCGAGCCGAGCAGCATCAGCAGGCCCGTGCGGGCGGGCCCGGCAGCCAGGAACTCGGGGCCACCGCGTCCGTCCCCGGCCAGTACGCGCAGCGCGGCCCGGTCACCGTCCGCGCGCCGCCCGACGCTCTCCAGACCGGCCGCGTCCAGCGCATGCCGTACCCGCGTGTGCAGCTCGTCGGTCCCGATGCCGCGTTCGGCGACGATCCCGATGGCGTCCAGGGAGCCCGGGTGCCCGGCCAGGCGGCGGGCTTCGCTCCCCGTGAAGTAGACGGTGTCAGGCGGGCCACCCGCGACCCCGACGACGGAGTACACGGAGTTCCCGGAGTTCCCGGAGTTCCCGGAGTTCCCGGAGTTCCCGGAGTACGTCGCCCCGGCGCCGCCCGCGCGCAGCGCGATCCGTTCACCCACCCGGGCCCCGCCGCTCACCACGACCTCTCCGGCACGCTGCGGTGCGCGACCCTCCCGTACGGCACCGTGCGCCAGCCGGGCGGCGCCCCAGGGCCGCCCGGTGGCCGCCTTCCCCCCGCCGAGCCCCACCGGGAACACCTCGTCGGCGATGGCCGCCCGCACCCCGGGCACCTTCCGCGCCACCGCGAGGGCCGCCTCCGGAACCCGCACCCGCTCGGTGAGCCCGGCCTCTGCGGTCTTCGGCTCGCTGCCCCACGGCTTGGCGGTGAAGCGGGTGTTCTGGTCCCCGGCCACGACGAGATCGGCAGCCGCGTACCGCTCCACGCGCGGATGCCCGAGCGCGGCCGAGGCGAGCGTGAGCCCGAACGTGCCGAGCAGCAGGGAGGTGAGGACGAGGGCGGCGAAGACGGCGACCCATGCCCGGCGATGTGTCCGCGCGGCGCGGGAGGCGAGGAGCCTGGTCACGCTCATACGGCGCACCCCTCACGCCCGTAGCGCTGCTCACGCCCCAAGTCCCGTATGATCTCGTGCACTTGGGCGGTCTCCGGTCTCTCCAGACGGTCGACGACCCGCCCCCGTAGGAGAAACAGCGCCGCATCCGCCCAGGCGGCGGCGACCGGATCGTGGGTGACCATGACGACGGTGTGGCCGTCGCGGTCGACGGCCTGTCGCAGCAGGGCGAGCACGTCCTGCGCGGTGGCCGGATCGAGCGACCCCGTGGGCTCATCGGCGAAGACGATGTCGGGCCCGGTGACCAGCGCCCGGGCGATCGCCACCCGCTGGCGCTGCCCGCCGGACAGCTCCGACGGCGCGGCCTCGCCCCGCTCCCCCAGCCCGACGGCCGCCAGCCCCCGCCGGGCCCGCTCGTCCGCGTCATCGCCCCCGAGCAGCAACGGCAGGGCGACGTTCTCCACGACGCTCAGCGACGGCACGAGATTGTGGGCCTGGAACACGAACCCGACGCGCTCCCGCCGCAGCCGGGTGAGCGCGGCCTCCTTGAGCGAGGACAGCTCCGTACCGCCGATGCGCACCGTCCCCACCGTCGGCCGGTCGAGCCCGGCGGCACACTGCATCAGCGTCGACTTCCCGGACCCGGACGGCCCCATGACGGCGAGAAACCGCCCGCGCGGCACCGCGAGATCGACGGGATGCAGCGCGACCACTCCTCGCCGGTACTCCCGCCCGACCCCGGCCAAAGTGAGCGCATCGGGTGCGCGTTCCAGGTCCAGGTCCCCCCGCTTCACGCCGGCTGCCGCGGAACCGCACCGCCGCCCGAACATACGCACGCCCTCTCAGTGGTCGGACAGATCGCCAAGCCACCGAGAACGCTAGAAACGAATGCGGGCGCCGGGGAGAGAGCACGGTCCCGTCCTGGTGGTGTAGCGGCCTCCACCAGGACGCGGGGGCCACCGGGCCGTTACGACCGGGCGGCGCTGATGCAGAAGGGCTGACCGGACGGGTCCAGCAGCACCGTCCAGTGCGCACCGCCGGGCTGATGTTCCGGCTTGGTGGCGCCGAGTGAGATCAGCCGCCGCTCGGCCGCCGCGACATCGTCGAAGGCCAGATCCAGATGGAAGACGAGCTCATCCGCCGGCCAGTTGGGAGCCTTGAACTGCTCGGCGGTGTAGAAGACATAGCTCGTCGTGCCATCGCTGATCATTGCCGCGGTGTCACCGTAGGTCTGGGTGACCCGCCACCCCAGCGCGGCCGCGTAGAAGTCGGCGAGCGCCTTGCCGCTGTGGCCCCAGAAGGCGGCGCACTTCACCCGGGCCGCCTGGGTCGCCCGGGTCGCCTTGTCGAACTCTTCGGTCATGCCGTTCCCACTCCTGTCTCCCGTCGAGGCGAGCGACGCTACGAGCCGAGTAGGACGGACGATGTCCTAGGCAGTGCGGCTCGGGTCGTCACGGCCGTCCGGGGCCCGCTGCGGGGGCCGATCTCGGGGTGCAGGCCGGCGTGTTGGGCGATGCGGCCCACTGATCCAGGCGGCTCATTAGGCTCGGCCGGTATGAAGAATGACGCGCGCCCAGGTCCGCCGAGCGGCACACCCCAGCAGCGGACCGAACAGTGGGTCGCTTCCGTACCCCAGCGGCTGGATCGCCTTGGGAAGACCCATCTCCCCACCGGTTTTCCGTTCAACCTTGCCCCGGATTCGCTGGAACCTCTGGAGGTCTTCCTGCTCGGCAGGTTCCGGGAGAAATCGGTGCCGGATGCCTCGGGGATCGCCCTGGACGCCTGCGCCTACGTCGGGGAGATCATTCTCGACACGATCGGCGGCGAGTGGGCGTGGGCCCGTACGAAAATGTACGGGCCGCAGCCGGTCATCGGGCTCGACCCCGCCTTCGCGGAGGACCGCGTAGCGGCCCTGGCGAGGACCTACCCCCACGTGGTGGTGAAAGGCCACGTAGTGCCCATGGCGATGATCGACCACGCCTGCCGGGCGGGCAGTTGGGGAACGGACCTGATCGAGTCGCACCGCCATCTTCTCGGCATGGCCGAGCGCCACGCCGAGAAACACCCCGGTTGGCGGCCGACGCGGCGCCCCACACCCGGCGTGGACGCGTTGTGTGACCTCTCCCCCGGCTACGAGATATCTGCCGTGAACGAGACCGGCTCAGACATGTACGCCTTGCACGACTGGCTCGAAGAGCTGGAGACGATCTCCGACGCGATGGAATGGCCCCATCCTGAACGGGACTTCACCCCCGGCTCGCTTGCCGGTGTGGAAGCCGAACTGCTGGAGGACCACCACCGCGACACCCCGGCCTCGGACGACGACAGCTTCCACGCGTACCCGGCCTACCTCGGCGAGGTCCTGCTGCGGCTGGTGGGCGGCCGGTGGGGCTGGCACGCGGACCCCGCGCTGCGTTCCGACGGCACCGCGGTGATCATCCCCGACCCGGCCCTGGGGCTCGATGCCATCGCCCCGCGGCTGGTGGCCCATCACGCGATCCGGGCGCGCACCGGGCGGGAGTTCACGGCCCTCTACGACAGGATCCGGGAGGCGGTCCAGGCGTATCGGGCGGAGCATCCGGGGTGGGAGCCCGTACGGGGAGAGATACCGCAGAGGCCGGACTGGGGGGACAATCCGCGGCTGAACACCTGGCTGGCCGAGCGGGAGGCGGCCTTCCCCGCGTGGGCCGAAGAGGCCGGCGGGGAAGAGATGTGGGACTTCTCCGCGGAGTCGCTGGACCGGCTCGAAGCACTGGTGCGGGAGATGTTCAGCACCTATAAGGACATGAGCGCCCGGGAGGACGAACCGTTCCTTGTCGGCGCGGCCTGGTACTACGGAGAGGTCCAGGTCAGGCTCTACGGAGCGGTATGGCAGTGCCGTCCGGAAGCCGAAGAGGACCTTCCCAACGATCCGTTCCTGGTCAAGGGCGAGGGCGAGGGCGCGGACGCGGACGCGGTTGAGGACGACGAGGACTACGAGGACTACGAGGACGACGAGGACGACGAGGACGACGACGGGGTTTCCGTCATCAGCTCTCCGCCCGACGAACTCCGCGTGCTGCTGCGGCGGGGAGAGAAGTACAGGCTTCGGGATGTCCTGAGCCGCTACAGCCACGGCTTGTCCCAGACGTATCCGCGCTTGTCATAGGGGGAGGGGATATGACGTTCCAGGACCACATGCGACGCATGGGCGCGCGGGCGCTGGAGGCGTTTCCGGAGGCGCTCAGGCCGCAGATCTACGTGGTCTCGTTCCGGATCTGGCGGAATGACTCGTTCGACGACCGCCATCCGTATCTCGCGATCGGCTACAACACCGAGGACGAGCTGCGACGGGTGCTGGCGGGGCAGCGGGACCCGGACCCGGGTGAGGCCCGTTGGAACTACGCGTGCTGGCCGCTGGACGAGATCGCCGGGGTCATCGGCCACGATCCGGCCGACCCGACCGGAGCCGCCCTGCACACCGCCGAGGTGAAGGAGCTCGGGCTCTGGTACGAGGACGACGATGACGATGACGATGACGACGAGGTGAGCGTCCGGAACGAGTTGCTGGAGTTGCACTTCGACGAGGCCTGCATCGACCTGGCACGGCATCTGCACTCCAGCGGCCGGATCACGGAGATCCTCGGCCGCCCCGTCCCGATCGTGCTCTTCGACATGTACCGCGCGGGGTACGAGGAGACCCTCACCGAGGCGGCCAACCCGCCCGAGGTGGTTGCGGATTACCTGGCGTGGTGCAGGGAGGAAGAGACGGGAGAAGCCGGAGAGGCGGAAGCGGGAGAGGCGGCCTGACGCACGCGGGCTGGTGCGGCTGTTCGGGCAGACAGCGGGGGCACCACACGCCCCTGATCGCGCAGTCCATTTCCCTGTCCATGGTCCCTGTCCATGGTCGCTATCCGTGATCCCTATCCCTGCCCCAGGACCGTGCCGACGAAGGCCGCCAGTTGGGCCCTGATCCGCTCGCGGTCCATCCCCTCCTGGGCAGCGAGGTGTTCGACCAGATCGGCGCGGGTGGCGGCCAGCAGGGCGTGCGCCGTGAAGTCGCTCTCCGGAGCCGGACCGGCCGCAGTGCCGTCCGCAGGGCCATCCGCGGTGCCGTCCGCCGCGTCGCGCATCCGCTCCAGCAGATCCCGCAGGATGCCGTGCCACCACGCGTAATGCGCCGCCTGATACGGGCTGCCGCTGCCGGCCTCCTCCAGGGCGAGGGAGAGATGCCGGTTGTCGAGCTTGAAGCACAGGACGGCGTCGAGCAGCGCCGGTACGCGCTCACGCGGCGGGGCCGAGGGCCCCAACGGGGCCGGGCCCGCCTCCACGGCATGCCGCAGCGGCTCGATCCGGGCTTCGAACACCGCGCGGATCAGACCCGTGCGGTCGCCGAACCGCCGGAAGAGCGTGCCCTTGCCGACGCCCGCCGCCGCCGCGATCTCGTCCATCGACACGCTGCGGGGGCTCTCGCTGCGGGCGAAGAGCTCGTCGGCCGCCGCCAGAACGGTCTCGCGGTTACGGAGCGCGTCCGCACGCGCCTTGCGTTCGGCCATGATCAGCCCTCCCCTTTACGAAGCGGACCGTCGGTCCGTATAGTCGAAGTCAAGCGGACCAACGGTCCACATAGCGCCCCAGTGTAGGGGCGAGGAGGCACTCCCATGAGCACCGACAATCCCGCACCGACCGCACCACCCACACCGACAGACCTCTACCGCCACGGCCTACGCCTGCTCCTCGACAAGGACATCGACGGCTGGGTGGCCCTGTGCGACGACCACGCCGTCTTCGAGTTCCCCTTCGCCCCGGACGGCTTCCCCGAGCGGCTCGACGGCAGGCCGGCGATCGCCGCGTACATGCGGGACTATCCCGCTCACGTCGACCTCCAGGACATCCCCCACCTGGAGATCCACCGGACCGACGCCCCGGACACCATCGTCGTCGAAATGCGCGCCACCGGGCGGATCGTGGCCACCGGTGCGCCGTACGAGATGGCCTACATCGCCGTGGTGACGGTCAAGAACGGTCGCATCACGCACTACCGCGACTACTGGAACCCCCTGGCCGTCCCGGCCTCCATGGCCGAGGCGAAGTCGTCATGGGAAAAGTCGTCATGGGCGACGTCGTCATGACCGACCGCGAACCCATCCTGGTCACCGGCGCCACCGGAACCACCGGCAGCCGCCTCGTACCCCGGCTCACCGCGCGCGGATTCCCCGTCAGGGCCGCCGGCCGGCGTCCCACCCAACAGGCCGGCGCCCGGCCCATCCGATTCGACTGGCACGATCCCGCCACCCACCACCGCGCCCTGGACGGAGCGGCCCGGCTCTACCTCGTACCGCCGGTCGCCGCACCCGACCCGGCCGCCGTCATGCTGCCCTTCCTGGAGCGGGCCCGTACGGCCGGTGTGCGCCGTGTGGTGCTCCTCAGCTCCTCGGCCCTGCCCGCCGGTGGCCCGGGAGTGGGCCAGGTGCATGCGGCGCTCCCGGACCTGTTCGACGAGTGGGCGGTGCTGCGGCCCTCCTGGTTCATGCAGAACTTCACCGGCAGCCATCTGCACGCCCGGAGCATCCGCACCGACGGCACCATCCTGACCGCGACGGGCACGGGCCGTGTCGCGTTCGTCGACGCGGACGACATCGCCGCCGTCGCCGTGCACGCCCTCGTCGACGAACCGGCGCCGCCCGGCCCCGACCTGGTGATCACCGGCCCCCAGGCCCTGAGTTACGACGAGATCGCCGCCACCCTCACCGCGGTCACGGGCCGGCCGGTACGCCACCGACCGCTCACCTACGAGCAGCAGCGCGACCGGCTGGCCGCCGAGATACCCGAGGAGTTCGCCGCGCTGCTGGCCCGCCTGGACCGGGCCATCGCCGAGGGCACCGAGGACCGCGTCACCGACACCGTCGAGCGCCTCACCGGCCAACCGCCCCGCAGTTTCCGGGCGTTCGCGGACCAACAGGCCTGGTGAGGCCGCCCGTACGCCGGCGCCATCGCCGGTCACCGACGAGCCGGCGCGCGGGCGGCCGCTACAGGTGTGGCGTGCCGCCGGGGCCGGCACGGTGCGTTTCTACTCGGCGGGCGAGTCGCTCGCGGAGGGGGTGAGCACATGGGCGCGGGCGCCCGGCCTGGTCGGCTTACGGAAGCGGGCCGGCGAGCTGGAGGCAGCCGGGGAGCTGGATACGGCCGGATGGCCGGGGGCGGCCGAGGAGTTCGACCGGACAGGCGACTCGGCATCGGCCGGAGAGTCGGAAGGGTCCTGGTAGTCGGAGGGGTCCCTGGAGTCGGAAGGGTCCCGGGTGTCGGAGGGATCCCCGGAGTCGGAGGGATCCCGGGAATCGGAGGGATCCCGGGAATCGGAGGGATCCTGGGAATCGGAGGAATCGCGGTAGTCGGAAGGGTCCTGGGAGTCGGACTCGTCCGACGGCTCCACCTCGGCGAGCTGCAGGCTGCCGTACCGCCCCATCGTGACCGCCCTGCCGGCCGGCACGGTGGCCAGGGCGCGCCCGGTGCAGTCGCGGGAGCTCCACAGGACGAGGTCGACGCCGGTGTCGTTGTCCACCTCGCCGTAGGCGTCCCCCAGGCCGTAGCAGTGGTCGTCGCCGGGATCAAGGATCTCGTGCGGCTTGTTCCCCGGCCGGGTGTGGAAGGTGATGACGCCGGTGGCGGCATGGGCGCCGAGCGGGCAGAGCACGGCGAACACCGCGGTGAGGGCCGCCGCGCCGAGGAAAGCGGTCTTGCGTCGCATCTACGGAACTCCTTGTCGGCCAGGGCGGCGGTCCGGCGCCCTCGGTCGGGATCGTTGCGGGACTTCGCCATGGGGGGTTCCCGATGCCGAATCGGAATATTCCGTACTTATGACACATTCACCCGACGATCGAGGAGTGCAGCTCCGCCGGGTCACCGTTCCCGCTGTGGCCGGACGCTGCCCAGCCACAGCATGTCGCGGGCCCGGGTCATGGCGACGAAGAGCTGACTGCGGGCGAGTTCGCCGCGTTCGCGGGCGGTTTCGGACGCGGTCCCGTGCTGGGCGTCGGCCGGCAGGCCGGCGTCGTACCGGGGGAGGTATACGCGCTTGAACTCCAGGCCCTTGGCGCGTCGGTAGCTGCCGAGTTTCACGGCCGCGACCGGGTGCCCGTCGTACCTGTCCAGCGGGCAGACCGGGATGCCCGCCCGGGTGAGGAGGCGCTGGTAGCGCTCGATGGCGCGCTGGGTGGGGCAGAGTACGGCGGAGTCGGCCAGCTGCTGGGGTGTCAGGGCGCGCAGCGCGGCCAGCAGGGCCTCGTCGTGCGCGGCCGAGGTCGGCAGCCCGGCGCGGTGCACCCGGCCGTCGTGGTAGGTCAGGTCGACGTCCCGGCGGCCCGGGGTGGGCAGCCCGTCGAGGTCCTCGAAGGAGTCCTCGGCGACCACGGAGAGCGCGGTGTCCACGATCTCCTTGCTGTTGCGGTAGTTGGCGCGCAGCACCTGCCCGCGGTCGCCGCGGATGTCGATACCGGCGTCCGAGAGCCGGAACCCGCCGGGGTAGACGGCCTGTTGGCCGTCCCCCACCAGCAGCAGTCCGTTGGGGCTGTCGCCGACCAGGGCATGCAGCAGACGCACCCCGACCAGGGTCAGGTCCTGGACCTCGTCCACGATGACGGCCGTATAGGCACAGTGGCCGGTGCGGCCGGCCGCCTCCGCCAGGGCGAGCGAGAGGACGTCGTTGAAGTCGTGCACCGCGCGCTCGGTGCGCTCGGATTCGTACGCCTCGTAGAGGGCCCAGACGGCCTGCCGGTGCGGGCGGCGCAGACTGGCGCGGCGGCGCCGGCGGACCAGCGCGGCGTACTCCTCGAAGGAGGTGATACCGCGGCCCTTGATGACGTAGTTGATCTCCTCCTGCCAGTAGTGGGGCAGCGGATCGATCTCGGCGAGGCAGCTGCCCCGGCCCACGTGCTTCCAGGCGAGGCTGAAGGCGGTCTCCGCCTTCTTCCGGTGCAGACGGACGGGGACGCCACGGCCGCTGACGTACTCCTGCGCCCAGGAGTGCAGGCTGCGGAAGTCGATCCGGTCCGCCACCGCCGGGGCCATGGTCTTGAGGAAGGTGGCCTGGACCCGCGGCAGGTTGTTGGCGAAGGTGACGTACAGGATGCGGCCGTTGGTGCGCTGGGCCAGATAGGCGGCGCGGTGCAGGGCGACGACGGTCTTGCCGGTGCCGGCCGGGCCGCTGATCCGGGCGGGGCCGGCCCAGTTGCGTCGTACGAGTGTGAGCTGGTCGGGGTCGAGGAAGGTCATCCACTGCTCGATGGGAGCCCGGCGCGCTTCGTCGAGCGCGGCTTCCCGCAGTCCGTCGAGGTCGAAGAGGCCGTCGGACGCGGCGTCCGGTGGGCGGGCACCGGCGGCCGGGGGCCGGGCGGCGGGCGGGGCCTCGTACTCGGGGAAGACCCGCTCCAGGTGTTCGGCGAGGGCGCGGACCGACTGGGCGGACAGCCGGGTGCGCTCCGACAGCAGCGCCGGGCCGATCTCGTGCTCGCCCAGCAGGCGTACCCGGCCCAGCTCGGTGTCGACGCGCTGCCCCGCGAAGGCCATCAGCGGGCGCACCGCCACCGGGGACATCCCCAAGGAGGCCACCGCGCTCTCGGCGGTCTTGGTGACCGCGAGCAGTTTGCGCCGGTGCTCGTCGCGGGAGAATCCGCCGGCGCGCAGCCGGCCGGCCGAGGCCTCGGGCGCGGCCCGCCAGTTCTTGACGTCGATGACGAAGACGCCGCCCGGGCCGATCAGCAGCATGTCCACGTTGGCGGCGCGGGTGCCCGGCCAGCGCCGGTCCACCAGCAGCCGCCAGCCGCGCTCGGTGAGCATCAGCAGCTGGGCGGCGACCCGCCGCTCCCCCTCGCTCGCCGCCTCCCACCGCTCGGCCTGCCTCCTGGCCGCCTGCCACTGTTCGCGTAACAGCCGCTCCTGCCTACGGGCTTCCTGCGCCCGCCGAGATGCCGAACTGCCGGCCGACCTGCCCATCGGGCTCCCTGCCGCCATCGCTCGCCCCCTTGCCGCTCGCCCCCGCGTCCACGGGGTCATGAACCATAGGTCGGTGGCACATGACGTGGTAGCGCGCACGGGAGGGGCACGGGCGCATGCTGCGGGGAAGCGCGCGGCCCGTCCTTGTCGCCTCGGGGGCCGACAAAAACGGGCCTGGACACGGGAGCTGCGGCCCAGCGCTACGGGCTGCGGGCTACCCGACGCCCGCGACCGCCCGCCGGAGGATCCTCGCCGCCGAGGTGCCCAGCCCGGTCGGCGCGCCCAGCCACCCCGGCGAGCCCGGCGGGTGGCGCAGTTCGGGCTCGATGTAGCGCAGGCAGCCCCGGTGCCAGATGAGGATGCCGGCCATCCAGTTCTCCAGCTCGTGGACGTACCCGTCGAGCGCCTTGCGGGCCTCCGGTGAGAGGTCGAAGTCGTCGTAGACGACGGGGAGTTCATGGGCGGCGACGTGCTGGAACTCGTGCATGCGGGAGGTCATCAGGTCATTGATGATGTTCAGCGCGGTCGGGTAGTCGCAGCCGAAGAAGGTCTGGACGACCAGGATGCCGTTGTGGACCTCGCCCTCGTACTCGATCTCCTTCTGGTAGGAGAAGACATCGTTCATCAGGCAGGCGAAGTCGGCGGCGGCGTTCTCCAGTGAGCGCAGGGTGCCGGTGCGGTAGATCTCCGGCGGGACCTGCCGGCCGTGGCCGATGCGGCACAGGCTCATGGTGAGGTCGGAGCCGAAGGTGGCCCGGCGCATCTCGATGTAGTCGACCGGGTCGGGGACGCGGTTCTGGATCTGGTTGTCGATCTCCCAGAGCCAGCTGGCCGTCATCTTGTCGATGGTCTCGCGGAACATCCGGCGCGCTTCGAGGGTCATCGGTCCCGCCGTACGGGTCCACAGGTCGGCCAGCCCGCGTTCGAGGGCGTTGACCGGTTCGGGTGTGCCGGCCGACGGTTCGAGCGGCATGAACGCGGACAGCCGCTCGGTGCACACCTTGGCGGCGGCGATGTCCCGGGTCCGGCCGAAGACCTGTGGGTAGTAGTCGTCCGCGTAGGTGCCCCAGGCCAGCCACGCCGAACTCAGGTCCAGTTGCTCCGCGGTGGCGTCCGGGTGGATACCGGCCGCGCACAGCGCCAGGTCGTGCCGGACCATCGCGGGCTCGTCCCAGACGTCGGACAGCGGTACGCCGGGCTGCGGGCAAAGGATGCCCATCCGGTGCGCCCAGGCGATGACCCGGCGGCGGGCGCCCTCCAGGTGCGGGCTGAGCGTGGTGGTGAACGGCATATGGATGTCGGGGATTTGGGAGGCGCCGACCGTTTGGTGCGGGACGTGGGTGGAGCTGCGGAAGCGGAGCGCACCGGCCGTGGCCAGGGCCTGTTTGAGGTCGGCCGCCGAGGTGCCCGGTCCGCCGACGGAGAAGGGCGACCAGGGCGGCGAGGTACCGGCCGCTGACCCGCCGCCGTTCATATAGCGGCTGGAGCGCATATGCCATTCATGGCCGCCGGACTGCCAGTCCTGGAGCCCCTTGGCGTACGCCAGCACCTCCGCGCAGGACTTCGGGTCCAGGCCCTTCTCCACGAAGAGCGGCGGGAGTTCGGCGACCACGGTGTTCTCGAACTGCTGCAACCGTGAGGTGATCAGGTCGTTGACGGCATCGGCGGCCTCCTGGGTGGTGCAGTTCAAAAAGGTCTCCAGCACCAGGACGCCATTGCTCAGCTCGCCTTCCTCCTCCGTCTCCCGCTGGTAGGAGAACAGGTCGTTGCGCAGATGTACGCCGTCGGCGAAGGTGTCCCGCAGCACCCGCAGCGCCCGGGAGCCGGCGACGGCCGCGGGGACCTCGGCGCCGGTCGCGTACTCCACCAGGCCGGCGGACCAGGGGGCGCCGCCCACCTTGCGGCGCATCTCGATGTACTCGACGGGGTTGGGCACCCGGTGGATATTGATGTTGGACAGTTCCCACAGCGATTCATTGAGCAGATGCTCGGTGCTCTCGGCGAACCTTCTCCGCCAGTCCAGGGACATGTGCGGCACGGTGCGCGCCCACAGATCGGCAAGTCCCGCCTCGACGGGGTTGGTCGGCTCGGGTACGGGTGCGGTCAGATCCATCGGCATGAAGGCGGGCAGCCGGTCGAGGTACTCCTTGCCGCCCTCCCGGTCCAGCGTCCGCTTGAACTTCTCCAGGAAGTGGTCGTCGAAGAAGAAGACCCAGACGTACCAGTCGGTCACCAGTGAGAGCGCGTCCGCGTCGCAGTCGGGGTGGGTGTAGGAGCACAGCAGGGCGTAATCGTGGGCGTCGAGGTCCTTCTCCTCCCAGATGCCCGAGCCTTCCAGCATCTCCATGTCGCGGGCCCACTTCTTGGAGTGCGTCCGCGCCGTCTCCAGATGCGGGTTCAACCGCGCCGGATAGGGCGTATAGAAGTTCGGCAATTCAAATGGCTGCGTCACCGTTGCTGGCCTCTTCCCCATACGTGCGGAAGGAAGGCGCGCTGAACCACGCCTCCCGGACGGGGGCAGCGCTACCCCGCCCCTCGGCGCACTAGGCCTTATGGAGGAGGAGGTTCCGCCTCCTGGCGTCTTGGGACCGGTCAGCTCCGGGAGGTGATCATTTCAGGCTTGCTTCTGACGCCGTTATTTCGGCTTGTGCCGCGGTACGCAGCGCGAGGTCCGCCAGCGCCTCGGGGGCACCGGCCTGGCCGCGGATGCCGGGGAAGGCATTGATGTCCACGATCAGCGGCGCGCCGCCGCCGGCGTCCAGGATGTCCACGCCGTAGACCTCCAGCCCGAAGACCTCGCCCACCCGCAGCGCGGCGCCGGTCCAGCCCGCCGGCAGCTCGTCGACCGGCAGCGGCAGGGTGGGCCCCCGGCCGTCCGGCGCCAGTTCCGAGCGGCGCAGCCCGGCGAAGAGCTGCCCGTCGACCACCCACAGCTTGTGGTCCCAGCCGCTGTTCGCGGTGAACTCCTGGACGACCACCGGCTCATCGGGCCAGGCGGCGGCCAGCTCGCGCAGCCGTGCGGCGCTGTCGGCCCGGGTCACCAGGTCATGGCGCCGGCTGTAGCGGCTCTTGATCACCAGCGGGGTGGCCGGTTCCCCGGCCGCGGCCAGCTCCCCCAGCCCGTCCACGAGGGCGGTTTGCGCGAACGGCAGCCCGGCCGCGCGGGCCAGCGCCGCCATCTCCACCCGGTCCTGGCACCGCGCGGTGGCCGCCGCGGAGTTGATGACCGGGGCGCCGTACCCCTCCAGCCGGGCGGCGAGGGCCAGCGCCCGGGGCGTACGGGCCTTGAGGAGGTAGACATCGGCCAGATCGCCGCGGTCGAGGTCCTGGGCGTCACCGCCCGGGTCCAGGTGCTCCACCCGGTGATGTGGGGTCAGCAGCCCGGTGACCGCGGCCAGCACCGGGTGAGCGGGGTCCGCGGTGATCAGACCGACCCTCATCGGTCACCGCCGATCGCGGCCAGCGGGGCCGTCGCCGGGGAGGCCAGGTCCACGACCGGCTGCCGGGGTCCCTTACGGGCGAGGTGCAGCACGGCGGCGGACACCCGGGCGACCGCGTCCGGCACCTGGCGGAAGCTGGGGAAGTCGTTGATGTCGACGACCACCGGGCCGTCCGGCCCGAGCAGGACGTCCACCCCGTACAGATCGAGGCCGAAGACCGCGCCTATCTCGGCGGCGATCCGGGCGACTTCCGGTGTGAGCGGGACCTGGCGCTCGCGCACGGCGCGCCCCAGGTGCAGCGGGGAGCACCGCTCGGTGGCGTACAGCTCACCGGCGACGCAGTACACCTTCAGATCCGTACCGGAGTTGGGGACATACGGCTGGGCGATCAGCAGCCCGCCGGCCGCCCCGCCCCCTTCCCCGGGTTCCGCGGAAAGCGCCTGGTCCAGCAGCTGCTCCGGCGACTCGACCAGCCGCACCGCGCGTCCCGAGCTGCCGTCCGCGGGCTTCACCACGAGGGGGTACTGCGCCCCGGGTATCTGCGCGAACTCCTCGGCACGGGCCGCCGCATACGTCACGGGGACGGGCAGCCCGCTACTGCGGGCGATCACTGCGGCGAGCGCCTTGTCGCGGACGCCCCTGATCGCCCGTACGTCGTTCACCGTCGTCAGTCCGACGCACGCGGCGGCTTCCAAAAGGGTCAGGCCCGGTCCGCCGGAGACGGTCTTGAGGACCCAGGCGTCATGGCTGCCCGCCTGGATCGCCTCGGATATGGAGATCAGTGAGCGGCCGGGCCACAGCACGTCCACCTGGTGGCCCCAGGCGCCGAGTTGGCGGATCACGTCCAGCGGCATGCCGTCGTAGCGGTACTGCTCCTCCACCAGGAAGCAGAGTCTCATCGGGGCACCCTCGTCATCGCCGCACGTCCACCGTCCGTCCGGCAGATCCATGACGCACCAGGATCCCACGCGGGAATCCGCGGGGCCCTGCGGCCCGCGCGCCCGGCACCGGCTGATATTTCGGCGACGTTACGCCACCCCTCGCGTCACTTCCGTACGCCCTGACCAGGACGTTGCCGGGCCCCGGCGAAGGTTGCGCCACCCACCCTCCCACCTAGCAAATCCCGTATGCCGGAACCCTTGTTCCGCTTCCCGGGTGCTCCTAGGGTCGGGCCCCCCGGGGACGGATCGACGAGGTGTACGCAACTACCGAAGTACGGAAGCAGGCGAGCGGGTTGGCGAACGAGCAGCACAGCGGCTTCGGCCGGCGTGGGTTTCTGGCCGGCGTGGGCGGAGTCATCGGCACATCGGGAACCGGCGCTCCGGGCACGGCGGACGCCGCCGCCCCGCACGACGCCCGGACGAAGAACGGCACGGACAACGACCTGCGGCCGGCGCACTTTCACGGCACCCGGCAGCTGCTGGTGCCCGAGCTGCTGCTCCTGCCGGACGGGCCGGTGCGCGGGCAGGCCGTGCTCGTCGACGGCGGGAAGTTCCGCGCCATCGGGCCGGCCGAACAGCTCATCGCCGCACACCGGGACCTTCAACCGGTGCGCCTGGACGGCCACTTGCTGATGCCCGGGTTCGTCGACGCGCACCATCATCTGACCCAGAGCTTCGGCAAGGCCCAGTCCTTCGGGCAGCCCTCGGAGATCTTCAAGACGGTCTGGGAGCCGCTGGAGCATGCACTGGACGAGGAGAGCGCCTATCTCTCGGCGAAACTGGCCGCGCTGGAGGCGCTGCGGGGCGGCTTCACCACCGTCGCCGATGCCGGGACCCGGGCCCCCGTCGATGTCGGGGCGGTGGCCAAGGGCACGGAGGAAGCCGGTATCCGGTGCGTACTGTCCAAGATCGTCTCGACCGGTACGGGCGGCCCGGCGCATCTGGCGCGGTGGGAGGGCCATCCGCTGATCCATCCCTCGCTGGCGATCGCCGTCCCCGAGGACGCGCCCGGCGAGGTCATCAAGAAGACCGCCGACATGTGCGCCGAAGCCGGCGCGGTGCTGCAGATCCATGTGAACGAGCACCTCGCCTCCGTGGAGCGCTCGTTGAAGAGCGTCGGCCGGCGCCCGCTCGAACATCTGCACCACGTCGGCGCGCTCGGACCGCACACCCTGGGCGCGCACGCCACCCTCCTCACCCCTTCGGAGATGCGGCTGCTCGCCGACTCCGGTGCGGCGATCAGCTACAACCCGGTGGCCAGCGCCTGGAAGGGCAATGGCGTGGCGCACGCGACCATGCTGGCGGCGATGGGCGTGCGGTTCGGCATGGGCACCGACGGCACCCGCGGTGACGGCTTCCGGCTGGTCGACGCCGGGGAGACGGCGCAGCGGCTGGCGTACGGCATGGCCTCGGGCGACTCGGTGTGCGGGGCCGGGCGGACGTGGCTGACGCATGCGACCGCGAGCAGCGCCGATGCGCTCGGGCTGGGCAAGGTGACCGGCGAGATCGCGGCCGGCAAGGCCGCCGACTTCCTCGTCGTCAACCTCGATGTCCCCGAGCTCACGCCCTCCTACGACCTGCGGTGGGAACTTGTTCGCCTGGCGAACCGCGACCAGATCGCCGCGGTCGTCGTCGACGGCACGCTGCGCCTGTGGCACGGCTGGCCGCCGGACTGGGACGGCCACGCGCTGGTGGCACGGGCGGCGCAGCTCGGCCCGGAGGTCGTACGCCGGGCCAAGTTGCAGCGGGTGGAGCCGGTATAGGCCACCGGGCGTGCACTGGGCCCGGGCGGCCGCCAACCCCGCCTCCTACGGCTGACGGTGGGCGGCGCCCGGGCCGCCCCTCGCCCGGTCGAGCGTGGCGTGCAAGGTCAGCCGGTCACCGCGCAGATGAATGAACTCCAGGTCGGCGGGGCGACCGTCGGCGAGCCGGGTGAGGCGCTCGACGGCCAGGACCGCGCCGCCCGCGGGCATCGCCAGCACCGCGCAGGTCGCCGGGTCCGCGACCACGGCCTGTACGGACACCTCGGCCGTGCCGAGCGGCGTACCCGCGGCGGTCTCGATCAGATCGAAGACATCGTGCTTCTCCAGGGTGTCCCGGCCGCGCGCCAGCAGCGGCTCGCCCACCTCGGGGATCAGATAGGTGCAGTCCAGCGACAGCGGGGTGCCGTCGACCCGGCGCAGCCGCTCCAGGTAGACGGCCGGGCCGCCCTCGGCCAGCCCCAGCCGCCGGGCGACCGTGCGCGGCGGCCGTACGCTGCGCGCCTCGCGCACCTCGTTGACGACCACGCCGTGCCGCTGGAGCACCTCCGCCAGACCGGACAGCTCCCCCAGCGGATGCTGGTACGCGCGCCCGACCACCACCGTGCCCACGCCCTGGCGCCGGGCCACCAGCCCCTCGTCACGCAGCAGCCCCAGCGCCTCGCGCACGGTGTTGCGCGAGGTGTCGAACTCGGCCACCAGCGCCCGCTCATCGGGCAGCACCCCGTCGGGAAAGGCTCCGCGCAGCACCTGTCCCCGCAGCACATGCGCCACCCGCCGCGCCCGGTCCGCCCGGGTCGGCGCCGCACCGGACCCACCACCGCGCTCCCTCGGTTCGTGCACGGCCCGGCCCTCCTCGCTTACCCAGCGGGTCACCGACGCCAGGCGAGCGGTGCTGCCGCGAGGTTACGCCACCCCGTGTGACCTGCAAAGATGCCTGAGCTGGGGGTTTGCCGGCCAGGCCGGGGGGATGCGCCACCGGCGGGCACGGTATCGCTACCGTGAGGCGACCTCGATGGCGAGGAACCGGGATGGATCGGGAGGTTCAGTGACCAACAAGGCCGCGCCCTTCGACGACCTCGACCGCAAGATCGTTGCGGCGCTGATCGACAACGGCCGGGCGAGCTTCGCGGAGATCGGCGCGGCCGTCGGGCTGTCGTCCACCGCGGTCAAGCGGCGGGTGGACCGGATGCGGGAGAACAACGTGATCACGGGGTTCACCGCGACCGTGCGTCCGGCCGCGCTGGGCTGGCTCACCGAGGCGTATGTCGAGGTGTACTGCGACAGCGCCGCCCCGCCCCGGCGGCTCGCGGAGGTCGTGCGCAACCATCCGGAGATCGCGGCGGCGATGACCGTCACCGGGGGCGCCGATGCGCTGCTGCACGTACGGGCGACCGATGTCGAGCACTTCGAGGAGGTGCTCGAACGCATCAGGGCCGAGCCGTTCATCCGCAAGACGATCAGTTACATGGTGCTGTCGCATCTGCTGCCGGAGAGCCCGGAGGCGGGCGCCCGGCAGTCTTCCGCCCCGGAATGACGCAGGAAACCTGCAGCAACAGCCGCCCATACGCAGCATTCCTGCGCCGATAAGCAGCATTTATTTCTTGTGGCCGGAATCCCACGCTCCCTACCGTGGAAGCACCCCTGGTGACTACCCATAACGGTCTGTCATGACAGGAAGTGCAGGAAGCGGAGGGATATTTCTGTGCCGACGAGTCGTGAGTCGCGCCCCCGGCGCTATCTGGTCTGCGAGCCCAGACACTTCGAAGTGCGTTACGCGATCAACCCCTGGATGCGTGCGGAGGCGCCGGTCGACGCCGCGCTGGCGGGGCAGCAGTGGGAGACGCTGATGCGCGCCTACCGCGCGCACGGACACACGGTGGAGCATGTGCCGCCGGTCGCCGGTCTGCCGGACATGGTGTTCGCGGCGAACTCGGCGCTCGTCGTGGGCGGCCGGGTCTTCGGCTCGTCCTTCCACGCGCCGCAGCGGCGGCCGGAGTCCACGGAGTACGAGACCTGGTTCAAGACGGCCGGATACGACGTCTACCGGCCGGAGTCGCTCTGCGAGGGCGAGGGCGATCTCGTACCGGCCGGCCGCTACATCCTGGCGGGCACCGGCTTTCGTACCGCCCGCGCCGCCCATGACGAGGTGCAGGAGTTCTTCGGCGTACCGACGATCGGGCTCCAGCTGGTGGACCCGTACTTCTACCACCTGGACACCGCGCTCTTCGTCCTGGAGGAGGACGCGGAGACCGGCGAGGCGAACGTCGCCTACTACCCCGAGGCGTTCTCGTCCGGCAGCCGCGAGGTGCTGCGGCGGCTGTTCCCGCAGGCGGTGATCGCCACCCGGGACGACGCCATGGCCTTCGGCCTCAACTCCGTCTCCGACGGCCGCCAGGTCTTCATCGCCCCGCAGGCGACCGGCCTCATCGACCAGCTCACCGCACGTGGCTATGTCCCCGTCCCCGTCGACCTGTCGGAGTTCCGCAAGGCCGGCGGCGGCATCAAGTGCTGCACCCAGGAGATCCGCTCATGACCGCTCCCACCCGTACCGCCGCCGTCCGCGCGCCCCGTTCGTCCGCGGAGCTGATCCAGGCCGAGGGCCCGGTCCTCGCGCACAACTACCACCCGCTGCCCGTGGTCGTCGCGCGCGCCGAGGGTGTCTGGGTCGAGGACGTCGAGGGGCGGCGCTATCTCGACATGCTGGCCGGCTACTCGGCGCTCAACTTCGGCCATCGGCACCCGGCCCTGATCGAGGCCGCGCACCGCCAGCTCGATCAGCTCACCCTCACCTCCCGCGCCTTCCACAACGACCGCCTGGCCGGTTTCGCCGAGGGCCTCGCCGAGCTGACCGGCCTGGACATGGTGCTGCCGATGAACACCGGCGCCGAGGCGGTGGAGAGCGGCATCAAGGTCGCCCGTAAGTGGGCGTACGACGTCAAGGGCGTCCCGGCGGACCGGGCGACGATCGTCGTGGCCGCCGACAACTTCCACGGCCGTACGACCACGATCATCGGCTTCTCCAACGACGAGACCGCCCGCGCCGGCTTCGGCCCCTTCACGCCCGGCTTCCGCGTCGTCCCGTACAACGACCTCGCCGCCCTCGAAGCCGCCGTGGACGAGACCACCGCCGCCGTGCTGATCGAGCCCATCCAGGGCGAGGCCGGCGTCGTCATCCCCGACGCGGGCTATCTCACCGGCGTACGCGAACTGACCCGGCGGGCCGGCTGCCTGTTCATCGCCGACGAGATCCAGTCAGGCCTGGGCCGCACCGGAACCACCCTGGCCGTCGACCATGAATCCGTCGTCCCCGACGTACTCCTCCTCGGCAAGGCGCTCGGCGGCGGTATCGTCCCGGTCTCCGCGGTCGTCGCCCGCCGCGAGGTGCTCGGTGTGCTGGGCCCCGGCCAGCACGGCTCGACCTTCGGCGGCAACCCGCTGGCGGCGGCCGTCGGTTCGGCCGTCATCGAGCTGCTCGCCACCGGAGAGTTCCAGCGCCGCGCCGCCGAACTCGGCGACCAGCTGCGCACCGGCCTGGCCGCGCTGACCGGCAAGGGCGTGACCGGCTTCCGCGCCCGCGGCCTGTGGGCCGGCGTCGACATCGACCCCGCCCTCGGCACCGGCCGGGAGATCAGCGAACGCCTTCTGAAGGAAGGAATCCTGGTCAAGGACACCCACGGCTCGACGATCCGGCTCGCCCCGCCGCTGACCATCACCGAGGCGGAACTGGCGTCGGCGCTGGGGAGCTTGGAACGGGCGCTGGGCTAGTCCCTGACGTCTTCGGCCTGTCCCTCGGCGCCGACGGTGGCGGCACCGAGGGATGGCCGATTCCGGCCGTTGCGCGACAAGCCGCAGGGTTGCCGAGTGCGAAGTGACGGGGGTGTACTGGAGTAACCGGCGGTGTCCCGGGGCAGACGTACTGCGGTCAGTCTGGAGGCCGTTCGGGAAGAGCCGCCATTGCGGAGCGCCATTGCGCATCTGACTGCTGTTCGTTGAGACAACAACGGGGGACAACAGTGTCTGACATCAATTCTCTGGTCGGCGAGATCGTGCCGGCGGTCGGTGCGGCAGTGGGCGCCTACGGCGTCAATGTGCTGAGCCGGGCCGAGGACCAGGCGGCCGATGCGACGGTACGGCTGGGCCAGCGGCTGCTCGACCGGATCCTGCGCCGCACTCCGGACCGCGCGCCGATCGAGGCGGCGGTGACCACCCTGGCGACAACAGACGGCGATCCGGACGCGCTGGCTGCACTGCGCCTTCAGATCAGGGGAGTTCTGGCGGCCGACCCGTCGCTGGTCACGGAGTTGGCGGCACTGCTTCCCGAGCAGCCGGCGGCACGGGCCGACGGTACCCGGGGGGTGGCCGTGACCGGGAACGTCCCCGGGATCGTGTCGACCGGGGACGCCGCGATCAACATCCAGCGCCGGTGAGCGGCGAGGCCGGGCCGCTCGACGGGCCTGCGGCACAGATGTCCCAGGATCCGGCCCGCTCCGGCGCCGAGCGATCGATCGTGGTCCACGGCGACGTCCAGGGCAATGTGAGCACGGGTGACTACACCCTCAACGTCATCTACGCCGACGGAAAGTTCGTCGAGACCGAGAGCGTGCTGGAACTGCCGCTGCGCGAGACCCCTCCGCTGCGGGCTCCTGCCCAGGCCGACCTGTTCGGCCGCGACGAGATCGTGGAGCAGGCCTTCAGGCAGCTGACCGAGGGCACCAGTGTCCAGCTGTACGGGCCCGCGGACATCGGGAAGAAGGCGATCGCCGAGGCGGTGCACCGGAAGCTGGCGGCGCAAGGGCAGCGTGGCCACGTCCTGTCGCCCCGGGCCGGGGAGACCGGCACGCTGGAGATCCTGTACCAGCGGCTGGCCGAGGCGTTCTTCGGCAAGTCCTTCCTGCGCGGGGTCGACGAGACCATGCTGCACGAAGCCGTCGCCGACGTCTCCGACGTACACGTCACCGTCTTCGACTGCGAACTGGGCCGGGAGGACGTGGCCCGGGTGCTGCACACCTTCCCCGGCTGCACATTCCTCTTCACGTCCCCGTACCCGACATTGCCGGACACGGCGGCGGCGCACCAGGTCCAACCCCTGGCCCGGGCCGCCGCGATCGAGCTGCTCAGCTCCGAACTCGGGCTTGCGCTGGGCCCGGTCGGTCTGCAGAACCTGCAGTTCGACCACGCCTACCGGATGGCCGATGACAAGCCTCAACGCCTGCGCCAGTACGCGGAGTTCATCAAGGGCTCCGACCAATGGCGTGCCAGGGCGGCCAGGGAGCCTCACGACCAGCCGCCGCCGGTCGACCCGGACCGGCTGAGCCCGCGGCATCAGGCCGAGGCCCTGGCCGTCGCCCTGAGCGAACCGGCCCGAAGCGTGCTGGTCGCGCTGGCGACGTTCGGCGTGCCGCTGCCCGCTGCCTGGTTCGCACCGGTCACCGGAGATCCACGGGCCGCGGACGCCGGGCCGGAACTCTACGACCGGCGCCTGGTCACCTACAGCGCCGGCACCTACCAGATCACCGAGGACGCCGCCGCCGCGGTCCGCAACCAGAACTGGGCCCCCACCGCAGCGGCCACCGCCGCTGAAGGCCTGACGGCGGCGCTCGCCGCGAAGGCCGGGCCGCCGGGACCGGACCCGTATCTGCTGCTGATCGTCGCGCGCGCCCTGAGTGAGACGCAGCAGTGGGTGCTGGTCTCACGCCTGGTCAAGACCGCCGCGCCGACCGCGCTGGCAGCCGGCCGCGGGCAGATCGCGCTGCGGCTCTACGTCCTGGGCAAGGTCGCCGCGACGCACGGCGGAATGACCAAGGACCTCAAGTACTACGTCAGCGCCGAGGAGCAGATCAGCAACCTGCTGAAGGGCGACAAGCTCGCCGTGGCCGCAGCCTTGGCGCTCGTCGCCGCGCCTGTCGTCCCGACGGCGAAGATCGGCAGCCTGTTCAGTTACCTCGCGAAACTCGCCACCGCCAACACTGCCGCCACGGCGGGAACCGCCGCCGTGGTGGTCGCAGCCGCCACGACCGTCGTGGTGGTGGCGAGCGGGAGCGGTGTGCCCGCCGGTTGCGACGAGGCCAAACAGATCATTGTCGCCAAGTCTCAGCCGACAGAGATGCGCGCGACGAAAGACTTTGTCGCGCGGTCCAGGCAAGTGGCATCCGGACTGAATGCCGCGGCCGCAAAGGCGACCGATGCCAAGGTGAAGTCCGCGCTCCAGTCCCGGGCGAACGAGCGGAACAGCGTGGCCGACGCCAAAGAGCGCGAGGGCGACGATCCCGACATCCACCCCGACGTCGTAGCCGCCCTCATCGCAGGCAAAGCGCTACATGAAGAGATCAAGGACGTGCAGGAGATCTCCCCTGTCTGCTCCAACGTTCTTGAGTGACGTCGGGAGCCTGTGTCCGTGACGCCCGCCGCGCCCTTGGACGCGACGACCACGCCCCCCTGGCCGGTCACTTCCGGGACGCGCCCGCCGTTCCCGGCTCCGTCCCCGGCTCCGTTCCCGCCCGTGCCGCCGCCATGAGCCTCTCGGCGGCGGTACGGGCATGCCGGGCGGCGGCGGGGTCGCCCGAGATCGCGGCGGAGCTGATCGCACCGTCGATGAGCAGCGCCAACTGCACGGCGAGTTCCCCGGGTTCGGCAATCGGTACGGCCCGGACGAGGCCGGTCAGATACGAGAGCAGCGCGCGCTTGTGCTCCCGGGCGACGCGCCCGACACCGTCCGAGGTGGCCCCCAGCTCCCCGAAGGAGTTGATGAAGGCGCAGCCGCGGAAATCGGGCTCCGAGAACCAGGTGTGCAGCCAGTCGAAGACTGCGAGCGGACGGGTTTCGGGCCCGTCGGCACGCTCGGCCACGTACTCCGCGAGCGCGGCGCGCCAGCGGGTGTCGCGACGGCGCAGATACGCCTCGACAAGATCGTGCTTGGCGGGAAAGCACTGGTAGAGGCGCTTGAGCGACACTCCGGCGGTGGTACGGAGTTCGTCCATGCCGACGGACTGGATCCCGCGGTCGTAGAACAGCTTCTCCGCGGCGTCGAGTATCCGCGTACGGGCTTCGTCGAGGTCCATGGCACTTCCGGGGCTTTCCAGGAGAACGGTCGTTCTCTACACTAGCCGACGAGAGGAGAACGATCGTTCTCCCCTGTGCCGAGAGAGGGAGCCCGTCATGGCACCACGCCCACCCTTCCCGCCCTTCGACGAGCAGAGCGCGCTCCGCAAGGTGCAGGCGGCCGAGGACGCCTGGAACACCCGCGACCCCGAGCGGGTCGCCCTCGCCTACACCGAGGACTCGGTCTGGCGGAACCGCGACACCTTCGTCACCGGCCGCGACGAGATCGTCGCCTTTCTCCGCCAGAAGTGGGCCCGCGAGCTCGACTACTCACTGCGCAAGGAGCTCTGGTCGTACAGCGGCAACCGGATCGCGGTGCGCTTCCAGTACGAGTCCCATGACGCGGACGGCCAGTGGTGGCGCAGCTACGGCAACGAGCTGTGGGAGTTCGACGAGGAGGGGCTGATGCGCCGCCGCGAGGCCGGTATCCACGATGTCGCGATCACGGAGGCGGAGCGGCGGATCTTCGGCCCGCGGCCGGACGAGGAGCGGGGCCGCCCGCTTCCGTTTCACTGATCGGCCGGCGTCGGGGAACTGCCCGTATCGGACGACCCGGCTGACCGCCGACAGTGGTGAACGCACTGGGCGGGCAGCAGGCACGTGCGGAAGTTTCGCTTCCCTGCCGTGCGGGAACGAAAGTTAACGACCGAACCAATGGGCTGCCCATCCCTCCTCGGGGATGCGCAGCCTTGTCGCGTTTTTTGCGACGTGTGGCCTCTGGTTGTGGTGCCCCGCAGCGGGTCTCCGGGCCTGCGCTGTAGCCCGCGTGACGGCTTGTCAGGAGGGGTGGCCCCCGCAGAAGGGGTCCACATGAGTACGAATCTTCAGTCACCGTTGCAGGAACTGCTGCTGACAGCCTCCCTCCCCGGTCAGGTGTCGTCGGCTGCCGAGGCGAGGCAGGTGAGCCTGGTGGCTGCGCCGGCAGCCGCCCTCATGGCGATCGCGCCGATCCCCGTCGGCACCAACCCGGTCGGGCTGGCGTTCATCCCCAACGGCGACCTCTACGTCGCCAACTCCGGATCGAGCAATGTGTCGACCATCGACACCGCCACGGACACCGTCATCGGCGCACCGATCCCCACCGGCACCACGCCGGCCTGGCTGACCGTCGCCCCCAACGGCAACGCCTACGTCCCCAACAACATCTCCAACAACGTGACGGTGATCGACACCGCTACCAGCACCGTCCTCACCACGATCCCCCTCAGCGGCGGCCCCGCCGCGGCGGCGGTCATCCCCAGCGGCAACGTCTACGTCAGCCGCTTCGGGGCGAACAGCGTGCAGGAGATCTCCACCGCCACCAACACCACCATCGGCCCCGCGATCCCCACCGGCAGCGGCCCGGTCGGGATCGCCGTCGCCCCCAACGGCAAGGCCTATGTCGCCAACCGGAACGCGAACAGCGTGACGGTGATCGACACCGCCACCGCCACCGTCATCACCACGATTCTCGGCCTCAGCCAGCCGAACTTTGTGGCGATCGGCCCCAGCGGGGATGCCTACGTCGCCAACATCGGGTCGAACAACGTCTCCGTGATCAGCACGAACACGGACATGATCGTGGCCACGATCCCCGTCGGCACCAACCCGTGGGGCATCACGGTCGGCCCCGACGGCAACGCCTACACAGCCAACCGCGGCTCGAACGACGTGTCGGTGATCGACACCACCACCAACACCGTCATCGGCGCCCCGATTCCCGTCGGCAGCCAGCCGATCGCCCTGGTGGTCGCCCCCAACAACAAGGTCTATGTCAGCAACATCGCCTCGGCCAATGTCAGCGTCATCCAGTTCCCCCCGATGATCAACACCATCACCCCCAACCAGGGGCCCATCACGGGCGGCACGGTGGTGACGATCACCGGCACCAACCTGACCGGGGCGAGTGTCGACATCGGTGGTAACCCCGCCACCGGCGTGACCGTCAACGCCACCGGTACGCAGCTCACCGCGACCACTCCGCCCGGGGTGGCCGGCCCCGCGAACGTCACCGTCACCACCCCTGGCGGCAGCGCCACTCTGGTGAACGGCTTCACCTACTTCGTCCCCGTCCACGCCACCTCGCTGACCGCGACCCCGGCGCTGGCGAAGCTGTTCCCGCCGCACGTGTACTTCCCGTTCCTGACCGCCACACTGACCGACCAGGTCACCGGCCTTCCGGTGCCCAACCAGCCCATCACCTTCAAAGCCGGCACCAACGTCCTGGGCATCGCCAACACCAACGCCCAAGGCGTCGCCCAGGTGAACGAGACACTCACCCTGACGCTCATCCTCCTCAACGGCGGATATGACGTCAGCTTCGCCGGCGCGATCACCCCGTCAGCCATCCTGTCCCCGTCCAGCGCCCACGCAGAAGTCATCGAACCCTGATCCCCGCCCGGTCCCCGGCCCCCGCCCGGTCCCCGGTCCCCGCCCCGCCGCCGGTCAGCGCCTCGCCGACGGCGGCCACGCCCTCCGCGATCTCGCCCGGTGTGCGGGCCGCGTAGCCGAGGACCAGGCCCGGCGGGGCCGGGCGTTGGCTGTGCCAGGACAGGGGGTGAACCTTGACGCCGCGGGCGAGGGCGGCCGCGGCCAGGTCCATATCGGAGGCGTCGAGGGCCCCCGGGTCGAAGGTGATCGTCAGATGCAGACCCGCCGCGGCGCCATGCACCCTCGCGCCCGGCAGACCGTCGCCGATCGCCGCGATCATGGCGTCCCGGCGGCGGCGATGGCGCCGGCGCACCAGCCGTAGCCCGCGCTCCAGTTCACCCGACTCCATCAGCCGGGCCAGCACCAGCTGCGGCAGTACGGCGTTGCCGAGGTCGGCGAACCGCTTGGCCTCGACGAACGCCTCCCGGTACTTCGGCGGCGCGAGCAGCCAGCCCACCCGCAGCGCGGGCGCCAGCAGTTTGGAGACGCTGCCCGCGTAACAGACCTGCTCGGGGAGGAGGGAACGAAGGGCCGGGACCGGCGCGCGGTCGTAACGGTGCTCGGCGTCGTAGTCGTCCTCGATGATCAGGCCGCCGTCGGCCGCCCAGCGCATCAGCTCACGGCGCCGGCCGCCGCCGAGCACCACCCCGGTCGGGAACTGATGCGCCGGGGTGAGCAGTACGGCCCGGGCGCCGCTCGCCCGCAGCGCGTCAACCCGTACCCCTTCCTCATCGACCTCTACCGGCGGCGTCCCCACTCCCCAATGGACCAGATGCTGCCGGGCACCGAGCGAACCGGGGTCCTCCACCGCGATCTCGCGCACGCCGTCCCTGTGCAGCACCTGGGCGATCAGGCCGAGCGCCTGCGCGGTACCGGCGACGATCAGCACCTCGTCCGGGTCCGCCCGGATCCCGCGGTTACGGGCCAGCCAGTTGGCGACGGCCGTCCGTAGGGCGGGGGCGCCGCGCGGGTCCCCGTATCCGAAGTGGGCGGCCGGGAGGTCCGCGAGCACCGCGCGTTCGGCACGCAGCCAGGCCGCCCGCGGGAAGGCGGCCAGGTCGGGCACGCCGGGCGAGAGATCGATCCGGGCGGGCGCGGCACGCAGCGCGTCGAAGACGTCCGGGCCGGGCGGCGCGCCGAAGGGAGCGGCGGTCCGGTGTGCGTACGGGGTCGAGCCCGTGGTCTTCGCCGCCGCCGCCTTCGTCGTCACGGGCGCGGCGACCACGACCGTGCCGCCCCTCCCCCGCCCGGCCAGCTGCCCGTCCTCGCTCAGCCGCTGATACGCCTCGGTGACCACACCACGCGAAACCCGCAGGTCAGCGGCGAGCACCCGGGTCGCGGGCAGCCGGCTCCCGACCGGCAGCCGGCCGTCCGCGATGGCCCGCCGCAACTCCCGCGCCAGCCAGTCGGACCGTCCACCGGCGGGCGCGTCCCCGATGTCCAGCTGCAAGAAGTCGGAAGACCCGGCGGACACGGAAGAGCTTATGGACCGGTTGGGCGGCTCCCCTTTGGACCTGTGCACCGGACCATTGTCGCGCCACGGTGGAACCCATGACTACGACGACGCCGACGACCCCGACAACCCCGACGCCCCACACGGCCTACGTACACGGCTATTCACCACAGGAAGCCCGCCGTCTCGGCGACCAGGCGGACACCCTGGCCGCCTTGCTGCACGCCGGTACGGCGTACCCGCCCGGCAGCCGGGTCCTGGAGGTCGGCTGCGGAGTGGGCGCCCAGACCGTGCACCTGGCCAGGAGCAGCCCGGGGGCGCGGATCGTCGCCGTCGACCGCTCCGAGGAGTCCCTGACCCAGGCCCGCGCATACGTCACGGAACAGGCCCCGGCCGCCGACGTGACCTGGCACCCCGCCGACCTCTTCCAACTCCCCTTTACGGACGCAGAGTTCGACCACATCTTCACCTGCTTCGTACTGGAACACCTACGGGACCCCGGCCGGGCACTGGCCGAACTGCGCCGCGTTCTGCGCCCCGGCGGCACCCTCACCGTGATCGAGGGCGACCACGGGTCGGTGGTCTTCCACCCGGACAGCCACCACGCCCATGAGGTGATCGGCCACCAGATCCACCTACAGTCCGCGGCCGGCGGAAACGCCCTGCTCGGACGGGAGTTGGAGCCGCTGCTCACCGACGCAGGCTTCACCGACGTCGCCGTCCGGCCGCGCACGGTCTACGCCGACCGGACCCGCCCCGCGCTGGTGGACGGCTTCACCCGCAAGACCTTTATCGCCATGATCGAGTCCGTACGCGACGATGCGATGGCCGCCGGCCTGACGACTGCGGCCGACTGGAACCGCGGCATCGCCGATCTACGGCGCGCAGCCGACGACGGCGGGACCTTCCACTACACGTTCTTCAAGGCCACGGCCGTCAGTCCACAGCCTTGACGGCAGCGACGAACGACGCCCAGACCTCGGCCGGGAAGAGAAGCGCCGGGCCGTGCGGGTTCTTGGAGTCGCGGACCGGGATGCCGGAGGGGTGGTTGTCCAAAACCTCTATGCAGCTGCCGCCGTTGGCGTCGCTGTACGAGGACTTGCGCCAGCCGGTCAGCGTGGCCGCGTTCAGGATGATGTGCTCAATCACGGCTTCCGAACTCCTCGTCCCTGACTGCGGCAACGAACGATGACCACGCGGCTGCCCGGAAGACGAGCGCGGGGCCGTGCGGGTTCTTGCTGTCACGGACGGGTACGCCGAAGGGGTAGTGGTCCAGGACCTCGATGCAACTGCCCCCCTCGGCCCCGCTGTACGACGACTTACGCCAGCCGCTGAGTGTCGCGGCATCCGGAATGGTGTGCTCAGTCATGGTGTCCATATCCCTTAGCTGTCGCCCTCATGAGGGCGAGTGACTCCTTCAGCGGCAGTGCGTCCCCCAATGCGAGATCGTAGGCGCCTTGGAGCCGATGGACTATGGCCGGGGAGTCATGCACCTTGCCGACGGCCAGCCCCTCGGAATAGGCCACCGGGGGCTGGTCCTCGAACCACATCAGCGACAGCATCCCCTGCAAGAGGTGGTACGCCCCCAGTCCCAGCGGCATCACATGCACACGCACACGCCCGTCCTCAACCAGGCCGGCAATGTGCATGATCTGCTCCGCCATGACCTCTGGGCCGCCGACCGGGCGACGCAACACCGACTCGTCCAGGAGCGCCCACACCACAGGCTTCACCGGGTCGGCAAGGATCCTTGAACGCTCAAGGCGTGTGACGACGTACCGGTCACCTTCCTCTTCACTCCACGGAGGGAAGACGGTACGCATCACGGCATGCGCGTACTTTCTCGTCTGGAGGATGCCAGGCACCTGCGACAACGCGAACTCACGGATCTCCGTGGCCTGTTGCTCAAGGTGCCGCGCCGCCTCGAAGTAGTCGGCAACCGCCGAGTCGTCCTGCGGCAGAAAGCTACTCAACACATTCCCTGTGTTCAGCGCCCTGTCCAGCCTCAGCGCATCCTCCTTGGAAGGAATCCGCCGCCCCGCCTCGATATGCGCGATGTGTGAACGGGTCATCACCGCCGCGTCGGCCAACCGCTGTTGTGTCAGCCCTGCCGCTTCTCGCTGCTCACGGAGCCAATCACCGTACCTACTGCTCATTTCGCCAACCCCCTAGTGACGAATACACCGTCACACTCTGTGTACTAGCGAGGCTACTCGCTGTCACCCGACGCTAGGGGCTGTACGCAAAGACCCCCGCGACCGCTGACACGGCCCGGGGGCATGGCCACCAACCCCCTGGAGGTTGACGACGTGAGCAAACATATCGCTCCCATCTTCGAGGCGCTCCTGCGGCTGCTGCTCCCCGCCCGCGGCCGCCACCGCGCGGCCATCGCTCCGCGAGAGCGACGCGCGCAGCACGCCCGCCGCCGGACCCTGGTGGTCGTGCGATGACCTACGACCCGGACCACCCCCGGCTTCCCGGGTCCCCGCTGCGTCTGCTGCCGTGGGAGACCCCCTCTGGGCACCCGTGCTTCCTGAGCACGGACAACAGCGGCGGCTACCTCTCACGGAAGGCCGACGAGATGGAGGCGGAGCAGATGCGCGACGCCGCCGCTGTAATCGCGGACGCGGAGGACGTGTTGAACGAACCGACGGCAGGGCCGCTCACGCTCCGGGTGACGCTCAAGCAGACCACCCGGGCACTCGTCGACGTGGTGCGCATCGCGGACAGCAGGGGCGGGCGACTGCCCGTAGCGGCCGCCCCGGATGACTCGGACGACGAGGACGAGGACGAGGAGGAGTGAACACCAACGCGCACAAGGACCGCCCCGGTTGTAAGGAGCCAGGGCTTGCCGTGAAAGCGCAGAGCCACCTCGATGTCTGATTGCCGCCAGCGTGATCCCGTTCAGCTGATCAGGCTGGCGACATGACGAACCCCCTCACGACAGACTCGATGACCGTCCTCACCGGCATGTACGCAGCCGAGGCGGGGTACTTGGCGGCCGGAGGCCCGGGCGCGGCTCCGTTCGGCATGCTGGCGCCCTTCTTCGCGCCTGATGTCGTCCTGCATCAAGCCGATGCCCTGCCCTACGGCGGAACCTGGCGTGGGCACGAGGGCATGGAGCGGTTCTTCCTCGCGATGAGCCGGGCATGGGAATCGTTCGACATGCTGGAGCAGGAGTTCCTCGCCACCGGGGAGACCGCGGTGGTGCTCACCCAGGTCCGTGCTCGCGCTCGGGCCACCGGTCGCGAACTCACCTTCCCGATCCTCCAGGCGATCACGGTCACCGGCGGACGGATCGCCGAGGTCCGTCCCTTCTACTGGGACACCGAGGCCATCGCCGGCGCCTGCGCCTACGCATCGCCCACGCCCGCCGCGTAGAGCTGGTGCGATTGCCGGTCACAGGCGTGTGTGAGAAGAACTCCCGGTACTACCGCCGGCGGTCCGGGGCCGAGACCGGCCCCAGACCGCCGGACCATCCCGTCAGACCGAGGTCCGCT